>JANXYY010000030.1 GCA_025355805.1 Actinomycetes bacterium
ATTAAATATCTGCTCGTCGGATAAAATTGTCTTGGTATCACTAGCGAATTGTGGATCGGCCGCAAATACTGGGGCTTGCGATTGCGCAGCAAGCGCAGCGGCACACGCCGAATGGTCGCCATGTCTATGTGTTAGAAAAATGGCTGAGATCCGACCATAAGTTAAAGACATGATCTTTTGTTCGTGCATCAAAGGACCCGGATCAATTACAGCGTAAGAGCCAGTGCCATGCGAAAGCAGCCAGGTGTTGGTACCGCCAAGCGTCATTGCGCCTGGGTTATTTGCACGCGCCAGCAACGCGAACGTTGGGATCAACGTAGAGCGACGATCACTTCAACTTCGACCGCTGCACCAAGTGGAAGTTCCGCGACACCAACTGCCGAACGAGCGTGCTTTCCGCCATCACCGAAAAGAGCGCCGAATAGTTCACTAGCCCCATTGATGACCGTTGACTGGCCCGTGAAACCTGCCGCGCTTGCCACGAAACCGGTGACTTTAACGATCTGCGCGATGTCGTCAAGATTGCAGAGGGTTCCAATCGCCGCCAGCGCATTCAGCGCGCACACCTGGGCCATCTCTTTAGCCTGTTCCGGAGTTACCCCCGCGCCAACTTTCCCAGTCATCGCAAGGGCGCCATTGACCATCGGGAGTTGCCCAGAGGAGTAAATCAGATTGCCTATCTGCACCGCCGGGACGTAGGCGGCTATTGGAGGTACTACCTCGGGGAGCGTTAATCCGGCCGCAGCCAGGCGTTCGCGAAGTACAGCATGCATTATTTCCTCCGTTTTAAGAATTGAGCGGACGCTTCAGGTAGGCGACGAGTTGGTCGCTACCACCTGGAGCTGGGATCACTTGAACAAGTTCCCAACCGTCGATTCCCCAGTTGTCGAGGATTTGCTTGGTCGCGTGGGTCAAGAGTGGAACCGTCGCGTACTCCCACTTAATTACTTCCGTCATGTGCCAAGGCTAGGGGCGATATCCCTTGCCGGGTAATCCGCTACTAAACCAGGGCTGCCTTAACTGCGGCTGCAACATCCCCGCCGGCCGCTCTACCTGCGACTTTAGGCGTTAAAATCTTCATTACTGCACCCATGGCCGACGGCCCGGTGGCTCCCGCCTCAGCGATTGATTCCGCTACGAGTTTGGCCAGTTCTCCACCGCTCATCTGCTCGGGCAAGTATTCGGCGATGATCGCACCCTCGGCCTTTTCGCGCGTCGAACGGTCCGCGCGACCACCCAGCGCGAAAGCTTCAGCCGCTTCTTTCCGTTTCTTCGCCTCTCGGGTTAGGACCGTGATCACTTCGGAATCGGTAAGAACGCGAGCCGATTTTCCGGATACCTCTTCATTTGTGATCGCACTCAGCAGCATACGGATCGTGGCCATGTGGATCTCGTCGCGACCCTTGATGGCTCTTGTAAGGTCGCTTTGCAACCTCTCTTTAAGACTCATATCTAGAGTCTGCCAGAGTCTGGCTATTGGCTGGCACGATAGGCACATGTATCAACTTCGTCGGGTTCGCGTGCCTGTGTTACCTCGTGGGGCAAGGGAGATACGGATACTTCATATTTCAGATCTTCACCTAACGCCCTCGAAGCAACGTGAAGTCGCCTGGCTTAAATCACTATCCGCGGAAAAGCCAGATTTTGTTATAAGCACCGGCGATCACCTGGCACACCATGACGCAGTTGCGGTGGTGCTTGATGCACTTGATTCACTTCTACAAATTCCCGGCGCATTCGTCTTTGGTTCCAACGACTACTTTGCGCCACGCTTCAGAAATCCCTTGCGCTACCTTTTTGAATCCGATTCTGGCATGGATGAGAAAGCAGTTCACGGTGCAGACTTACCGTCGCACGAACTCGCTGCGGCACTTACCTCGCGTGGTTGGTTTAATCTCAATGATGCTGCAGCGAGAACTCAACTTGGCGGT
The DNA here is from genome assembly GCA_025355805.1 of Actinomycetes bacterium. Classification (GTDB taxonomy): domain Bacteria; phylum Actinomycetota; class Actinomycetes; order Nanopelagicales; family Nanopelagicaceae; genus JANXYY01. The sequence goes on from JANXYY010000030.1 coordinate 1,932, forward strand.
ATCGATATCGAATTACGCGGAACTGACGATGCCCACTTGAATCGCGATCACTACTCCGTTGTCGCCGGAGCGAAGAATGCAGATTTATTTATTGCGGTAACTCATGCCCCGTATGCACGCGTTCTCACGGCGATGGCATCCGATGACGCAGATTTAATTCTTGCCGGGCACACACATGGTGGCCAAGTACGACTCCCATGGCCTGGTGGCTCAAAAGCCTTGGTCACTAATTGTGATTTACCGACGTGGCGAGCGCGAGGCTTAACGCGGGTTGACGGCCAACCTTGGTTACATGTCTCTGCTGGCGTCGGCACCAATCCGTTCACGCCGTTTAGAGTTGCCTGCCCGCCGGAAGCTTCACTCCTCACTCTGGTCCATCCGTGAGCGGCGAGTCCCCTCACCTTGAGCGGCGGGTCGCCTCACCTAGAGCGGGCCAATCAAACGGAATTGAGCGGAAAATCCACGAGTGTTTTCCAAGAGGCGGTCTCGGGAGAGCCCACCATCACGCTGACGGAATCAAAAAAAGCCCAAATGGGAAGTTCTGCAATCACTAGCGATTCGACTTCTCGCATTTGGTCAACCATGGCCCCATCTGCAACCGTGAGGTGAGGCACTGGATCGAAAATAGTGCCGCCATAAGGAGGTGTCTCTGGGAAGGCGCCGGATAATGTTGCCGTTAGTTCTCGAAACGGTGACTCCGGTTCCGGTGCAAGCCAGAGCACCTCTTCACCGAACCAATTTGCGCGTGCAAACTGCACTTCGAATGCCCGATGGCCACTGACGCACGTTGCAATACGCCCGAGCACTTTGGCATCGATTTCTGACGGTGGAAGAAACGGGTAGAGAAGGTTCACGTGAGCTGGGACGCCCCATTCAGCGGATGGGTCCAGGTCCCGACGATACTTTCCAACCAGAGATTCGACCTGCGGAACTTTGATCAGGATTGCGCTTTCAAGCGGAGACGTGAACATGAATCGAGACCTCACTTTCCACGCCATTCAACGCGCAGCATTATTTCTTTTTGGGTGGTTTCTCTTTGGTGGAGGGGGCCTGTTTCTCATCGGGCTGAGGCATGAATTCGACCTGCATCGTCTGTTCGCGTCGGCGAATCTCTACGGCTGAGGCATCCAGCAGATATTGCTTGTCGGCTGGAGTAAGAGGCGGTTGGACGATGCTGCGCGGCCATAGGTGACGCGCGCGCACGACGTCGGCTTCCATGGCGTAGACCGTGGCAGCGGCTTGTAAGCCAAACCACGCCAGAAGTCCTAGAACAACTCCGAAGAAGCCTGCAATTGCCTGAGCATGTTTGAGGTCATGGCCGATGATGATCCCGGCGAGGCTGAGCAGAATCTGCCAGGCGATGCTAGACAAGATTGCACCGAGCATGAGGTCACGGGTGGCAATGATTTTGGCTGTGGCAATCCGGAATGCGCCAAAGAACAGGCCGAAGTCGATTGCCGTCGAAACGGCAAAGGCCAGGATTTTGATGGGGATGCCACTTAATCCAAGCATCTGACCAGCCCCAGCCAGCGAGGCAGCAGCAGCCGTCGCGATGGCACCGACACCAAGCAGTCCAAGCAGGGCAAAGGTGCGCAAGTAACTTGACGGGAAGCCAGGCCGATCCACTTTGCGAACGTGCCAGACGCTATTAAGCGTGTTCTGCATAGCGTTGGCGAGCCCTCGCCCACCCAGGATCGCACCGATAATGCCGATCGTCAGCGCCACGGCCGAGTGCCCAAGCGATGCGACCCCGAGCTGGGACTTCAACTGAGCCCCGATGATCGGGAACTCGGCCAGCGCAGATGTTTGGATGCTGGCTTGCAGCGCCGGGTCTCCCTTGAGTACGAAGCCCAAGATGCCCGACAACGCAAGGAGCAGTGGGAATGTCGCGAGGAATGCGAAGTAGGTCAATAGCGCGACGAGGTTTCCCGCTTGGTCGTCACCGAACTTCTTGATGACGGCAAAAATAAAGCCGGGAACGCGGTGGCGCTGCTGCCACGAATCGATCGTGCGTACGACTCGCTCGACTGGGTTCACGGAAAACTCACGTCGCGACGCATGGATCGAGCGCTCGCGTCCGTTGCGCACTTCGTGGGCATGGGTTCGCCCGGTCGTCGATGAATTGGTGCCGCAACCACTGCGCCCCTTCCCGCCGCGGATTTCTTCTCTTGTTCCGCTTCACTTCCCAATCATGCCTCATCAGCAACCGCGAGTTAGAGAGAGCCTCCATCAAAGGTCCAAATGATAAACCCAGTGCTGGCGAATCGGCAGAACGACTTCGCCTAACCATTCGGTGCGCAAAATCTGCGCCTTGAATGCATGGAGGAGAGGGAAGCACTCGC
>JANXYY010000040.1 GCA_025355805.1 Actinomycetes bacterium
TAGTGCCCTGAAGCATCGGTCTCTGCCCACTCGACGCGTCGTCTAATTTTAATACTTGCTTTTGGGGAAGTCACGAAGTGCGCTCCTAAGAATTAGAGTTTGAGACTAACTCCTGAGCCTGTGCCACGGCAACTCACCAAAGTGCGCCATTTCCGCTGGGCAAAAACCTTGGCACTGAAGGGATACGGTATGAACGGCGATGTCGCGATCATTGAGCGAAGGGCAAGAAATGTCTGAAAAAATCAGTGGAGAACTTGCTGGAAAGGTCGCTCTGGTTACCGGTGGGGCAACCATCTTTGGAGAAGCAGTAGCCAAAACTCTCATCAAGCATGGTGCTCGGGTCATGGTGGTCGATATCGATTCTGCGGGGCTCACGCGAGTCACTAACGATCTCGGCGCTCTGGCGATATCTGAGGTCGCCGATATCACCGATGACGTAGCGATCGCGGACTGTGTTGCACGAGCGATTCGCGAGTTGGGCCACATCGACATACTCGTCAATTTGGCATGCTCGTACAACGACGCTGGCGCAGATAGTACGCGCGACCAATGGCTTTCAACTTTGAACGTGAACGTGGCGAGTGCGGCTATGTTTGGCGCGGCAGTCCGGCCTCATATGGCCAAGGCCGGTGGCGGCGCAATCGTGAACTTGACGAGCATTTCATCAAGCGTCGCGCAAACTGGTCGGTGGACCTATCCGGTAAGCAAGGCAGCATTAGTGCAATTAACTCGCAACATGGCGATGGATTATGCAGGAGACAAAATTCGGGTCAACTCCGTCTCCCCAGGCTGGACCTGGTCGGCCATCATGAATTCACTTTCCAAGGGCGACCGAGCTAAAACAGATCGAGTGGCCGCACCATTTCACTTCACTGGGCGCGCTGGAGACCCAGAAGAAGTTGGCGAAGTTATCGCGTTCCTCTGCAGCGATCGCGCATCCATAGTCACGGGCGCCGATTGGGCGGCCGACGGTGGCTATTCGGCCATGGGACCAGAGCAAGGGATACCAGCAATCCCGCTATTAGAGGCATAACGCCAGGTTATTTGCCTAAACGTTTGCGCAATTGCGGCGTAAATTTCGCATAGTTACGCGGATCGATCGGCAGCAGCCACTCCTTAGCGTGTACCAGTGGCCCGACCGAAAGATGTAGATCATCCAGTAGTTCATCAACGTTATGCATTGAGAAGGGAATGATGTTGGTTCCTTTCGCGTGCTTGCCTTCGGTGCGTTCTTCCATCCAGGCCAATCTCGCGTTCATGTGATGATTCATGTCCGTCTCGGACGGCAGTTTCAACCCACCGTTCAGGTAGGCGGCAATCCAAAGCGCACCCATCTCCGCATTTAGTTGACTGAGGAAGGATGAGTTGTAGCCGTTGAACATCAGATTGGGAACATTGAGCGGCAACATTTGGCGATAAAGCCTGAAGTTGCCGCGCGCATCGGTCACTTTGGCATGCATCTCTGTAGAGAAGAAGGGTACGCGCTGATGGAAACCTGTTCCACAGATGACGATATCCGCGGGCAACTTTTTCCCGTTCGACAAATGAACGAATCCTGGCTCCATTCGAATCACCGTTGCATCGCGTTCTACAACTAGTTCACCGCTCTTGATCTTGTCGAAGAACCCATCAGAGGCCAGACTCACCGTGCTTCTAACAATGGTGTCTAGCCCCGTGTGCGGATGGAGATTCAACTCATTTAGCTTGAACTGACTCGTGATGACCGATTGCACGCTTCCAACCATGGATTTTGAGATGACTTTGCCTCGACCGTGGATGAATTTTTCGAACCCTTTCCGGTCGATATATGGGAAGAGCGCCTCGCCCATCCGGGTGAGCAGCAACATTTTGTAGTTCAAAACATCTTTGAACTTTTTTGGAACCTTCCAAATCAATTTGCGTGCAACTATCGTCGTCGAAGTGGCGACTCCGACGAGCGCGTTAGCCACATCGCACGAAGATTTGCCGTAGCCAACAACAACAATGTTCTTACCGCGAGCATCTTCAGCGTTATTGAACTGGGTCGTGTGGCAGATTCGGCCACCCGCGGCCAGAAAAGTTTCCTCTCCTTCAAAAGTTGGGATAAACGGGTCGGAGAAAATGCCGTTGCAGACGATCAGGTAGTCAAAGTTATATGTGGCGCCAGATTCGGAAGTTAAGGTCCAAGCATTGGTGGCCGGATCTTGAGTGGCGCTGGTGATCATTTCGTTGAATTTGATGTGCGTGCCCAGGTCGTTTTTCTTGACGTAACCAGCTATATATTGCTGAACCTGTGCGCCACTTGGCCATTCTGGTGTCCCTTTTGGGTACGGGTAATCGGAGAGAGCATAGGTGGAACGAACGTTCTGGGTACCTAGTCCTGGATATCTTCTTGAACTAGTCCAGACCCCGCCAACCTCGGTTTCCTTTTCAAACACCGTGACTTCGTATCCGAACTCTTTGAGCACTTTTGCACTAGTCAGACCCGCGAAACCGGCTCCAATGATGCCGATCGTGCGAACCTTGCTACTTACGTTGCTGGTGGTCACGCGGTTCCTCCATTTTGCTTAAAAGATCGACGCTACGCCTAAATGACGGTCGCGCGAAATGTGTCGCAACCATAGGCCTAATCCGTGGCCACGGCTATGGAGTCAACGGGTGAAAGATTCTCTGGCAGAATTGCAGCGTGAGTACGACGTCAATTAGAGATCTACTCCTGCTCGGTGGCGGCAAAGATTTAGCTAGCGAGCGCGGGGTGTCATGCGCGGGCGAACTTCCGGCAGCCAGCGATCCAGATTTGATCGAGCGAGCACAGATAGCCCGGGCGAAACTAGGCGACCAGGCCTACATCCTCGGCCATCACTATCAGCGCGATGAAGTAATCGCTTTCGCAGATGTCACTGGCGATTCTTTCAAATTGGCCCAAGCCGCTGCGGCCCGACCAAACGCCAAATACATCGTCTTCTGTGGCGTTCATTTTATGGCCGAAAGCGCTGACATCCTCACTGTTTCTGACCAGAAGGTTGTGCTCCCGGATTTAGCAGCCGGCTGCTCAATGGCTGACATGGCATCAGGTGAGCAAGTTGCAAGATGTTGGGATGAACTTGGCGAACTCGGGTTGGCTGAAGGAACTATTCCAGTCACCTATATGAATTCATCCGCAGTCATAAAGGCTTTCACCGGACGCAATGGCGGCACGATCTGTACTTCTTCAAATGCTCGCACCGCCCTGGCTTGGGCACTGGAGCAAGGGACGCGAGTGCTCTTCCTACCCGACCAACACCTTGGGCGAAATACCGCGGTGATGCAACATGGAATCCCCTTAGAGCAGTGTGTCGTTTGGGATCCATGGAAACCTCAAGGAGGTTTGACTGAAGCAGAATTATGTTCAGCGAAAATGATTCTCTGGCGTGGACACTGCTCAGTGCACGGGCGCTTCACGCTCGAATCGGTGAATGAGGTGAGACGACGAATTCCAGATGTGAAGGTCCTCGTCCATCCAGAATGCACCTACGAAGTTGCCACGGCTGCTGATCTTGTGGGATCCACTGAGTTCATCATCAAAACGATCACCGCTGCAGCACCAGGCACTTCTTGGGCCATCGGGACTGAACTCAATCTCGTCCAACGGCTTGCTAAGACTAATCCCGATAAACAAATCGTCTTTCTCGACAAGGCGGTCTGCTACTGCTCAACGATGAATCGGATTGATTTGCCGCATCTGGTCTGGACTCTGGAATCACTGGTCGAAGGGCGAATCGTAAATCAAATCATCGTTGAGCCTGAGGTGGCCAAATACGCCAAGGTCGCCCTGGATCGAATGCTCTCACTGGCCTAATCCGCCTAGAGTGGTGGCGTTGTAGTCGGCACCGAGCAAAATAGGAAAGTTACTCGAGGGGAAGCAATGTCTCAGGATAGTTCTGAAAGCTCTGATTCGAAGGGCCGTCCAACGCCCAAACGCAATCAGGCCGAGGCCAAACGGAAGGTCAATTCCCTAGCGCCGGCCAGCACCAAAGAGGCAAAAGCGGCTCAACGCGATGCCGCTAAGGCAGCCAGGATCTCCCAACGCGCGGCTTACATGCGCGGCGATGAGCGAGCGATGCCGGCCAGAGACCGAGGCCCTGCGCGTCGATTCATCCGTGAATCAGTTGATTCCAGACGCAACGTCGGCGAATATTTTTTGCCAGTTGTACTTGTGGTGCTGGCCCTTTCTGCGGTGCCAAGCACTCAAGTGAAACTGGCAGCGACCTTCTTCATGTATGTCGCGCTAGTGGCCGCCCTCATCGATGGATTTGTTCTGTCAAGGCGCGTCAAAAAAGAAGTTGAGGAACGATTCCCCAACGAGCCAACTAAAGGACTCCGCTTGTACGCATGGCTTCGTAGTACTCAACTCCGACGTCTGAGAACTCCTCCGGCGACACCGCGCGCAGGATCTAAAACATCTAAGTAAGCACGGGATAGTCGATGTATCCCGCTTCTTCGTTGGTGTAGAAGGTATTTCTGTCCGGCGAATTCAACGGGCGGGATTCCTTTATGCGGCGTGGAAGATCGGGGTTGGCCAGAGCTAGGCGGGCAAAACTCACAAGATCTGCGATTCCGTCTTTGACTAACCGTTTCGCCGATCCCACCTTGTCCTGATCATCAACTCCGGTATTTACCATTAGTGACCCATTCCACCTATCGCGTGAAAAAGTAATTCCATCAAAACTGGGTTGCTTGATTACGTGTAAGTAAGCCAATCCCAACGGTGAGAGTCGATCAAGCAACGCGCCATACGTGGCCTCAATTTCGCTCTCCAATATGTCATTGACGGTGGCTCCAGGCGAGATTCGAATCCCCACCCGAGCAGCTCCAATTGCTTCGGTTACCGCTTCTACGATTTCGACCACAAATGAGGCGCGCTTTTCTGGCGATCCGCCATACTCGTCGGTGCGGTGATTGGAATTATCGGATAGGAATTGTTGCGGAAGATAACCGTTTGCGGAATGGATTTCGACGCCATCACAACCAGCAGCGATCGCCCGAAGAGCAGCACCTACGTAAGCGGCTTTCGTCGCTTCTATGTCTGCGCCGCCCATCGCCTTTGGAGTCTCGAAGGGTGCCATCCGTTTTCCGGTGAAAACTTTGCCGGCGGGCGCGATTGCGCTGGGTCCGATGGGAGGGATACCAGTCAATTCCTGGTGCCCGATCCGACCGGTATGCATCAACTGAACGAATATGTGACCGCCCGCCTCGTGAACGCGCGAGGCGATTTTCCGCCACCCATCCTCATGGGCATCAGTGTGCATACCAGCCGTTCGAAAATAGCCTTGGCCCACGGCCGCCGGTTGCGTCCCCTCCGTGATGATCAAACCGAAGGAGGAGCGTTGGGCGTAATAGCGGGCCATCAGTTCGTTTGGATTGCCGTTCACTTCGGCCCGATTTCGGGTCATCGGGGCCATCACGATCCGGTTGGGCAGGGTCAGGTCTCCAACCCGAACGGCATCAAAGAGCTCTCTCATCAAATCCTCACCTTCCCACGGAAACTATTGACCACAGTAAACTAGGGTGACGATTCGGTAACATCTTCGAAACTCATGTCGCGCTTGATTGACGAACGCTAACTGTACGCGACATAATCCTCCCGCCAAGGTGACGATTTCGAGGTGTTTGGAGGCCAACTAGTGCCACGTACGGAGAAGATTCCTGGTCTTGAAGGCCTTGATCATGTGGGTCTGACCGTGCCAAATCTTGAAGAGGCACTTTCGTTTTACGGTGCCCTTCTTGGCGCAACTGAAATTTTCAGATTAGGTCCCTTTGATTCAAGTGACTTTGATCCGGTCGGCGGCCTGGACTGGTCCCTTGCCCATGTGAATGTCGCTGATGCCCGTTTTACTCTGGCGATGCTGGAGTTGGCTGACGGAAGCCGTCTTGAACTTTTCCAATATGACCGACCAATTGACCGTCAGGCCGCGCCGCCACTCAATTGTGACCTTGGTGGCCATCACACAGCATTTAAGGTGAGCGACCTCGACGCCGTGCTTGCTCTGCGCGAAGAACTTGGGTTGAAATTCTTGGCCGGACCAATCGAAATCAACGAAGGGCCGGCCGCCGGGCAACGGATCATTTACGTGCTCGACCCATGGGGAAATCAACTCGAGCTTGTTGAATATGAGAGATCGCGCTAAATCGCGTGGAGAACCTCAATTACCTCGGTGACTCGGTGAACGCGATGACTCGCGTCTACATGCATGGCATCAGCAAGTCCTTTGATGTCGTCAAAGCTTTGTCAAATGTGGATCTCCTCCTCTTCCCTGGCGAAGTTCACACGATCGCGGGCGAAAACGGATCTGGTAAGTCAACTCTCCTACGGATTCTGGGTGGAGTACTTCAACCAGATGAGGGCAAAATTCAAATCGACGGTTTGATCCAAGAATTTCCGAGTGTCCGAAGTGCAATGCGCTTGGGTGTAACTATGGTGAGCCAGGAATTGAGTCTGGTACCGAATTTAAGCATCGCCGAAAATGTCTTTTTAGGCCACAACCAAACAAAGACGAAGTTTGGAATCGATTGGCGAGACACCGAGAAACGCGCCTCCCAATTGCTCAAACGACTCAATCTCGACGTGGATCCCAAACGTGAAGTTGCATCTCTACCTTTACACGAGCAACAACTAATTGAAATTGCACGTGCACTTGCTTTTGAAACGAGAGTTCTACTGCTCGATGAACCAACATCTTCGCTAGCACCTAACGAAGTCGCCTCGCTTTTCACCGTGGTGCGCCAACTTCGCGATCAGGGCGTCGCCGTTGTACTAATTTCCCATCGAATGTCTGAAATGTTGGAAATCAGCGACCGATTTACCGTCCTCCGCGACGGCAAACTGATTGATTCTGCTGTTCGAAGCGAGGTAGATGAAAATTGGCTCATTGATCGCATGGTCTTAAATCGACCGGCGCAAAGTGCCCATATATCTGGCGAAGATGCGAATCGCCCCGTCGTTTTGCAAGTGCGTGGGCTCACAGACCGGTTTGGCGCCTTCAATGAAATTTCGTTCGACCTTCGAAAAGGCGAAATCACTGGACTTGCCGGGCTCGCGGGGGCGGGACGCACTGAACTCGTCGAATCACTAGCCGGGTTCAGGCCGCGAGAGGGGGGCGAAGTCACACTTGGATCAGCAACGGTGCGAACCACTACCCGACAAGCGCTCAATTCTGGGATTGCCTTAGTGCCAGATGATCGCCGAACCAAATCCACCATTCACGATATGAGTGTCCGCGAAAATCTACTGCTTTCCCAACATAAACATCCGCTCGCCAGACGCTCCAAGTCTCAAGAAGCAAAAGTAGTGAAGGAGTGGATTGACAAGTTACGCATCAAGAGTGCCGATATCGACACTCCGATTAAAAATCTCTCGGGAGGAAATCAACAGAAAGTTGTCATCGCAAGGTGCTTGCAAACAAATCCGCAAGTACTTCTTCTCGATGAACCAACGCGTGGAATCGATTTAGGTGCCAAAGCAGAGATTTATGAACTACTTCGGAATCTTGCCTCAGAAGGCTTGAGCATTCTGGCCGTATCGTCTGAGTTAATTGAAATTTTTGAGATTTCAGATCGCATTCTGGTCATGCATGCAGGGAGTCTTACCGCCGACATGTCGCGAAGCCAAGCAAATGAAGGACTAGTCGTAGCTGCAGCAACAGGATCGGGGTTGTGATGTACACATTGACAGAGGGAGGACGAAAGTGAAACGCGAGCGCAGAGCAGGCATCAGGCTTAGTTCTCTGCCGGAATGGTCAGGTGTGCTCTTTCTGCTGGTAGCACTAGTTGTCGTAATGGCATTCCTCCAGCCCGACTTTTTAACCGCGAGCAATCTAAGCAACATCGTACGAACCTCCGCGATCCCAATCGTGCTCGGGATCGGCATGACCTACACGATCTTGACCGGTGGAATTGACCTCAGCGTTGGAAGCGTTCTCGCATTTACTGGCGTCCTGCTATCGGGGCTCATTCACCACATGCCACGTTATGCCGCCGTCGCACTGACGATTGCACTAGTCGCGATGATTGTTGGTGGTAT
>JANXYY010000076.1 GCA_025355805.1 Actinomycetes bacterium
CGAACTGGCGCTTCGCGCGTTGTTACCCTGATTCCACTTGGACGGCTAAAATATCACTTGGCATCTAAGCGAACGCAGCAGTAGCCAGTTTCAGGAAGCAATCGCGTCGTATATTTTTCTGATCCACCGATGCCTTCAACAACACCAGAAATAAATTCGAAGTTCATGCCACAGACCAACTCTCGATACTGCTCCGCCAAATTGTCGAAGGGACAGTTCAGCATGGTGATCTGAGACCCTAGTTTCTTGGGCTCGTATCCGTGTCGTTGTAGTACGTGAATCAACGCGACTTCATTGACAGAACGATCACCAGCAACTGAGTTTTCGAAACCCACATGTTGCCCCGCTTCACGTGCGACTTGCGCGACCGTTTCACCGATCGGGGTTCCTTCAGATTTTGCGCGCGTGATGGCGTCGGCTAGTAATGACCCAGCGAGGTCGTAGCGTCGTGGCGGCAGCGACAGATCAAAATCTCGATCCGAGCGTCCATACAGTTTTGTCGGACGACCGGCTCCAGGGCCACGTTTTCCCGACAGTCGTTCAAAGCGAACCTTTAACAACCCTGACTTGACCAACTTTTCCAGGTGAAATGCGGCAACCGAGCGAGCTAAGTCAAGGGCGGCGGCGGCTTCGTCGCGGCTCGCCCAGCCTCGCTCGATCACTAGGTCGTAGACACGCCGGCTCAAGAGATTTTCAAGGGCGGCCACCCCCTTTACCTGTGCGTCGAAGCTATCGAGGTCCATGTGAGCCATTCTAAAACATAATTTGCTTGACGGAATAGAGCCTGTGGTGTTCTATAAGCATATACAACTACTTTTAGAAAGGTATTCACATGAGCACCATGGACATAGATCGCCGCAAAACTCTCGACTCAAGCCAGATTCACGACTGGAGCAACCCCGTCTACCAGGCCTTTACTCTTCTCAGGATCGCTTTCACGGTCGCTCCGATCGTCTTTGGCCTTGATAAATTCGCACACGTTCTGGTCAATTGGGACATGTATCTTGCGCCGCGTCTGGATCGGATTATCCCGGGGACCGCACACCAGGCCATGTACGCGGTCGGGGTGATTGAGGTTGTCGCCGGTCTCGTTGTGGCTATCCGACCCAAGTATGGAAGTCTCCTCGTCGCGGCATGGTTGGCAGGGATCATCGTGAACTTACTTCTGATCCCCGGCTTTTATGACGTGGCTCTGCGCGACTTCGGCCTCTTCTTAGCAGCCCTGACACTCTTCCGCTTGGCGAGTTATTTCGACACCCGCCCGCTGCTCCCACGGAGGTAACGGCAGGTAATCTGTCCGGCAGAGTTCAGGGTGCACGGTCTGGCCAACGGAGGAGTTGTCATGGATGCAAAAAGTACGCTCGTAATCGCGGGTGGCGGTCTGGCTGGCGCTAAGGCAGCGGAAGGGGCTCGAGGCCGTGGATTCGAAGGCCGGATCCTCATCGTTGGCGAAGAGCAGATGCCACCCTACGAGCGACCGCCACTGTCTAAGGCAGTTCTTCGAGGCGAAGCTGAGCCGAGTTCCACACAGGTGCATGACGCGGCTTACTACACAGATCAAAAAGTTGAAGTCGTTACCGGCGTTAGCGTTCTGAAAATTGACTTGCCCTCTCGGCGATTAGAACTCTCCGATGGCAAGGCAATTGGATACGACGCTTTAGTTCTCACGACGGGTGCCGCACCGCGAAAACTGAAAATCGCGGGCGCCGATCTCGATGGTGTTCACTATCTCCGGACAGTTGACGACGCGACAAATTTGAATGCGGCCATCAAGGGCGCCGGACGAGTCGCCATTATCGGTGCTGGTTGGGTTGGCTCAGAAGTCGCCGCCTCGGCGCGCATGATGGGGGCGGAAGTAGTGCTTATCGGACCGGAACCCTTCCCTCTTCAAAAAGTTTTAGGTGAAAAGGTCGCGAGCGTTTTTCGACAACTCCAAAGTGACCATGGCGTTAATCTCCGGCTAGGCGTTGGCGTATCCGAGATACGTGGCGGCAAGTTGGTCGAGGAAATTCTCCTTGCGGATGGGTCCATCGAAAGGGCCGACGTCGTTGTCGTCGGAGTTGGCGCTGATCCGAGAGTGGAATTGGCAGTTGCTGCTGGCCTCAAAGTCGATAATGGCATCGTAGTTGATGGGAATCTGGAGACGAGCGCTTCTGGTGTTTACGCGGCTGGCGATGTAGCAAGCGCCTGGCATCCCCATTACAAACGGCAACTGCGCGTTGAGCATTGGGCCAACGCTCGTTACCAAGGCACTGCGGCCGGAGAAAATGCTGTGGGACCGCATCAGATTTACGATCGACTACCATATTTTTATTCCGATCAGTACGACGTCAGTCTTGAGTATGTCGGCCATTCGGAAAGTGATGATGAAGTAGTAATCCGAGGAGATTTAGAGGGGCGCAAATTCATCGCGTTTTATCATCACGACGGTGTGCTGAGTGCAGCGTTAACCGTGAACATCGCCAAGGTCTTCAAGGACATTAAATTGATGATTGCGTCAGGGAAGAAACTAGATCTGACTGCCCTTGGCGACGAAAACGTTCCGCTGAGCGAGTTGAGCAGTGCACCAATTTAAAATGCTCTAAAGGTTCACACTCGACATGTCGCCGTATCGCTCGCCTGCGGTGCTTCTTGCAGGAGCGGCTTCATCAATTCGTGCGAAATCTTCAGGCGTCAAGACCACGTCCACCGCTGCAACATTCTCTTCGAGATAACGAACGCGCTTCGTTCCGGGGGCGATCTTCTTCTCGGCTGCGATCTCGCTCACTCGAGCGAGGAGTTCTAAGTTTTTTGCGAAATGATCCCCTTGGAAGCGGGGGCTGTGTCGACGGAAATCTCCCGCATCCAGATCATGGACGCTGTTTGCTCGCCGAATCGTTGCGGGTGCTGCCTCTGAGATCCCGAGGTAACGCACTTTGCCGTTCTCAACGGCTGCTTTTATTGCGCCCCAGGTATCTTCAATGGGGACCGTTTGGTCGACACGATGTTGGTAG
>JANXYY010000112.1 GCA_025355805.1 Actinomycetes bacterium
TGTCGATGCCACCATAATTCGAGGTCTTCTGCTACCTAGCGCAATGGTGCTGCTTGGCCGTTGGAACTGGTGGTTGCCTACGTCCGTTGCACGCTTGATCAGAATTAAAGCCTCACCCCTCGGAACACGAGAGGCGAGGCTTTAATTCTGATCCTGGAATGCCTACTTTTTCTTTATCTAATTTCTACTTAACGACGGTAATCGCAAAGTGGAAAACGGGGATCTGGTAACCAAGCGCTAACCCGGCAAAGTCACGATCGGATGAGAGCACGGGCACCATTCCATAGGGAGTATTGGCAAATGATGGTTGCTGCGTGTAGAGCAACGGATGGAGATCGATGATGTGCGTTCCCGGAGCGCCTGAGGCTCGGAGGCGAACAACCATGTAACCGTTGGAGTTGAAGCCGCACCCATAGCCGATGTAACTGTTGTCGTATGTGACTGCCAAGGTGTTATCAAGTTGCGTCCAGCCAACACCCTTAATGCTAATCGTGAACTCTTCGCCAGCTTTAAATTTGGTGGACGGAACGCCAGCACCACCGAGTGCAAAGGCCTCTGGTGAGCCGGATAGATCAGACTTGGCTAGACCCATTCCAATCACCTTGCCGGCTTTATCGAGGAACGGCATGATGCTCTCTTTTACGTAGAAAGACGATTGAGCTTCAATCACATCACCCTTCTTGACCTGAATCACGTGCCAACCACCTAGATGATCAGGAATGGTAACTTCACTCTTGATTACACCGCTGGTTACCTCCGCCGATCCTAGAGGGATTGAGTTATACGACCAGCAGGTGCCGGTGCAGTTCACGCGGTTACCAACTACCGTTGCCCAAACGATTTGATGAGTTCCAGTTGTCGTCAAACCTGAGACGTTGATCGTTGTCTTAGTGTTAATAGGCCCGCTAGCTGGTGTAAGTGTTGCAACCGCCGTGGTGTTGGGATCGAGACCGGCCTTCGAAAGTGTGGTCCTCTGGCTAACGGTCGGTTCTACCACTGACGGCCAGGTGATGGATGGCTTTGGCGCTCCAATGTCTTTGGTGACTTTGAAGAACGCTTTGCCTCCATTTGCAAAGGGAACCGGGGATTGAAGTACGTTGAGATACGCGAACGTAATCGCATCTTTGACTTCCACGAAGTGGGTCCCGACCGGTCCAGCGGCCCTGATGACAACCTTGCCAGTACCGCGGGTCCACAGCGCCTGCATTTCCCCTGCGTAACTGTTATCCCAATGCACGGCCGCGCCGGCGGTGTAGAGGCTCGCACCCATGCCGGTGTAGGTAATAGTAATCGGTGTTCCAATCGGACCACTCGAGGGCGAAATCGTTAGGGTCCGCCTGTATTGAAAACCGCCGTGTGCGATGGCGACGCCATTTTGGACGGCATAAATGTCATGGACGCCGCCAAAGTCGGAAGGCGCCGTGGTCTTGTAGCTGAATGCCCCACTGGCATCAGTGGTCACGGTTGCCATATCGACGCTGTACTTCGTGTATTTGGTGCCCAAGTAATTCACGCTATTCGGTTGAATATCGGTGACCCATGTTCCATCTGCGGTCGACCAGGTGAGTGGCATCGTCACATTCGCGGGAAGACCTTTTCCGGAAATGGTCATTGCCTGACCGACTACGCCTTGGCTCGGGTCAACGTTGAGATTTACCGCATTTTCCGGAGTCGTAAATGCCGCGGAGGTCACGCCCGTGAAGGGCAGTGGTGCTACATCCGGGATTCCCGAAGGTGCCGTCAAAATCGTTGGTGTTACTGGAGCCGTATCAGCGGCGTGGGCAGGGGTGATCATTGCCAATGGCATAATCAACGCTACGCACATTCGGAGAACAGTGGTGCTCTGGGCCCGTGTTAAGAATTTAGTGTTCATTTTTTTTCTCCTCCATGAGAAATATTTGTTTTTTCTTGAAGTCCGAGCTGACGAACGAGTTCACCAGCTCGGACTTCAAGGATTTTCATCTGAGTTAGGTCAGGCCGTTGGAACGGCGTAGAGAGTTAATTGTGAATTTGGCGTGAAGTTTGACTGCCAAGTACCAACCGCGCCTGGAAGTGCAGGACTCACGGTTACCGTTTTGTAGTAGGCAACGGGTACGTAGACAATTTTTCCCTTCTTCTTAACCACTTTGCCATTTACGACCTTCTTCACCATTTTGGCAGCTAGAACCTTCGTGGTGTTCAGACCAGTGGCAACCATGGTCACTTTGAAGTTAATGATGCCCAAAGTGTTGTAGAGGCCTGCAGCAGTCCCGGTTTTCAGCACTCCGCTCCAGAATGCAACACCACTGTGGTTTCCATATGAGAGAGCAATCGGGTCGGTAACGCCCGCGACCGTGATAAAGACCTTCTCAGTGTTGGTCGGATCCATAACGGCTCCTGCACGATCTGCGTCATTTCCATAAACCCGGAAGACGATCGTCTGACCGAGAATGTACTGGCTTGTCACGGCGCAAGTAACCCCGAATCGTGGAGCGAGCACACCAGAAGATCCGCCGGCTAAAACGGTGTCCGCGTAAACGTAGACAGGTGAAATTACTCCCTGGACGGGAATACCTACCTTTGCGGTTAACGGGGCCGCATCAACTGAGGTGAAGTTGACGGCATCAGTGGGTGTAAGGGTTGCAGTAAGAACAGTGGGTCCAGGAGCTGCGGGAAGCCACGTGCATTTTGCAACAAATGGCGCCACCGTTGTTGTTGGAACCGCTTCACAACTCTTGATGACTGTCCCGACTGCGCTGAACTTAACCAACCCTGCCGTACTGGCTGTAGCGGTGATGAATGCAGGATCTAGTCCGAAGACGGCACTCCCACCAGATAGCACCAACGTTGGAGCCGTGGCCGCATATGCGGGCGCTCCAATCACTGCGCCACCCACTAGAGCGATGGCACCAATCACCATGCTCGAAATAAATCGTTTCATTCCGTTTCTCCTCCTTGTTTCGGTTGCAACTTTGGTGTGAGAACTATTTGGTAGTGATATTTCCGGACAATTTCAGAGTTAGAGCACTTTTCTCAGTTGTGCCCGCCTCGGTGGATTTGACGGTGAAGGATCCAGTGACTTTTAGTTTTCCAGTGGCTCCCGCAAACTTCCCGGTGCCACCCGAAATCAATGCACTTCCAGTGATACTGACGTCACTCGGAGCTGCTGCTGCATCGCCACATGCCCTAGCGGATGAATCAAAACTCACCTTTAAGGTACTGCCGCCGCCGCTTAGAACTCCTGAACCTTTGAATCCGTCGCATTGGTTTGAGGGTGTTGCCGATCCAGTACCCGTTAATCGGGAAAGCCCGACCATTTGTCCGGTACCGACGGCCGTCACCGATGTGGCTTTTACGTCGCTCGAACTCCAGAGCATCGCAATATCACCCTTGTAAGTTGCAGCAAAGGCAACGATTTTGGATTTGGTTGCTGGCTTCTTAGTTGTCCATCCGACCGCACACTTTGGGTTGATACCGCTAACTTTTTTCACAGCGGTTCCCTTGTAACAACTGATGGTTGTAGTAGCAGCATTTGCAGGCGTGCCCACTGCTGCGACCACGCTTAGAGCAACAGCAACAACGATTGCTCTCGCAAATTTAGTTTTGCGATTTGTGTTCATTGAATTCTTCTTCTCCCCTTGATTAATTACTTGTTCCTGATGAGAGAATCTTCGCACTGCAAACTCACAAAAAGTTGATTTTCAAAAGGAATAACGTCGTTTTGGCTATTCCCTTGGTCACACATTTTCTTGACTATTACTTACGTCACACACATTGACTATTACGTGTGTCACACGTTGCCTATTACCTAGATCACATTCCAAGCAGAGTAGGAAAAGTTGTCGATTGAAAATGACCAGTTGCATCTGACTGCTTTTACGCAATTCGGCTTTCGTTGAATATTCGATCGGTGGCCCTCTTTCCTCGATCTCCCAGGCGTAGTTAAGAACCTGTCATGCACATCCCCGGATGGCATAGCGAGGGGGCCAGTTGTCATGCGGGGCTCCAGCAAGGAGTGCCGCCGCGAGGGACGAGCCGCTCGGCTTCCGCGTCGTCCAACAACTCAAGATCCCACGACCCTCGCGCTCCTCGAGCGCCAAAATTCATAGTCCTATTACCTGCAATTCGACCGACGAACTCCACCGATCCCGGAGCGAATTTGGTTCCAGGACAACTGCGTATCTGGCCTAATTATTTATCAATGCACCGATCGCGCCGGCTTGGCCCTTCCTCGTCAAACACCAGCCCGGCCCGTCAAGCACCGAGGCAATACCCACGAATCGGTCTGTTCTTGGGATACCCCGGTGGAAGTCTGCGTCCGTGGCTGGTTCACCAAGCCCACCCTTTGGCGTTGAGAACGCTCGGATAAGCCGAAAATTGAGTGGGCGCTGAGGGTTTCGAACCCCCGACATCCTCGGTGTAAACGAGGCGCTCTACCGCTGAGCTAAGCACCCGATCGGTCAAGCGAGCGGGTCGAACAAAGGCACAGCCTAGAGGCTCGCAAGTGCCGTCTTGTAATCCTCGTGGTTGCGGGCATCCATCCCGTTATCTAGAGCGAACTGAATCACGCCCGCCTTATCGATAACGAAACTGCCGCGGAGAGCGCAGCCTTTCTTCTCGTCAAAGACTCCGTACGCCTTGGCGACCGCACCGTGTGGCCAGAAATCAGAGAGAACTGGGAATGTGTAGCGCTCTTTCTCTGCATAAACTCGTTGCGAGAATGGTGAATCGCAAGAGATGGCAAGAAGTTGGACTTTCTCATTTTGGAACGAGCCCAGATCATCGCGTAGAGCACAGAGTTCCCCGGTACACGTGCCCGTAAATGAGTACGGATAGAAAGTTATAACTACGTTCTTATCGCCTCGAAACGAAGATAACTTCACGAGTTGACCGTGCTGATCTTTGATCTCGAAATCAGGTGCGAGATCTCCAACGGATAGTGTCATCTGCTTTCCTCTCATGCGTAAGCCTGAATCCTGGCATTCAGGTCACGCACACGCCAATCGAAACCCGCGATCCTCCCTAGCGATTGGCCGATCAGCGGCGAGAAGATTTAGGCGCGACCAAACGAGTGCCCGTCCAATCAGCAGCCACGGCTAAGGACGATGTTTGGGAAAGACCGGCGGTTGGCGCTGCTTCCTGAATGTCGCTGGGCTCAACATGCCGGGGACGACCAGCCTTGGGCGTGAAGACCCAGATGATTCCTCCAGCAGCCAGAAAAGTAAGTGCATCGACGAGAGTGTCAACTAAATCGCCATCGTCATCGCGCCACCAGATGATGACAATGTCAACAACTTCTTCTTGATCGTCAGCCAAAAGTGGAGAGCCAGAGACTTCGGTGATCTGGGCGCGGAGCGCTTCGTCACTGTCGTCTTGGCGTCCGAGTTCAAGCACAAGCGATCCGGCCGTGATGCCGAGCCGCGATGCAATCGTTACGCCCGAATTCCCCGCAGTGTTCAGGGACGTGCTCAAGACTTTAGCCTCCTCAACCCTTCGAGCACCGGGTGGCGCCCAGCGGCTTAGCAAAACTCCGCGAGGGATAGTCCACCGACTTACGGCGCCCGGCGCAAGTCCTAGCCCGATCCAATTTCTGGCAAACCGGTGCTCCGGAAGATCTGAGGAAGATATGACTATTCGCATGGGCTAGGGAAAGATAGGTGAATGTGAGTAGAGACGTGGCCAACCCGGAGCGAGCACCCTTGATTACCAGCGGAATACCCAGCCAATTGGTTGATATCGACCCCGAAGAGACTGCCGAGTGGCGAGCCTCCCTCGACGCGGTACTGGACAACGCTGGGCCCGTCCGCGCCCGTTATTTGATGTTAAGCCTGCTCCAACGGGCGGCTGAACGGAATATTGGCGTTCCTAGCCTTCGAAACACTGATTACATCAACACGATCCCTCCGGAGCGCGAACCCGATTTTCCTGGCGATGAAGCGATTGAACGTCGGATTCGTGCCTTCATCCGGTGGAACGCGGCCATGCTCGTTCATCGAGCTCAGCGGCCCGGCATCGGAGTTGGTGGACATATCTCAACCTATGCCTCCTCAGCAGCACTATATGAAGTTGGCTTTAACCACTTCTTTCGGGGGAAAGAACATCCCGGCGGCGGAGACCAGATTTACTACCAGGGCCATGCCAGCCCGGGTATGTATGCACGCGCATTCATGGAGGGCCGGCTAACTGGGGATCAATTAGATGGCTTCAGACAGGAACTTTCACATCCAGGTGGCGGCTTACCTTCATACCCACACCCCCGCTTAATGTCGGATTTCTGGGAGTTCCCAACCGTTTCAATGGGTCTGGGATCCCTTAATGCAATTTACCAAGCACGTTTCAATCGGTATTTGCATGCGCGTGGCTTCAAAGATACGAGCCAGCAACACGTCTGGGCGTTCCTGGGTGATGGCGAGACTGATGAGCCAGAAACATTAGGCGCAATTGGCTTGGCTGCTCGCGAAGAACTGGACAACCTCACTTTTGTTATCAACTGCAATTTGCAGCGGTTAGATGGTCCCGTTCGGGGTAACGGGAAAATCATTCAAGAACTTGAATCATTCTTCCGCGGCGCAGGTTGGAACGTCATCAAAGTTGTGTGGGGACGTGGATGGGATCCGTTGCTTGCGGCCGATCGCGACGGCGCACTCGTCAACTTGATGAACGTGACGCCCGACGGCGATTTCCAAACATACAAGGCCGAAAATGGCGGATTCGTCCGTGACAATTTCTTTGGACGCGATGTTCGCACCAAGGAGCTCGTCGCTGATTGGTCCGATGATCAGATCTGGGCACTTCGGCGCGGCGGGCATGATTACCGCAAACTTTATGCTGCATATAAGGCGGCGACAGAACACGCCGGGCAGCCGACCGTAATTCTTGCTAAGACAGTAAAAGGCTGGGGGCTAGGCACCCACTTCGAAGGTCGAAATTCCACGCACCAAATGAAGAAAATGACTCTTGAAGACATCCAGACTTTCCGAGATCGCCTCGGCATTCCGCTTGCCGACTCTCAACTGGATGCTAAGGCTCCCCCATACTTCCACCCAGGTAAGGATTCCGCAGAGTTCGAATATCTGATGGAGCGTCGCACGCAGTTGGGTGGATCTTTGCCGAAGCGCGTCGTAAAGCCCCAGCCACTTGCTCAGCCAGGCGATTCAATGTACGAATCGGTGAAGCGTGGAAGTGGCAAGCAAGAAATTGCCACGACAATGGCGTTCGTTCGAATGCTGAAAGACGTTTTTAAAGATCCGGTGATTGGGCCTCGATTGGTTCCAATCATTCCCGATGAAGCGCGCACCTTCGGAATGGATTCACTCTTTCCTACTCAGAAAATCTATTCACCGCATGGCCAGACTTATATTTCGGTAGATCGGGAGTTGATGCTTTCTTACAAGGAATCAACTACCGGCGTGATCTTGCACGAAGGAATCAGTGAAGCAGGCTCGGTCGCTTCGTTCACTGCGGTGGGCTCCTCCTACGCAACACATGGCGTGCCGATGATCCCGATTTACATCTTCTATTCGATGTTTGGTTTTCAAAGAACGGGTGACGGGTTCTGGGCTGCTGCCGATCAACTCACACGTGGTTTCGTAATCGGCGCGACCGCAGGACGCACAACTCTCAACGGCGAAGGCCTACAACATGAGGACGGGCACTCACATCTGCTGGCCTCTGCGAACCCTGCCGTCGTCGCCTATGATCCAGCCTTTGCATTTGAAATAGGACACATCTTCAAAGACGGTTTGCGTCGCATGTACGGTGAGGATAGTGAAAATATTTACTACTACATCACCGTCTACAACGAGCCTTACGTTCAACCTGCAGAACCAGATGAAATAGATGTTGATGGCATTCTTAAGGGAATTTATCTGTACGGTAAGGCAACAATCACCAGCGAAAAGCGGGCGCAACTCCTCGCATCCGGCGTGGCCGTCAATTGGGCGTTGAAAGCTCAGAAACTGCTCGCAGATGATTGGGGCGTGGCCTCAGATGTCTGGTCGGTAACCTCATGGAACGAATTACGTCGAGACGGCCTAGAAACGGATCGTCACAACATGATTGCTCGCGCAGAAGATCGACGTGTTGCATACGTATCGGAAAAATTGGCCGGACACGCGGGCCCAGTTATTGCAGTCAGTGATTTTATGCGAGCTGTTCAAGATCAGATCGCGCCCTGGCTCGATCGCGATTTC
>JANXYY010000138.1 GCA_025355805.1 Actinomycetes bacterium
TGAGGGATTCAGCCGAATCCGGCACATCGGTGTTAAAATTGGCTAACACCCATGAAAGGTGAGCGATGAGGATTAAATTCTCGCCCCGAAAATTTAAAAAGATTCAAGCGGCAAAAAGAGTTGAAGATAAAAAATGGGAAATACGCGAAGGCGAGGTGGTCGTTCGCGAGGGAGAGTCTGACACACTAGCCAGCGTTACAGAACCTCTTGAATCTGAGAGCCCGGTGAAAGAGAAAGAGTAAAAGGCCTACAGAATTTCGGCACGCAACACGTGTTTTGTGATCTTTCCTGATGGGTTCCGCGGCAGCGAATCGTCGATGCTCAGTTCACGGGGAATCTTGTATTTCGCCAGCCGAGTCGAAAGGAAGTTTCGAACCTCCACTCAGGTCAAATCGGCACCTGTTACCGCGACCACGACCGCGACAATGGTCTCGCTCACAAGTATCGACAACATCTATGGGAGTGCGGCTGGGATGCGGCAGTCAGTTGCCGGAGCGCTCTGGCACGTTCGACATCGAGTGGCTCTCGGCGCATTGCTGGTGGATCAACCCGCGATGACTTCCGTCGTTGCAGATCTCGCACTCGAATCAGAGGCGGCGCCGGATGAGGTTCCACTGCTCTCAAGTTGCTTTTCGGTGAACGGCGAGTCGCCTCACCTTGAACGGCGAGTCGCCTCACGCCGGTGGCAGCATCGTGAAAATTTCAGCCAAGTTTCATTCGCGCCGAAGAGTGCCCAGAAGACTTGGCTGCGACAATCGGAGGTGGTGACGATCGGATTGGCTAACGAACTGATCGTACGGGAGCGCCTTCTTCGCCAAAAATGTTTGATCCTCGTTCTGATATCTCGACGTAGGTAAAGGAACGATGGCCCTCATTTATCAGAGTCAGGTAATGAGGTTCCTTCTTTCAGATATCTTGGTTATATGGCTGGCGAGGCAGAACCTCTGGTGCACGTCGAGGGATTCTCCATGGCCTTCGGCAAGCAGACGATAATCGACGATCTCTCTTTTGATATTCACCGTGGGGAGACGTTCGGGTTCTTAGGAAGCAACGGTTGCGGCAAGACCACTACTATCCGTGCGCTGCTAGGCATTTATCGACCCACGGGCGGGGTATTGCATATCAATGGCAAACCGTTTAAACCAGAGGATGGTGAGAAGCTAGGTTACCTTCCTGAAGAACGAGGGCTTTACAAAAAAGAATCCGTCATCGACGTCATGGTTTACTTCGGTCGCCTCAAGGGCTTTAGCCATCAAGCTGCTCACGATTGGTCGCTGGCATATCTTGAACGTCTGGATTTGGGCGATAAAGCCAAGATGCGACTCGACAAACTCTCGAGCGGGCAGCAGCAGAAAGTGCAGTTGGGCGTCACCGTTATGAACTCGCCAGAACTTTTGATTCTTGATGAACCAACGAAGGGTTTTGACCCGGTGAATCGACGTTTGCTGATGGAAATCATTGAGGAGCAGAAACAATCCGGTGCCACCGTGATGATGGTGACCCATCAGATGGAGGAGGTCGAGCGACTTTGCGACCGAGTCCTCTTCCTAAAGGGTGGGCAGGCGGAAGCGTATGGAACGATTGATGAGGTTCAAGATCAGTACGGCGTCCAAATCATTCGCCTCAAGTATTCAGGAGTCATTCCAGCGTCTCAGAATTACGTCATTTCGCGGCAGCAAAACAATTACGCCGAGTTAACGATCAACGAAGGCGCTGATCAGTCGATGATTCTGCGAGATCTGGTGGCTAGCGGTCTTCAGATTCGAGAGTTCTCTGCCGGCAAGTTGTCCCTAGACGACATCTTCATCGGAATTTATGGCGATCAGGAAGAGGAAAAGAACGGGGGCTCGGCTTAAGTGATGGCACGACATAATCTGCGGACGGTCGTCGAGTTTGAAGTGCGTCGGACCTTGACCAAGCGGCGTTTCTGGATATTGACGCTTATCGTGCCGGTGGCGATCGGTATCGTATTTGGACTGATGTACATCAGTAACTCGTCAACTAGTACCAGTCTAAACTCCCAGAAAAGCGCAAAGTTTTCCTTCTCCTACACAGATGCCTCCGGGCAGGTGGACGAGGCACTCGTCAGCCAAATCGGGGGAGTGAAGGCGGCGGACGCAAACCAAGCCATCGCGAACGTAAAGGCTGGAAAACTGAATGCATATTTTGCCTACCCGGCAAACCCAATCAAACAAATAATTCAGGTGTATGCACTCAACACGGGCATTTTTGAAAATGGAAAATACGGGTCTGTCGCTACCCAAATTTTGAAGCTCAGCGCGCAACAAAAGATCGGGTCCCCGGAGCTTGCTGCCCTCGCCCAAGGCCAGGTCAAGGTTGTCACCACCACGTTCAAAGACGGCAAACAGACAGGTGGTTTCAATGGTTTAATCCCACCGCTGTTCTTCCTTTTGATTTTCTACGTCGTAATCATCCTGCTTGGAAATCAAATGCTCGGTAGCACCCTCGAAGAGAAGGAGAATCGGGTGACCGAGATGATCCTTACCACTGTGAATGCAACAACTCTGATCGTTGGCAAGATAATCTCACTGTTCATCATCGGTTTAGTTCAGATAGTTGTTTTTGTGTTGCCGATAGTCGTCGGGTTCCTTTTCTTCCGCTCATCACTTAATTTGCCAAACTTTGACCTATCGACTTTGGTCTTTGATCCCCTCCGTATGATCGTTGGCGCACTCCTACTACTCGGTGGGTTCACTCTCTTCACCGGAACGTTGGTCGCCATCGGCGCGGCCATGCCAACCGCCAAGGAGGCAGGCATCTTCTTCGGAGTCCTGATGACCCTAATATTCATTCCCTTCTACATCGTCTCTCTGATAGTTAGCGACCCGAACGCCTTAATCGTGAAACTCTTCACGTACTTCCCATTCTCAGCGCCCATTACAGCAATGCTGCGTAACGCATTTGGATCACTCACATTGTGGAATGCCTCGTTGGTGATCGCCGAACTCTTCATCTTAGGATTTATGGTCTTACGGATGGCTGTGCGAATCTTCCAGTATGGCTCGATCGAGTACTCCAAAAAACTCTCGATCAAGAGCATTCTCGGCGCTGCGAAACTCTAAACTATTTCGGTCAGACCCTTGGTGATCATCTTGCTATCGGCGACGACAAGGGTATGGATGATTTCGGTTAAGACGTCAATTCGCTTGATTAAATCATGCATTTCAACGGTGATGCCCAGCGCTTCCTTGTCCAGATCGAAATCGTGCTGGGCTAATTCGCTGGAGATCGTATCCGCTCGCTTGGCGGCGATCAGCAAGATCGCACCCTGCATCGCCGCAAGGCACGAGAGCAGCAGGTTGAGCAGGATGAACGGATAGGGGTCGAAACCGTGCCGGCCGTTATAGATGGTCCAAAGCGCTAGAAATCCGAGCGCGGAAAAGACGAAGGGCCAAGAGCCCATTCCGTTTCGCATTACGTCGGCAGCTCGCTCGCCGAGCGTCAAGGTATCACCGGAGCGGACTCCGGGGTGGTGATTCCAGATGGACACTAGTTCCCCCATTCGTAGGTTTCGATGACCCTAGCGGTACCGCTCGGAATTGACGCATATCTGGCTGATCACATTCGTCAGCTCTCCTGAGCCTGCAGGAATATGCTAAAAGCGAGACCCCGCTTTGCGGAGCTCGAAGTCAAAGAAAGGCATAATTCCATGAAGGCACTCGTATACGAAGGGCCAGGACAGAAAGCCTGGAAAGACGTTCCAAATCCGATCATCCAGCACCCTACGGATGTGATCGTCCGAATTGAGACAACCACGATTTGTGGGACTGATCTG
>JANXYY010000002.1 GCA_025355805.1 Actinomycetes bacterium
AAGAGTCGGCGACGGCTATTTGGAATCTGTCGCGGATTAACCTACGGTGCCGTAACTTAGGTTTCCTTACCGAGCGATGGAGGGCAAATGGGTTTGCAGACGAATTTGATACGCGATTTAGAGCCCGCGGTTGCCGTCGAGTTGGATCGACATCTAGCCGTTGCTCGAGCTTGGTATCCGCATGAATATGTGCCATGGAGCGAGGGGCGTACTTTCGCTGGACCACTCAATGGCGATGCTTACGAGGCGAAGGATTCAAAACTTTCCGCCGTGGCCCAAGATGCATTGGTTCTCAACTTATTGACCGAAGATAACTTGCCTAGTTATCACACCGAGATTGCGATCACGATGGGTCGAGATGGCGCTTGGGGGACTTGGGTCGAACGCTGGACAGCCGAAGAGGCAAGGCATGCGATTGCCATTCGGGACTACCTGATGGCTACCCGTGGAACGGACCCACGCGAACTCGAAGATTTGCGAATGGCTCATATGCAGTTGGGATTCCAAACGGATTATGACAAGGACATGCTCCACACTGTCGCCTACGTCTCATTTCAAGAGTTGGCGACCCGTATCTCGCATCGCAACACCGGAAAACTTTCCGAGGATCCTATCTGTGAAGATTTGTTAACGAGGGTGGCCCTTGATGAGAATTTGCACATGCTTTTCTACCGAAACCTGATCGGCAAGGCGATCGAATTGGAACCAAACGCCGCGATGCGCGCGATCGTTGACGTGGTGAGAGACTTTCAGATGCCAGGACACGGGATGCCGGGATTCGGTCGCAAGTCAGTCAACATTGCCTTAGCCGGTGTCTACGACCTCCAACTACACCTCGACGAAGTCCTGGCACCGGTTCTTCGTGCTTGGCGCATCTGGGAACTTGAAACGCTGAGCGACGATGGTCAAATCGCCCGCACGGAATTGGCCGGGATTCTGGATCAGTTGAGGGTGGAGGCTGACACGTTTGTTGAAAAACGCGAAGCATATTTTGCCAAGCAGTTAGCCAGGGGAATCCAACCTAAGAGTTTGGCCTTCAGCTCCTAAATTGGACCATCAATCGAGCCTGCGCATCGACCGATAGAACGAGATTGCCTCAACGTAACTCTTTGCGCTTGCGTCACTGAAGCCTTCGCTCATGCGGTTCAATTCGACCCTCGCGGGTACCCCTAAGGCTCTGGCAAGGTCGGGCACGATCGTTTTAGGGGGGATCAGCGCCCCAGCGCCCACCAGGGCATACCTTCCGATACTGGCTCCCGAGAGAACCACAGATCCCGCGCCGATCAGAGCCCCGTAACCAACCGTGCAGCCTTCTAGATGGCTGTTATGCCCCAAAACACAGCCGTCGCCGATCGTCGTCGGTTCTGCGGAACTCACATGAATGACACAGCCGTCCTGGACACTGGTCCGAGCCCCGATCAGAATCGCCCCAGAATCGCCGCGAATCACGGCACCTGGCCAAATGCTGCTCTCGGCTCCGATAGTGACGTCTCCGATAATGGTGGCGCTTGGATGAATGAAAGCGGTGCGGTGTATCGCGGGTCGTTTCCCTCCTACTTCGTAAATTGCCATGCCCGGATCCTAAGGGTGGCCAATTGCACACGCCCGATTTCGGCCGAAAGGCGACACGGGACCCCCAGATGAGGCAGTATGCGCACGCGACATTTCCGCAGCTTTCCTCGAAGTGGGCATAATTTCACTTCCGTTGTGGTTAAGTCTCGTGACGCAAAGGAGCAGGTTTCAGATGGCAACCGATTACGACACCCCGAGAAAGACCGACGAGGAACTCAATGAAGAGAGTATTGAGGAGCTCAAGGCTCGACGTGCCGATGCCCAATCTGGTCAAGTTGACATAGACGAGGCTGAATTGGCCGAGACCCTTGAACTGCCTGGTGCTGACCTGTCTGGAGAAGAGTTAACGGTTCGAGTCGTGCCCAAGCAGGCCGATGAATTCACCTGTTCGCGTTGTTTCTTGGTGCATCACCGGAGCCAATTGGCCAGAGGCGAAGGCGCAACGGCTATCTGCTCTGAGTGCATCTAGTTACGTTTCGATTCCGCTAACGCTTCAACTAATCGAGTTGGGTTTCGACTTGAAATAAACCAGTAAGGCGTTGCATCTGTCGGATCTGCGACATCGATCGTCGCTGCAGTGTTGATCCAGCCGCGCAGCACCAAATAGCAGGCTGGATCTGCCGTTGGGCCTCGACGTTGCTTTGTGGACTCAGGGTTAAGTGCGAGGGCCTCTCCACAGAATTTTAAAGGTAGGTGAGCTCTACCGACTCGGATATTTTCGTCATCGATAGAAATTAGATACGCAGAGGAAATAAGTCCGTAGGAGACTGGAATCGCAGCGACGAAAAAAGTGATCACACCGATCGTCGCCCCAAGCGCCGCCCCGAAAGCAATACCTAACGAAAAGCACATTGATAGCGCCAGAAGCCAAATCCACCAAGGGGCATAAACTCTTTCTCGATAGTGACCTATGGGATTGGTCATCCGCGAGTGCGCTTAAATCGGCGAATCGTCATTCGCAGAATGGTTACCGGTTTGCTCAATCCAAGATTGATCTGCATCAGAAGATCAAGCAAACTCGAAGGAAGAATGCGCAACACGGGAATCGCTCGAGTTCCCTTGCCAACTGGATATCTCGCCTTGGGCTTCTGGCTTTCTAAGGCAATTCGCACAATTTTTGCTACCGGCGTTGGTTCTGGAAAATCGGTATTGATAAGTTTTCTAGCCTTGGAATAGGCGCGCCGGTACGGGCCCGTGAGGGCATCTGCCGGGAGCAGAGGGAGCGAGTTTGCCCAGATGGATGAGGCGAATCCACTTGGCTCTATAAGCACTACCTCTATCCCGAATTCACTGACCTCGACGCGCAGAGAATCACTAATTGCCTCCAGGGCAAATTTGCTCGCGCTGTACCACCCCAAGAAGGGCGTGGCGACTCGTCCCGAAAATGACGAAATATTTATAATCCGACCACTTCCGCGGGCGCGCATCGAGGGAAGTAGGGCGCGGATAACTTCGGCCGGGGCCAGCACATTGATCAATAATTGTTTTTGGGCTATCTCGCCGGTCACGTCTTCGATCGACCCAGGGAGAGCGAACCCCGCGTTGTTCACCACCGCCCAAGGCCCACTTGGCGAGATCTCGAAGATCTTCACCATTGCTGCCGTTATCTCAGTTGATTTCTCAAAATCGCACACCACTACTCTGGCTGTCAGTCCAAGATCGGACAGGAGGTTCAACAGTTGCTCGGCCTTCTCTTGGGTTCTTGCGGTCGCAATTACCGCAAAGCCGCTTGCCGCGAGTTCTTTGGTAACAGCTAGGCCGATTCCACTCGTCGCGCCGGTGACTAACACAGTTTTCGATGGATTCCCCATAGAAGGAAGGTAGTCTCCTCTGCTGTGGCACGCCTTCCAAGCACCAATCCGCCGCCCGATGCGGTCCCCGCGATTCGACATTCAAGCGCACCTCAACCGGGCGAGCGCATCCCTTCGCACTTCGCCCAATGCTTTGGTTGCGGTCAAGATCACCCGACGGGTTTAAGACTCGTCGCCACGGCTGGCGTCGGGGCCACTGTGACTGCGGAATTTACCGTTGGAA
>JANXYY010000009.1 GCA_025355805.1 Actinomycetes bacterium
CAGCGAATCAGCACAGAAAGGCGCTCACTTCATCGAAGTTTGCGATCAGCGCAAAATCCCACTCGTTTTCCTGCAAAATATTTCGGGATTCATGGTTGGACGCGAATACGAAACCGGTGGGATTGCCAAGCATGGCGCGAAGATGGTGACCGCCGTGGCGTGCACGCGGGTTCCCAAATTTACTGTGGTTATCGGCGGATCCTTTGGCGCAGGCAATTACTCCATGTGCGGCCGAGCCTTCGATCCACGATTCCTTTGGATGTGGCCCAATGCGCGGATCTCAGTCATGGGTGGCGAACAAGCGGCATCCGTACTAGCGACGGTAAAGACGGATCAACTCACGGCCAAAGGCCAAGGCTGGAGTGCTGAGGAGATTGAGGATTTCAAAGCCCCGATTCGCTCACGTTATGAAAGTGAAGGCAGTGCATATTTCTCAACTGCGCGTCTTTGGGACGATGGAATCATCGATCCAAGGGACACTCGCCGAGTTCTGGCGCTGGCTCTCTCAATCTCTGGCTTGGCGCCGCTTCCCGATAGTTCTTTCGGAATTTTTCGGATGTAGTGATGTTTGCAAAAGTGCTAATAGCTAATCGCGGAGAAGTCGCAATCCGAATCAACACGACTTTAGAGCGACTTGGCATCGAGGGCGTCGGTGTCTATACGCATCGCGACCGTAACTCGCTACATGTTCAACAGATTGCACACTCTCTGGTGCTTCAGGACTCGGACCAAACGGGATACCTCGATGTCGCGCAGATCATCATGGCGGCAAAATCGTCGGGGGCTGAAGCTATTCATCCAGGCTATGGTTTTTTGGCGGAAAATGCAGATTTTGCTGCCGCTTGCAAGGACGCAGGATTGATATTTATCGGTCCTACAGCTCGCGCAATCGCCGCAATGGGAGAGAAAATCTCGGCCCGCGCCTTTGCCGAGAAAGCCGGGGTGCCAGTGGTGCCGGGAATCAGTGGTCCTCAGATGTCGGACGCCGAATTGCTCGAGGCCTGCCGCGATCTGCAATTTCCGCTGTTGGTTAAACCATCTGCAGGAGGCGGTGGCAAGGGACTACACCTTGCGCATAACTTTGCTGAATTGACAGATGTGCTCCCCACGGCACGGCGCGAGGCAAAGGCCGCTTTCGGCGATGACACCTTATTTGTTGAAAAATACCTTACACACGCCCGCCACATTGAGTTCCAGGTCGTTGCCGATCACTTCGGGGAGAGTTTACATCTCGGCGAACGTGAATGTTCACTTCAACGGCGCCACCAGAAAGTAGTGGAGGAGGCACCGTCGACATTGTTAACCGCTGAGCATCGGGCGAACATGGGTGCCGCTGCGCTACAACTGACTTCAGCAATTGATTACCAAAACTTGGGCACAATCGAATTTCTTGTTGACGCCGAAGCGCCGGAGATTTTTTACTTTATGGAGATGAATACTCGATTGCAGGTTGAACACCGGGTGACCGAGATGATCACCGGTTTGGATCTGGTCGAATGTCAACTCCGCCTGGCGGCCGGAGAGCGCTTAGAGGCAGTCATACCTACCGTTCGGTTGAATGGACACGCAATCGAAGCACGCATTTACGCCGAAGACCCACTTCAACAATTTCTTCCCACGGGCGGAGTAATCGGGAGATTCACACCACCCGACTTGCCGCACACGATCACCGATTCAGCCATCAGTGATGGCGCAACCGTCACTTCTTCCTTCGATCCAATGCTGGCGAAGATGTCGAGTTGGGGCCCCGACAGGACGACCGCTCTTCTCCGTTTGCGGGAGGCACTATCTCAAACCGTCCTGCTTGGAGTCACCACAAACATCGACTTTCTGATTCACCTCCTTGACTCTTCGCCGGTCCAGCAATCTGATTACGACACAGGATTTCTTGAAAAGTTTCAGATTGAGAAAATCATTCCGTCTTATGAAGTACTCAAGGCGTTCTCCTCTGTCGCAACATCAACCTCGGTCAACGGTCCGTGGGGTGCTGATGGGTGGCGACTGGCAGGAATGCCCGCCGCCACGGTCTCTGGCTACATAGATGGTGAACGTTATGACATTCCGGTGGTTTTCGATCCAAGTTTTGCGGTGGATTACTATCGCAACGATGCTGAGTTCTGGATTCACCACCCGTCATTTGGCACTTGGCTAATAAAAAAATCCGATGACCGGCGAAGGATTGGAGATAAGCACAGCAACGAGATTATGAGCCCAATGCCGGGCGTTGTCGTCGCCGTACATGCGGCAATCGGCGACCAGGTTTCTATCGGAGATCCACTAATTGTGATCGAGGCCATGAAGATGGAACACATCGTCCGCGCCAAACATGCGGGTCAAATAACGCAATGCCTGGTGGCTGTCGGAGGCAATGTTCGGGCAGGGCAATTTCTAATCGAGGTGGTCGACAATGTTTGATCGCAGCGGCTTACCTTCCGCAGTAACCATCTACGAAGTGGGGCCACGAGACGGTTTACAGAACGAAACTGTAATACTGCCGACGGCAGTGAAAGTGGAACTTATAGAGCGGCTCGCTGCGTCCGGGCTGCCGGCGATTGAGATCACGAGTCTGGTGAGGCCTGACAAAGTCCCCGCCCTCGCCGATGCCGAGGAATTACTGTCTGCTCTTGCTCCGTTGCTAGATTCCCACCGAATGGTCGTCTTGGTCCCCAACCAGCGAGGATTAGACCGGGCCTTGAGTGCGGGAGTCCGCGAGGTCGCAGTCTTCGCTAGTGCGACGGAGTCATTTGCGAAAGCAAATCTCAATTCCAGCGTTGCGGAATCGCTGGCAACTTATCGTCCGGTTATTGAGCAAGCGCGGGCTGCGGGTTTGCTGGTGCGTGGTTACATCTCCATGTGTTTCGGCGATCCGTGGGAAGGAAAGGTGTCAACGGGCCAAGTGACCCGCGTCGCGGAATCTCTCTTCGAATTCGGCATCACCGAGCTTTCGCTGGGTGACACGATTGGTATTGCAACGCCAGGCGAGGTTATCAATCTCCTTGACGCCCTTGATAGTAGAAAGATCGCGCGCTCCTCATTGGCGGTTCACTTTCATGACACCTATGGACAGGCCCTCTCCAACACCCTCACCGCGCTATTGGAAGGAATCACAACGGTCGACTCTTCCATCGCCGGCTTAGGAGGCTGCCCATTTGCTAAAAGCGCGACGGGCAATCTGGCAACGGAAGATCTCGTATGGCAACTTCAGGGCCTTGGCATCGTCACCGGCGTCGATTTAGAGGCCCTTATCGACACAAGCAACTGGCTGTCGCGTAAGACCGGATTACCGTTGCGATCAAAGGCCGCGATTGCTCTATCAAATCGAAAGGACGGCTCAAAATGAATTCGCCTATGGAGCAGTTGTCCGAAGAACACCAAGCTCTCGTTGCAAGCGTTCGCGACTTCGCCAATCAGGTCGTCGCTCCAGTAGCAACAATGCATGATCGCGATCAATCATTTCCTTACGACGTCGTCAGACAAATGGCATCGCTCGGTCTCTTCGGTTTGCCTTTTCCCGAAGAGTCGGGCGGTATGGGCGGTGACTACCTATCACTCTGCCTGGCAATCGAAGAGTTGGCGCGAGTGGATCAGAGTGTGGCGATCACACTTGAAGCGGGCGTCGGATTGGGGTCAATGCCGATCTTCCGTTCTGGCACCGACGCGCAGAAAGAACAATTCCTCGGCCCGCTTGTGAGCGGAGAGGCGCTCGGCGCTTTCGGACTAACCGAACCGGATGCCGGGAGTGATGCGAGTCGTTTGCGCACCACGGCGCGTCTTGCGGGCGACGAGTGGGTGATAAACGGAGCTAAGGCTTTCATTACGAACTCGGGTACAGCGATTACATCACTGGTCACCGTCGCTTGCGTAACCGGAGAACGTACCGACGGGGGCAAAGAAATCAGCACGATTATCGTTCCCTCTGGCACCCAGGGGTTCACTGTTGATCCGCCTTATTCCAAAGTCGGCTGGCACGCCTCCGATACCCACCCACTTACGTTTAACAACGTTCGAGTTCCTGCCGAAAATCTTTTAGGCGAGCGTGGACGAGGTTACGCCAACTTCCTTCGAACACTTGACGAAGGTCGAGTTGCGATCTCTGCGCTAGCCGTCGGTGCGGCACAAGGCTGTGTTGATGAAGCCGTGCGTTACGCAAAAGAACGGACGGCTTTCGGAAAATCCATCGGTGGTCATCAATCAATTGCCTTCATGATCGCTGAGATGGAAGCCAGAACTCACGTCGCGCGTCTGGCTTACTACCACGCGGCGTTCTTAATCGAAGCCGGCAAAGACTTCAAGACTGAGGCGTCGATCGCCAAATTAGTGAGCAGCGAAGCCGCGATGGATAACGCTCGTGCCGCCACTCAGATTTTCGGCGGTTACGGATTTATGAACGAATACCCCGTAGCTCGCCATTATCGTGACTCCAAGATTCTAGAAATTGGCGAGGGAACCAGTGAAGTTCAAAAAATTCTAATTGCTCGAAGTTTAGGACTTGACCCAGAATGAAATCAGATGATCAACTGCTATACGACGTTATCGACGGCATTGCCACGATCACGATCAACAGACCGGATGCCCGCAACGCCCTAAATTCCGTTGTGCGTGAAGGCATTCAACGATCTGTTGACGAGTTCACAAAAAATGAGAGAGCCAAAGTTCTCATCATCACGGCAGCTGGCGACGTCGCCTTTAGCGCGGGTGCCGATCTGAAAGAAATGGCCAAGGACCACTTTACAATTCCGCCCGACGATTTCATTTCTGATCTAACGACGCATAAACCCGTGATCGCAGCCGTCAACGGAGCTGCGCTAGGTGGCGGGTTTTTTCTTGTTCAACAAGCCGACTTGGTGATCGCGGCCAGCCACGCGACCTTTGGGATTACAGAGGCTCGCTATGGTCGTGGGGCACCATGGGCAAATCCACTACCGCTGTTGATCGCGCCACGCGTTGCACTTGAACTTCTTCTCACGGCTCAGCCTATTTCTGCCACGCGAGCCAAAGAGGCGGGACTGGTCAATGCGATAGTTCCATTTGAAGATCTGAAGACCGCAAGCCTTGCGCTCGCGAAACAAATTGCCGAAAATGCACCCCTGTCTGTCGCTGCGGGAAAAGCAATGGTGCATAACATTCTTGACGCTGTTCTAGGCGACCGCAGGCAATCGGCGAACACACTCTGGGATCCCGTGTACCTAAGTGAAGATGCCCAGGAAGGGCCAAGAGCATTTAATGAAAAACGCTCACCGCGTTGGCAGGGACGTTGAAATGCAAAGGAGATTGATCTAATTGGACAAAGTCATGATCAGCGCCGCCGAAGCAGTCGCCGATATTAACGATGACGCATCAATTGCCGTCGGTGGATTCGGACTAGTGGGTATTCCATCTACATTGATCCAGGCACTTCTTGATCAGGGCGCTAAGAACCTTACCGTTGTCTCCAACAACTGCGGGATTGACGGTGTGGGCCTTGGCCTCTTGCTCGAAGCGCGACGCATTGCGAAAGTCATCGCCTCCTACGTTGGCGAAAATAAGGAGTTTGCCCGTCAATTTCTAGCCGGCGAACTCGAAGTCGAATTAACTCCACAAGGCACCCTGGCCGAAAAGTTGCGCGCCGGAGGTGCCGGAATTCCAGCTTTTTACACGCCCGCCGGCGTAGGTACTTTGTTGGCCGATGGTGGCCTCCCCTATCGATACGCAACTGATGGAAGTATCGCGCTCGCTTCTAAGCCGAAGGAAGTGCGCACTTTCGGCGGGACCGAATACCTATTGGAAGAGTCAATCACAACTGACTTCGCCTTAATCCATGCGCACACGGTGGATCGATTTGGGAACTGTGTATTTAACCTCTCCGCGCAAAACTTCAACCCGATCGTCGCGATGGCGGGCCGAATAACAATCGTCGAGGCAGAACATGTTGTTGAGGCCGGTGAGATCGACCCAGCCGATATTCACCTGCCAGGTATTTATGTTCACCGAGTCATCGCCTTAACGCCAGCCCAAGCAGCCAATAAACGGATCGAGAAATTGACGGTGCGCACATGACGCTAACTCGCGAACAGATGGCGGCCAGGGCAGCGCGAGAGCTAATTGATGGGGACTATTGCAATTTGGGCATCGGACTGCCGACCTTGGTCCCCAACTACATTCCCGAAGGAATTCACGTCGTTCTGCAATCGGAAAATGGAATCCTCGGCGTCGGACCTTATCCAACTAAAGAGCAAGTGGATCCGGACCTGATTAACGCGGGCAAGGAAACCGTGACTCTCCTGCCAGGTGCTTCATTTTTCGACTCGGCAGAATCATTCGGCATGATTCGAGGGGGCAAAATTGATGTTGCAATCCTCGGAGCAATGCAAGTCTCCGCAAAAGGCGATCTGGCCAACTGGTTAATCCCAGGGAAGATGGTTAAAGGCATGGGAGGCGCCATGGATCTGGTGCACGGTGCTCGTCGCGTCATCGTCTTAATGGAGCATGTGGCAAAAGATGGAACACCAAAGATTGTTACAGATTGCGATCTGCCATTGACGGGACGACGGGTCGTGCATCGCATCATCACCGATTTGGCCGTCATAGATGTGAAAGAAGATGGGCTAGCACTAATCGAATTGGCGCCGGGAATTTCCGTCGACGAAGTGGTAGCTGCAACCGGTGCACCGCTCACAATTCAGATTTAGAATAGACATTAAAAAGAGGAGGGGCACAGCTGACCCGGGTTGCCGAGGGTACTCTGTTCTAACTCGTTTGAGTGGGTGAGCTATTGAGAGGAAATTAGACATACTTCGACCCGTGTCAGATTTGATCTCCTCCGTTTCGAACTTACTACGCGAAGCGGCAGAAACCTGTGTGATGCCAATTTTTGGGAAGCGAGAATCGAATCCCGAAGAGAAGTCTCCCGGCGAGTGGGTTACAGAGGCAGATAAAGCAGGTGAAGAGTTCCTGGAACCAGCACTGAGATCTTTAATCGTTGGCTCGCTCGTTGTTGGAGAAGAGCGGGCCTCCGCCGATCCAAGCGTTCTTGATCAACTTACGGGCGATGGAAATATTTGGCTAATTGATCCGCTGGACGGGACCTCAAACTTTGCGAATGGTGTTTCGCCATTTGCGATAATGGTTGCGCTAGTTCGAAGTGCCGAAACTGTTGTCTCTTGGATCTTGGATCCAGTTACCGACCGGCTCACGGTCGCAGAAAAAGGATCGGGTTCTTGGATTGATGGTGAGCAGATCAGCGTTAATGAAAACTCACCAGCGTTGAACTTTATGCGTGGGGCCGTTTTGCGTCGATTTCTCCCGCAAGACCTTGCAGAACATGTGATTGAAGTAGAAGGGCGATTTGCCGATCTTTCGCTTGGAAGTAAGTGCGCCGGTTTTGACTACCCTGCTATCGCGAATGGGTCACTGGACTTCGCGCTTTATTGGCGAACACTTCCGTGGGACCATGCGCCGGGTGTTCTGTTTTTGCAAGAAGCAGGGGGACATGCGACACGTCTTGATGGTTCTTCCTACCGTGTCGCCGATCATGCCAGGGAGGGTTTGCTTGTCGCGCGCAACAAAGAGACATGGGCGAAGGTTAAATCAACTTTGTTTATTTAGTTCATCACCACTTTCCCATGGGCAAAGATCCCAGTTTTGAATATGGGACGGGCCCTTGCGCTTTCCCTAAAATACAGAGGAGCGAGCCGACTATTTACTGCGTGCTATCTGGGGCCGTGTTAATGTTTGGCGGGATTGCCGAATCGGCTTGCAAGTATGAACCGTGTTCTGATGGTGAAATGGCTGCATGATTTCTTGCGTCTCAGAAGAATTGGGCCTCAAGCCAAACCGCCACGCCTTCGTCGGTGTTACTTCCGATAACTGCCGTCGCATGCAATTTAACTTCATCAATGGAATTTGCCATCGCATAGGACTGATCAGCGATCGAAAACATCGGCAGATCATTATGGCTGTCGCCGAAACAAATGAGAGAGTTCGTCCCCGTCAGGGACTGGACTTTTTCAACAGCGTGAGCTTTCGTTCCAATTGCGGACGTAAATTCCAACCAGTGGTATCCAGGGGCGTAGATATCCTCGACGAAGATGATATGGCAAGACCCGCGGATATCCGCTCCCAGGCTCTCGTTTAGTTCGGCTAACTCGACAACGCCAGCAATGACCGAGATGTAGAAGACAGAGTGTAAATCGATCTCCTTCCAGTTCTTTAACGGCATGTGCCGAGGATCGCTATGGCGTGTTCTAAGAAAGAATTCAATCCCCGGTGACAGATTCCCTTCGATCCAGCACACTCGATCCCTTCCGTCTTGAATGATGAAGAGAACGGGCTGCAGGCCGCAACTTGCGAATACAGCTAATAGAGTGTGAATGATGGGAGCGGGAATCATTTCAGCGGCCTCGGCAACTCCGCTGATCGGATCCACAAGTATCGCACCGGCATAGGTGATCACGGGTAGGTGCAGGTTCAGACCCGTCAGAGCGCGATTTGCAGAATGAAAGGATCGTCCTGTTGCATACGTTATCAATCCACCCGAGGCAATGAAGGCGTTAACGACCGTGAGAGTCCGACGTCCCAACGAGCCATCCGGTAGTAACAAAGTCCCATCAAGGTCAGTGACATACAGAGTTGTCATATGGTGCACTCTCCCAGATCTTTGGTGAAGTGCTGGGCAATTCATACCAGTCGTCTCTCAAGGGGTTCCGACAAAAATCCCTAAACCGCCGCGGAAGGAAGGGGGTATATTAACGATTGGTGGGGTTGCCGAGGATGCTTTCTTACTCTGCGGATTGAAGGTTATTACTCTTTGCGAGCCGGAACCGCTCGGGTTGGGACACTAGTCCGAGTATTTCCCGTTGGTGATCCGAGTACTCTCTCGAAACTGGTGATCGCCGCCAAGAGGTCAGGCACTTCGAATGCTCTGTTGCGACGACCGATTG
>JANXYY010000051.1 GCA_025355805.1 Actinomycetes bacterium
TCAATACCAATTAAGCCAGCTGTTTCCTTTGTCTTGGGCAAGTGGATTGTGATGAAATCGCTCTCGCCTAAGAGTTCATTTAATTCGACCAGACGAACACCCAATTGCGCAGCGCGCTGCGGCGAAAGGTAGGGATCGTAAGCTATGACCTGCATTCCAAAAGCTTGCATGCGGTGAGCAACGAGTTGACCAATTCGACCGAGTCCCACAACCCCGAGAGTTTTTTCATACAGTTCAGTGCCCGTGTACTTCGATCTGGCCCACTTACCATTTCGCAAGGCGGCGTTTGCCGCCGAAATGTGACGGGCCGACGCGAGGAGCAGACCGATCGCCAATTCGGCCGCACTCACGATATTTGAAGTCGGAGCATTAACTACCATCACTCCAGCCTGCGTGGCCGCGGAAACGTCAACGTTGTCCAAACCGACGCCTGCGCGAGCTATGACTCTCAAACCCTTTGCACCCGCAATCGCTTCGGCATCCATTTTCGTCGCCGAGCGGATCAGGATCGCATCGACTCCCGCAGCGAGAGCCGATAACAACTCTGTACGGTTCGCTCCGTCGCAACTACGAATCTCAAAGTCAGGTCCCAGCTCACTAACCGTAGCCGGGCTCAACTCTTCTGCGATTAGGACTACGGGCTTGGTCATCAGCGGGCCGCTTTGCCTTCTGTGTAGTCATCTTTTTCGGTCCGAACCCATGACATCAGCTTTCGTAGTTCTCGACCGACGCTTTCGATGATGTGGGACTCACCCTTCGCGCGAAGAGCCTTGAACTCAGGCGCTCCGGCATCTTGGTCGGCGATAAATCGGGCCGCGAAAGAACCGTTCTTAATGTCGGCCAGAACCGCCTGCATGTTCGCCTTGACGCTAGGGTCGATAACTCGGGGACCTGAGATGTAATCCCCGTATTCGGCCGTGTCAGAGACGGACCAGCGCTGCTTAGCAATTCCACCTTCATACATGAGATCAACAATTAGTTTGAGTTCGTGGAGGCACTCAAAGTAGGCAACCTCAGGTTGATATCCGGCTTCAACTAGAGTTTCAAAACCGTATTGAACCAATTGCGATACACCGCCGCACAGAACCGCTTGCTCCCCGAAGAGATCGGTCTCGCATTCTTCGGTGAAGGTTGTCTGGATTCCGCCCGCGCGCAACCCACCAATCGCCTTGGCGTAGGAGAGGGTCAACGGCCACGCGCCACCCGTTGCATCTTGTTCAACCGCAACTAGAACTGGCACTCCACGTCCGGCTGAAAACTCGCGTCGAACCAAATGGCCTGGACCTTTTGGCGCAACCATCGCAACATCCACCCCCGATGGAGGAGTTATATAACCAAAGCGAATGTTAAATCCATGCCCGAAAAAAAGAGCGTCTCCATCGACCAAATTTGGCGCAACAGCTTCTAAATAAAGATGACGTTGCACATGATCCGGAGCGAGAATCATGATGAGATCGGCTTCTTCGCAAGCTTCGTATGGGGTCACCACGCGAAGGCCCTCGGCTTCGGCCTTGGCTCTGCTCTTTGAACCCTCTGGGAGACCAACCCGGACATCTACTCCCGAGTCTCGGAGCGAGAGTGCGTGGGCATGACCTTGCGAGCCATAGCCAAGCACCGCAACATGGCGGCCCTGGATGACACTTAAATCCGCGTCATCGTCGTAGTACATCTTTGCCACTGTTCTCTTCTCCTTCGTAGATGGGTGAATTCTAAAGATTCGTTTGCTCGTCGATTGCACGTCCGCCGCGTGCCAACGCAACCAGGCCCGATTGAACTAATTCTTTGACTCCAAACGGAGCGAGCGCAGTGAGAAGCGCTTCAATCTTCTCGGCCGTGCCCGTCGCCTCAACAATAATTGCGTCGACCGCCACGTCGACAACGCGCGCCCGGAAGAGTTGCACGATCTCCAGTACCTGCGATCGTGTTTCGGAATCGGTGTGCACCTTAACGAGTAGAAGTTCACGCTGAACCGATGCTTCCGAATCTAATTCCACAATTTTGAGAACGTTAATCAGCTTGTTGAGTTGCTTTGTTACCTGCTCGAGGGGGCTATCTTCGACATTAACAACGATCGTCATGCGCGAAGTGTGTGCAATCTCGGTCGGTCCCACGGCAAGGGATTCGATGTTGAATCCACGTCGCGAAAAGAGCGAAGCGACACGGGCTAGAACACCTGGACTGTTTTCGACCAGAACGGAAAGGGTGTGACGAGTCATCTCACAACTCCTGGGAATCCCAGTCAGGCGCAAGTTCGCGCGCGACCATTATGTCATCGTTGCTTGTTCCCGCCGCCACCATCGGCCAAACCATCGCGTCTCGATGAACGCTAAAGTCGATGACCACCGGCTGGTCATTGATAGCCATTGCCTCTTCGATCGTACGGTCAATGTCTTCTCTCTTTTCACAGCGTAAACCTATACAACCCATAGCATCGGCGAGTTTGGCGAAGTCCGGGATCCGCTTCGAATGTAGATCGGTATTCGAATATCGCGAGTTGTAGAAAAGCGTCTGCCACTGTCGAACCATTCCAAGGCTCTCGTTATTGATGATGGCAACTTTGATCGGAATCTGATTTAGAGCACACGTAACTAATTCTTGATTCGTCATCTGAAAACAGCCGTCGCCATCAATGGCCCACACTGCTGCTTCGGGCCGGCCAACTTTTGCGCCCATCGCGGCCGGCACGGCGTATCCCATGGTTCCTAAACCACCTGAATTCAACCAAGATCTTGGCTTTTCAAAAGAAACATATTGAGATGCCCACATCTGATGTTGACCCACGCCAGCTACAAAAATTCCATCAGGTCCGACGAGTTGGCCGATCCGCTGAATGACTTGTTGAGGTGATACCGAACCGTCTTCTGGTTGGTCATATCCAAGCGGATAGGTTCGTTTCCAAGATTCGCACTGCTTCACCCACCCAGTGATGTCGCTCTGGCGTCCAGCCTTGAATTCAGCCTCGATGGCAGGGGTCAACTCGCCAATAACTTCGAGTAAATCACCAATGATCGCAACATCTACCTGACGATTTTTTCCGATCTCAGCCGGATCGATATCGGCGTGAATGATCTTTGCCCCTGGTGCAAAAGTCGAAAGTTTCCCCGTGACTCGATCATCGAATCTGGCGCCGAGCGTGATCAGCAGGTCCGCTTTCTGTAGCGCAGTGACCGCAGCAACCGTGCCATGCATGCCTGGCATTCCAAGGTGTTGAGCATGGCTATCCGGAAATGCGCCACGCGCCATCAAAGTGGTGACGACGGGCGCACCTGTCACAGCAGCGAGTTTCAAAAGTGCAGCCGCAGCGTTTGCTTTGATAACACCCCCGCCAACATAAAGAACTGGTCGCTTTGCTTCAGCGATCAACCGTGCTGCTTGATTGATCTGCTCCGCGTTCGGCCGGGTGACCGGCTTGTACCCCGCGAGGTCGATCTGAGTGGGCCAATGGAAATCGGTCATCTTCTGCAGGGCGTCTTTGCTTATATCAACGAGTACCGGGCCTGGACGTCCCGTTGCTGCGATATGAAAAGCTTCAGCAATCGCACGGGGTATCTCATCGGGATCAGTGATCAAGTAATTGTGTTTGGTCACCGGCATCGTGATTCCGCGGATATCCGCTTCTTGAAAGGCATCCGTGCCGATAAATGCAGACGCCACCTGCCCAGTGATCGCAACCATTGGAACCGAATCCATGTGTGCATCAGCTAGTGGCGTGACCAGGTTGGTGGCTCCTGGCCCTGAGGTGACAATGCAAACTCCGACGCGGCCGGTTGCTTGGGCGTATCCGGTTGCAGCGTGTCCGGCGCCCTGTTCATGTCGAACCAAGATGTGGCGGATGCTGCTATCAAAGATCGGGTCGTAAGCAGGCAGGATCGCTCCGCCGGGGATGCCAAACATTACATCGACGCCGGCATGTTCAAGGGAGCGTACGAGGCTCGTCGCTCCAGTAATGCTCTTGCTCATCGTTTACCCCCTTCTAATGCGAAACCCCTCGCGCCGCTAGGGCACCGAGGGGTCGCACGCGTTGAGCCATCTGCTCAGTCCGCGCGCTCCATTACTACGATAATTCGTCTTGCCACGTAGATAGCGTCTCCCTCGCGCGTAAATGCGTCAACCTGAACGAGCCAGTGTCTCAATATTCGAGATGGCTATCTCAATCGCAGACTGCGCCTC
This sequence comes from Actinomycetes bacterium, assembly GCA_025355805.1. Classification (GTDB taxonomy): domain Bacteria; phylum Actinomycetota; class Actinomycetes; order Nanopelagicales; family Nanopelagicaceae; genus JANXYY01. Next base: position 4,171 of record JANXYY010000051.1, read on the forward strand.
GAGAAGCTGAGCCCACTAATTTTACATACTTGGCCAGTACTCCGCGATCATATTTATGCGGAACCACTTTCCAAGTTTCTTTGCGGATCGCGAGTTCGGCGTCGTCGACCAGTAGATCTAAAGCCCGAGTTTTTATATCGATCCGCACCCGATCACCATCCCGAATAAGTGCAATCGGGCCGCCATCTACCGCCTCAGGCGCGACGTGACCGATGCATAGCCCTGTCGTGCCTCCCGAGAAGCGGCCATCGGTGAGCAGCATTACGGACTTGCCCAGCCCGGCACCTTTGATGGCGCTGGTAATCATTAGCATCTCTCGCATACCAGGTCCGCCTTTTGGCCCTTCGTATCTAATGACCACGACATCTCCGGCTTGAATGGTCCCATCTTCGAGTGCGACCATCGCACTCTGTTCGCGTTCAAAAACACGCGCAGGGCCTTCGAAGAGATCCACACCGACGCCTGCGGTTTTGCACACAGCACCATCGGGCGCTAACGAACCCTTCAGAATGGTAATGCCGCCACTTGCGCCGAGTGGGTGACTCACTTCATGCAAGATCTTGCCGTCTGCAACCGGTGGATCGATTTCCGCAAGATTCTCGGCCATCGTTTTCCCAGTGACCGTTAGGCAATCACCGTGAAGCAATCCCGCGTCAAGCAATGCTCGCATCACAACCGGTATTCCACCGACTCGATCCACGTCGGTCATGACGTAACGACCGAACGGCTTCAAGTCGCCAAGTAACGGAACTTTTGAGCCGATGCGATGAAAATCTTCAAGGTCGAGTTCCACATGCGCCTCGTGCGCAATTGCTAGCAAGTGGAGCACGGCGTTGGTCGAACCACCGAGAGCCATCACGACAGTTATTGCATTCTCGAATGCTTGCTTCGTGAGAATGTCTCTGGCCACTATCCCGCGACGAATTAATTCGACTACCGCTTCACCGGCCTGATGCGAGTAACCATCGCGACGACGATCAACCGACGGAGGCGCCGCGGAACCAGGCAATGACATTCCCAGTGCTTCAGCCGCACTCGCCATGGTGTTGGCCGTGTACATGCCTCCACAAGCACCTTCGCCCGGACAAATTGCACGTTCAATGGCATCAACTTCGGCCCTCGTGATGAGCCCTCTTGCACATGCGCCAACTGCTTCAAAAGCGTCAATGATGGTTACATCTTTGCCATTCACCTGACCAGGAAGAGTGGATCCTGCATAAACAAGAATGCTCGCGACATTGATCCGCGCAGCAGCCATCAACATTCCTGGCAACGATTTGTCACAGCCAGCAAAAGTCACCATGCCGTCAAGACGTTCTGCCTGCATAACGGTCTCAACCGAATCGGCAATGACTTCACGCGAAACGAGAGAGAAGTGCATGCCCTCATGCCCCATTGAAATTCCGTCGGACACTGAGATGGTTCCAAATTGCAGTGGGAATCCGCCGGCCGCAAACACGCCCTCCTTCGCCGCCTTCGCGAGGCGATCCAGCGAGAGATTGCATGGTGTTATTTCATTCCAGGATGAGGCAATACCAATTTGTGGCTTGACCCAATCGTCGTCACCCATTCCGACGGCGCGGAGCATTCCGCGAGCCGGTGCACGTTCTAAACCATCGGTGACTAACCCTGAGCGTGGCTTCATCGTCATAACGAAGATCTTAGGGCGCCGCGGCGCCTGCGCCGAAGTCTGCTATTTCTCGGACTTCGACGGCCATTTAGCCCACCAACCAGGCACAGCGGCGAGACGACGAGAGGCTGACTTGATTCGATCTTT
>JANXYY010000070.1 GCA_025355805.1 Actinomycetes bacterium
TGATAAAGTTCTAAGTACCCCGAAGAAGTGGTAATCCGCATCGGCGGGTGGCCTTCGCCGTTAGCGAAGGAGTCGAGGATTCAAGGAGAATTTCGTGACTATCAAGGTTGGAATAAATGGTTTTGGCCGAATCGGGCGTAACTTTTATCGAGCGGTGATTGCCAGCGGGGCAGATATCGAAATCGTCGGAGTGAATGACTTAACCGATGTTAAAACTCTCGCACATTTGCTCAAGTATGACTCGATTCTTGGCCGTCTCGGTATTCCGGTCTCGTTCACTGATGAGAGCATCACCGTGGGAGCAAAAACTTTCGCCGTGATAGCCGAGCGCGACCCAGCCGCTCTTCCTTGGGCCAAACTTGGAGCCGATATTGTCATTGAATCCACTGGACACTTCACTAAGGCGGCCGACGCTCGCAAGCATTTAGACGCTGGGGCGAAAAAGGTAATTATTTCGGCTCCGGCCAGCGATGAAGATGTAACGATCGTGATGGGCGTCAATCAGGAAACCTATGACCCAGCCTCCCATCACATCATAAGCAACGCCTCTTGCACTACGAACTGCTTGGCCCCCATGGCAAAAGTTCTTGTCGAGGAGTTTGGAATCGTCAAGGGGTTGATGACCACAATTCATGCCTACACCAACGATCAAGTCATTCTTGATTTCCCGCATAAGGACTTACGCAGAGCTCGCGCTGCGGCAACGAATATGATTCCAACAACTACTGGTGCGGCTAAGGCAATCTCGCTGGTGATTCCATCGCTTAAGGGAAAACTTGACGGTTATGCGATGCGCGTTCCCCTACCCGTTGGATCCGCAACCGATCTAACGGTGCAGTTGGAACGCGAAGTAACCAAGGATGAAATCAATGCGGCCGTGAAGAAGTGGGCAGATGGCCCGCTCAAAGGCTATCTGACTTATACGGAAGACCCCATCGTCTCAAGCGATATCGTGTCTGACCCCGCCTCTTGCATCTTTGATGCATCACTCACGATAGCAATGGGCAATATGGTGAAAGTAGTTGGTTGGTACGACAATGAATGGGGCTACTCAAATCGTCTGGTCGACCTCGTTGGGTATGTTGGTCGCTCCCTCTGATGACTGAGCTCCCCTCGTCTCGAGATCTTGTTGTTGAAGGACGCACCGTACTTGTGCGTTGCGATCTCAACGTCCCGATAAAAGACGGAGCTATCTCCGACGATGGTCGGATCAGGGCATCGCTACCGACGCTTCGCGATTTGCTCGATCGGGGTGCTCGAGTTGTCGTAATCGCGCACCTGGGTCGGCCCAAGGGCGAGCGAAAAGTGGAATTGTCATTGGCGCCCGTGGCGATTCGACTTGGCGAACTTCTCGGATCGAAGGTGCATTTTGCCGTAGACACCATTGGCCAGAGCGCACGTGAGGTGGTGGGCGCTCTGGTTTCCGGTGAAGTTGCGCTTCTAGAAAATGTTCGTTTCGAAGCAGCCGAAACAAGTAAGGACGACGACGAACGTGGCGCGTTCGCTGATGCCTTGTCAAAATTCGGCGACTTATATGTTGGTGATGGATTTGGCGCAGTACATCGCAAGCATGCTTCGGTGTATGACCTTGCCTTTCGGCTTCCACATGCCGCCGGTGACCTGGTTCGCGCCGAAGTAGGGGTGTTACGCAAACTCACCGAGCATCCGGGGCGACCGTACGCGGTCGTTCTCGGCGGATCCAAAGTTTCCGACAAACTCGGTGTGATCGAAAACTTACTTACGAAGGTTGATCTCCTAGCCATCGGGGGAGGGATGGTCTTCAGTTTTCTCGCGGCCCTCGGGTATGAAGTGGGAACGAGTTTGCTTGAAGCAGATCAACTCGATGTAGTTCGAGGTCTGATAGCTCGGGCTCAAGAACTTGGTGTGACGCTCCTGCTACCTACTGATTTCATTGTCGCCCCAACTTTCGCAGCGGATGCCACGCCAACACTAGTTTCTGCACATGCGATCCCGGCCGACCAAATGGGGTTAGACATCGGTCCAGTGTCTGCGGCAGCCTTCGCCACTGCAATCAAGGGTGCTAAGACTGTATTTTGGAATGGACCGATGGGTGTTTTTGAGTTTCCCGCATTTGCATCTGGCACGCAGACAGTTGCACAAGCGTTAACTGAGGTCGAGGGATTTTCGGTGGTGGGTGGCGGAGATTCTGCGGCTGCGATTCGTAATCTTGGTTTTGCCGATAGTGCTTTTGGTTATATTTCCACCGGTGGTGGAGCCTCACTTGAATATCTCGAAGGAAAAATCCTGCCCGGTCTCGAAGCGTTGGAGTCATAATGTCGCAAAGTCGTAAGCCAATAATGGCTGGTAATTGGAAGATGAATCTGAATCATCTCGAGGCGATTGCAGTCACGCAGAAATTGGCGTTCTCATTCAACGACAAAGATTTTGATGAAGTTGATGTCGTAGTGGTGCCTCCCTTCACTGATATTCGGTCCGTCCAAACCCTGATTGATGGTGATCACCTCAGGATTCGATACGGAGCCCAAGACGTCTCAGATCATCCAAATGGAGCCTTTACTGGAGACATCTCGGCTTCTATGTTGCGCAAACTCGGATGCAGTTATGTCCTGGTAGGGCATAGTGAACGCCGCGAGTACCACAACGAAGGTGACGCTCTGGTTAACGCAAAATTAAAGATCGTGCTGGCAAACGAGATGACGCCGATTCTCTGTGTGGGGGAGCCGCTCCAGGTCCGCGAAAATGGCGATCAGGTCCAGCATGTGCTGAATCAGCTAGACCTTGCCCTCACCGATGTGAAGTTGATTGATGGAACCAAAATTGTTATCGCTTACGAGCCCATCTGGGCAATTGGAACCGGACTTGTGGCCACCCCAGAGGATGCTCAAGAGGTCTGCATAGAAATTCGAAAGCGGATCGCTGCACTCTCATCGGAAAATGTCTCAAGTGCCATCCGAATCATCTATGGCGGTTCAGTAAAGGCCTCAAATGTCGTTGAAATCATGGCCCAACCGGATGTGGACGGAGCTCTGGTTGGCGGGGCGAGCCTAGATCCGGAGGAGTTTGCCCGAATTGCCCGGTTCCCACACTTGTCTGCGGGAAAATAGCTTCAACTTACCGGTATCCTTGGCCACCTGAAGGGGCGGCACTGGCTGGCCCCTGCTGAGAACTGCTATGAAGAAGAGGTTTGCGCGATGGTTACGGCTCTATCGATCGTGTTGGTTATCACCAGCGTGCTGATGATTCTGCTCGTGCTGCTTCACAAGGGGAAGGGCAGTGGGTTGTCCGACCTTTTCGGCGGTGGAATCTCTTCGAACTACGGTGGATCATCCGTGGTCGAACGAAACCTAGACCGCATCACGATTGTTACTGGTGGCGTCTGGTTCGCAGCGGTTGTCGCTCTCGGCTTGATCCTCAAGAAGTAAGGGCGGATAACGATGGCAAGTGGTAGCGCAATTCGTGGCAGTCGAGTGGGCGCAGGCCCAATGGGTGAAGCTGAAAGAGGTGAGGCAGCGCCCCGTTTCCGCGTGTCTTATTGGTGCTCTAACGGCCACGAAACCCGTCCTTCATTTGCCGACGATGGCGCCGTTGCCCTCCCGACTGAGTGGGATTGCCCGCGTTGTGGCTTACCAGCGGGTCGCGATCAGGCCAACCCGCCTGCACCGCCAAAGAATGAGCCATACAAGACTCACCTTGCCTACGTGAAGGAACGTCGATCTGAAGTCGACGGAACAGCGATTTTGGAAGAGGCGCTCAGGAAGTTACGCGGCGACGAGTAACTTCGCTTACTGCCGCAGCGATTTCAATCAGACCCTGATACCGATCCGTAAGATGAAGGCGAATCAACGGCACGCCTCTGGCACTCAGGGCGAGCCCGTCACCGATCGCCTGAGCCATTTGCAGGGTATGGAAAGAGTAGGGCCGATCCGGAATTGGATAGTCGCTTTTTACATCGCCCGTTATCTGTAAGAAAGCACCAATTGTTGGGTGGCCCTTGTGAAATTGTCCTGTGCTGTGTAGAAAGCGTGGTCCCCAGCCAAAAGTGACTGGCTGGGAGATGATCTTGCCGATTTCATTTCGCAAATTACTGGCCTGAGCATCCACAAAGCGATCCAGAAAAACCATTAGTGCCAGATACCCGTGTTCTGGAACCTGGTCAAAGAATTCGTTGAGGGTGTCAGCAAGTGTTACTCCATCAAAATCTCCAAAAACTTCTACTGAACCAAATCGAGTGCTTGATTTCATTGCCAACTGATCGGTGTGCTCGAGCGTGATTGAAGTCTTTTCCTTTGACTCCGCGACATTTGGTTGATCAAAAGGATTTATCCCGATACTGCGGCCGAGTAAAGCAGTGGCCCACTCCCACAAAACAAATTGAGCGCCGAGTGGGCCATCAATTTTGATTTCAGCATCCACTTTTTCATTAAGGGCAATCGAAAGAATTCCTTCGCCCTCGAAGCCAGCGCTCTCGCACGTCTCGACCACGATCGGTAGGAGGCCATGATTAGCTTTACCCGTAGATTCAGCCACAAGTTGTTCGACCCAATTGCCGATACCATCTGGAGCGAGAACCGAAAAAAACGCTGAAGTTTTTTCGTGTTCGGCAAGTAATGCCGCCAGGGTCACGGCTGGTGATTCCGGCGAGGACATGACCTGGATGACCGAGTCCGCATCGTGAATCAGTTCCGCGATATTTACACCTGCAAGCGCGCTGGGCAAAAGTCCGAAAGTAGTGAGCGCGCTATAGCGACCGCCAACAGTTGGATCCGCGGTCAAGATCCGATATCCGCTCGCGCTAGCCGACTTCTCGAGCGGTGAATCTGGATCAGTCACGATCATCATGTGATCAAGGGGAGATAGTTCCGCAGCTTTGAAGGCGTATTCGAAGGCCGCCATCGCTGAGGCAGTTTCGATTGTTGATCCAGATTTAGATGAGATTACGACGACGGTATTTGGTAGGCGGTTGAAAATGGCGGAATGAATCTGTCCGGGATCGGTGGAATCGACGATCGTGATCTCTTTGCCGTAAACCCTACAAATGACCTCGGGAGCGAGTGAAGATCCGCCCATGCCACAAAGGACGACGCGATCAAGATGGTGATCGCCTGCCCACTTTACGAACTCGGCAATTTTTGGCAGCAAGTCCAGGGCCTGCTCGGGGGAAGTGATCCAACCCAGCCTGACCGCCGCATCGCCTTCTGCATCAACGCCCCACAGTGAAGAATCCTTGACGGCCAATCGTGGCAGAATCGATTGAAGATCGCCGACAATGTCTGCCGCTGGCCTTTTCTTGCTGCTTAGCTCGATCAACGGGACTCGCTTCCTATTTCATTATTTCAGCAACGGCAAGAAATAAGCCAGCCCATGCGGCTTCGAACTTCGCTACGCCATCGACTTCCAAGAAATCCACTACTTGATCGTATGAAATTGCAAATTCATTGAGTGCATCAAGGTCTCTACGTGATTGGTCATAGGTTCCGCTGATGGTGTTACCCCGTGTCACTCCGTGATCTGCGACAGCCAGGAGGGTCGCTTCCGGCATGGTGTTCACCGTTTCCGGAGCAACCAATTCGATAACGTAGCGAGTGTCCTCGTAAGTTTTATCCTTAACCCCGGTAGAGGCCCACAGCGGACGTTGTCTGGTTGCACCCAATGCAGATAGTCGCTGCCACCGAGCTTCCGAAGTAATTCTTTCAAACGATTCATAAGCCAAGCGTGCGTTGGCAATGGCCGCCTTGCCACGGACCGCTACCGTCTCCGGCCTGGCGAGGGCATCTAGTTGTTTATCGACCTCAGTGTCGACGCGGGAGACGAAAAACGACGCTACAGATTCGATTCCGGTCACCGGGAGATCTGCTGCCACTCGGTCCTCAAGACCCGATATGAAGGCATCGAGCACCGCTTCGTACCGAGCTCGCGAAAAGATAAGCGTGGCGTTGACGCTTATTCCTTCCGAGATGAGCGCTCGCATCGCGGGTAGGCCGGCAAGTGTGGCCGGCACTTTTACAAATAGATTTTTGCGATCAACGGTTTTCCATAATTTGCGCCCATCGGCAATCGTATCTGGCGTGTTATGCGCACAGCGCGGATCTACTTCGATGCTCACTCGTCCATCGCGACCGCCGGTCGCATCATAAACCTGAGCGAGTACATCACATGCGGTTCGGACATCATTTGTGGTAACCACCCGGATGGCCTCATCGACTGTGGCACCATCAGATTTAAGTTTTGCAAATGCGGTTGCATAGAGGTCAGATTTTTCAAGAGCGACGGCGAATATGCTTGGATTGGTAGTCACGCCAACTACTCGAGACGTCTCAATCAACTTCGCCAGCGAGTGTGGCGAGGAGCGGTCGATCAGGCGTGCCTGCGACATATCATCAAGCCAGATTGCAGTGCCAACAGCGCTTATTTCATCTAGAGTGCTCATTTTGCAGCCAAGGATTCACGGACTGCAGCGACAACAGCTTCGCTAGTGATTCCAAATTCTGAATAGAGTCGTTCCGAACTGGCGGAAGCACCAAAATGTTCAAGGGATACCGAGCGACCACGATCGCCTACCAGTCCGCGCCAGGCTAGGGCGACCCCCGCCTCGACGCTCACTCTGGCCGTAACTTTCGCGGGCAAAACACTCTCTCGGTAGTCCGCCGATTCACGGGCGAACCATTCAAGAGAAGGAGCACTGACGACTCTGACGGAGATTCCCTGCGACTCCAGTTGATCTCTGGCTTGCAAGGCAATACTGACTTCTGAGCCAGTGGCAATGATTATCGCCTGGGGGTCCTTATTTCCGGCTTCGATAAGCACGTACGCCCCCTTTGCTGCGCCCTCCGCTGTGGTGAATATGGTGCGATCGAATACCGGCAAGTTTTGCCTACTAAGAATTAAGCCAGCCGGACGCATTCGCTTCAGAATTTCCAGCCAGCATACGGCCACTTCATTTGCATCCGCCGGACGGACCACATCAAATCCTGGAATCGCACGTAAGGCGGTGAGATGTTCAACTGGTTGGTGCGTTGGACCATCTTCACCGAGCCCGATTGAGTCGTGAGTCCAGACAAAAGTTACTGGGATTTTCATTAAAGCCGCGAGTCTTACTGCTGGTCTCATGTAATCGCTGAAAACTAAAAAAGTTCCACCGTAAGGGCGCGTCAGTCCTGCCAGCGTCATGCCGTTTAGGATCGAACCCATTGCGTGCTCTCGTATACCGAAATGGATAATTCGACCAAATGGATTGGCGTTGTCGATTTTGCTACTGGTCGGCAAGAACGAATCGCCACCCTCAATTGTGGTGTTGTTGCTTTCGGCCAAATCTGCCGAACCACCCCAGAATTCGGGCATCAAGCCCGCGATCTTTTGAATTACGTCACCCGATGCCTTCCGAGTTGATATTGAACTATCTGTGTCAAATGTCGGCAGCGCTTGCGCGAGATCCGCTGGAAGGTCTCGGCTCCTTAATCGAGTTAGCAAGGAATTCGAATCTGGATTCTCTAGTTGCCATTTGACGAACCTAATTTGCCATTCCGCATGGAGTGCCGCCCCGCGTGTTTTAACTTCCCTAGCGTGTGCCAAGACTTCAACTGGCATCTGGAAGGAGAGGGTCGGGTCAAGACCTAATGCGCTTTTAAGTGCTGCGACCTCGCTCTCACCGAGTGCAGATCCATGCGCCTTGGATTTTCCCTGCGCATGCGGCGCCGGCCACGCTATAACGCTGTGCAGGTGGATGAACGATGGGCGATCTGTCGTCGACTTGGCTACTTGCATGGCACGATCAAGTGCGACCAAGTCGACGTCGCCAGTTGGCAGTGTGTCTACGTTCTGCACGTGCCATCCATAGGCGCGATACCGGGCGGACACATCTTCGGTAAATGAAAGGTGCGTATCGCCCTCGATTGAGATTCGATTGTCGTCGTAGATGACTACCAGATTATCCAGACCTTGAGTGCCGGCCAGTGACGAAACTTCTGAACTCAGACCCTCCTGGAGATCGCCATCTGAAACTAATACCCAGACTGTGTAATCGAAGAGCCCGCTACCTACTGGAGTCTTGGGTTCCAGTAAACCGTGCATGTATCGAGAGGACATTGCCATCCCGACTCCGTTACCGATGCCTTGCCCCAGTGGTCCAGTCGTAGTTTCTACTCCGATCGTGTGACCAAACTCTGGGTGACCAGGAGTGAGCGAGCCCCATGTTCGAAAGTGCTCTAGGTCATCCATCTCGAGGCCGTACCCACTCAGAAAGAGTTGCGTGTACTCAATGAGACTTGCGTGTCCGCACGATAATACGAATCGATCGCGACCCAACCATGCTGGATCTGCTGGATCGTGCCGAAGATGACGCTGATAGAGCAGATACGCCACTGGCGCAAGCGCAATCGCAGTACCGGGGTGACCGTTGCCCACTTTCTGAACCGCATCTGCAGCCAAGGCCCTGGCATGCACTATTGCCGCGTAGTCCAACGGTTTGAAATCAAGGGTAATGTCTTCGGTTTTCGAATTCATTTAAGGGGGCTCCAGGGTTGGCATCAACTTGTCCTAACCCTAACCAATTTCGACCACTAGACTCCAGCCCCATGGCCTCGCACGAATTACGAATATCGGCTCGGGTCCGAACTTATGTTGCGCTGACTAAGCCACGCATCATTGAACTTTTGCTAGTGACCACATTGCCCACGATGATTCTGGCGGGCGGAAGGCTGCCCGGGTTCTGGCTGGCGCTGGCGACCCTGATTGGCGGGACGCTCGCCGCAGGCAGCGCCAATGCGCTTAACTCATATATTGACCGTGATATCGATGCGGTAATGCTTCGAACAGCACACCGACCGCTCGCGAAGGCTCGTGTGAAACCCCAAAACGCGCTAATTTTCGGAATTCTCTTAGGCTTTTTTGCCATCACTTGGCTGGTCATCTTGGTCAATTTTTTAGCCGCAGTTCTATCTCTCGCAGCAATCCTATTTTACGTTTTCGTCTACACGTTGGCTCTGAAGCGTCGAACTCCTTCGAACATCGTGTGGGGTGGTGCTGCGGGCGCCTTTCCAGTTCTGATTGGCTGGGCCGCAGTGACGGACTCACTTTCCTGGGCGCCGGTTATTCTCTTTTTACTGATCTTTTTTTGGACCCCTCCGCATTACTGGCCACTAGCCATGAAATATCGTGATGACTACGCACGCGCCAAGATTCCAATGCTTCCAGTAGTCGCATCCGATGTCTTTGTGGCTAAGCGAATAATTCAGTACTCCTGGGTCATGGTTATCGTTTCCTTCGCGTTGACCCCGGTAGCCAAAATGGGATGGATCTACTCGATTACCGCTGTGGTTCTCGGTGCTGCGTTCTTATTTGAAGCGTACGGTTTGCAACGGCGGGTGAAGCGGAATGAACTGCCACTTGAGATGCGTTTGTTTCACGGCTCTATTTCATATCTCTCACTAATATTTCTTGCTGTTGCCATCGATCCATTGCTCCATTTTTAGGATGGCGACAGAGGATAGTCGGCTTCGACGCCAGCGCGTTTGATCCTTGCGTAGAGTAAGCATGTTGTTATCCAAACAACGTCCGCCCCAAGTAAATGCACCGCCACTAGCGCTTCTGGGAGTTTGGTGAAGTACTGCGTATATCCGATCGCACCCTGAATGATTATGGAGGCGAGCACCAACTGGGTGGATTTGATCAATCGACGATCCGCGTGCGTCAGGCGCAGCGCCAACCAGATTGCCAGCGCCAACCCGCAAAATGCAATGACCATGTCGGCGTGTAGAAATGAAACGGTTCGGGGATCAAACCCGAATCGTTTTGCCGCTGCATCACCTGCGTGTGGTCCTGATCCAGTGACCAATGTTCCGAGCGTGATAACCAGAGCGGCGATCAGTAGAAGGAGCGAATTTAAACGGCTAACTTCGCTCCGAACTGGTGCAAACTCTTCAATTGGTCGGCTCTTGATCACAAGTGCAACCGCGCCACCGATGAGTGCCATTGACAATAGAAAGTGTCCTGCCACTGGGATTGGATTCAATTTGGTCAGCACGGTCACGCCGCCCAGAAGTGCTTGCGCAAAAATGCCCGCAACCTGCACCCAGGCCAATTTCACGAGCCCAAGATTGGCTCGACGACGGGATTCATTTATTGCAAAATAGAGCGCTGCCAGAGCCAACGCCACCAAGACAAAGGTGACCATTCGATTACTGAATTCAATCACCCCGTGATAGCCGCGAAGTGAGTTGGCTTGCGGTGTATACGACCCGCTGGTGCATTTTGGCCAGGTGGGACAGCCAAGTCCAGAGCCGGTCAGTCTCACTAAACCCCCTGTTATGACGAGGGCGGCCTGCGCGAATACAAGGGCAATGAAGGTTTTCTGGGCTCGGGGTTGGGCGGCGGTGGGCACACCACAAGAGTATTGGCTGGTGGGGCCGAGTTGCCGGCGAAGCCGAATTACGTCACACTTATGTTGTGAAAACCCAAGAGACGTCGACCCGTGATCGGGTGGCCCGGAGCATCTTGGAAAACGGGCCGTCGAGCGCGTATACGTTGGGTCAGCGATTAGGTCTCACTACTGCTGGAATCCGTCGCCACCTGGAAGCACTCCTCAGCGAGGGTCTCCTCTCGGCTCGCGAACCACGAATCAGCCTGCCTAGCCGTGGGCGCGGGAGACCGGCGAAGGTTTTTATCCTTACAGATCATGGCCGTGAACGGTTTGAGCACTCTTATGACGATTTGGCCGTCTCGGCGCTTCGCTACCTTGCCGCAACGGGTGGGGCTGGCGCCTTGATGGGATTTGCCCAATCGCGAGCAGTCGAAATTGAACGTCGGCACGCGCCTGCACTGGCTCGAGTTGGGTCACACCGGCGTTTGGCAGCGCTCGCAGATGGGTTGAACGAAGATGGGTTTGCCGCATCCATCCAATTGACTCCGATCGCCTCGGGGCTCGAACTTTGCCAACATCACTGCCCGATAGCTCACGTTGCCGCGGAGTTCCCGGAAATTTGTGAAGCCGAAACCGAAGCTTTTGGGCGGCTTCTGGGCACGCACGTTCAACGTCTTGCCACCATCGCGCACGGCGACGGGGTATGCACGACATTTGTTCCGGCGGTTCGCACGACTCGGATCGTGAGTGCGAATCGAAAAATCTCAGGTAATCGAAAGGTGAGTACATGAGTACAGCACACGCAGAACTTGATGGTTTAGGTCGCTATGAATATGGCTGGGCCGATAAGGACAGCGCTGGTGAAGGTGCCCGGCGAGGATTGAATGAAGAGGTGGTACGCGACATCTCCAGCAAGAAGAGCGAACCCGAGTGGATGCTTGATTTACGTTTGAAAGGTTTGCGCCTTTTCGACAAAAAGCCAATGCCGAACTGGGGTTCTGATCTATCCGGAATTCATTTCGACACCATCAAATACTTTGTGCGTTCGACTGAGAAGCAGGCTACTTCTTGGGAAGACCTACCGGCCGAAATCAAGAACACTTACGATCGGCTTGGCATCCCAGAAGCAGAGAAGCAACGTTTGGTATCCGGCGTTGCCGCTCAGTACGAATCTGAAGTCGTCTACCACAAGATTCGTGAAGACCTTGCGGAACAAGGTGTCATTTTCGTAGATACAGACACGGCGCTCCGGGAATACGAAGACATTCTCAAGCAGTACTTCGGCACGGTGATTCCGGTTGGAGACAACAAGTTTGCCGCGCTTAACACTTCTGTTTGGTCGGGTGGATCTTTTATCTATATTCCAAAGGGAGTGAAGGTTGATATCCCTCTGCAGGCTTACTTCCGAATCAATACCGAAAATATGGGTCAGTTTGAAAGAACCTTGATCATCGCTGATGAAGGTTCCTACGTGCATTACGTCGAAGGATGTACAGCCCCGATTTACTCCTCTGATTCACTCCACAGCGCCGTCGTCGAAATTATTGTGAAGAAGAATGCGCGGGTTCGATACACGACAATCCAGAATTGGTCGAACAACGTCTACAACTTGGTCACGAAGCGCGCCATTTGCGAAGAAGGCGCAACCATGGAGTGGATCGATGGCAACATCGGTTCCAAGGTCACCATGAAATATCCCGCCGTATTCTTGATGGGACCCCACTCCAAAGGGGAGACCTTGTCAATCGCTTTCGCAGGCGAGGGTCAGCACCAAGATGCTGGGGCCAAAATGGTTCATGCGGCGCCATATACGTCTTCGACGATCATTTCAAAGTCGGTGGCACGCGGCGGTGGGCGTACCTCATACCGTGGGCTAGTTCAGATCAACGAGGGGGCGCACCATTCACGGAGCACCGTCAAATGTGATGCATTGCTAGTCGACACGATTAGCCGGTCAGACACATATCCATACGTCGACGTGCGCGAAGATGACGTGACTATGGGACACGAGGCCACGGTATCTAAGGTGTCAGATGATCAACTCTTTTATCTCATGTCACGTGGTATCGCCGAAGATGAAGCAATGGCGATGATCGTTCGAGGCTTTATCGAGCCAATCGCTCGTGAATTGCCCATGGAATATGCCCTTGAGCTTAATCGCCTAATAGCGTTACAGATGGAAGGCGCAGTCGGCTGATGTCTGCAAGCACCGTTTCCGCACTACTCGCACCGCACACGCCCAATGGGCGCGAAGAGGCATGGCGCTTCACGCCGATCAACAAATTGCGGGGGCTCCATCAACCCGAGACCGAAACGACGAGCGAGTTACACTTCGTTGCCACTTTGGCTGGGCTAGCGACTTGTGAGGAGTTATCACCTTCGGATCCAAGAGTTGCTCCCTCGTCGCATACGACCGACGCAGTGGCGCAGAACGCGCGCATTAAGGCGAAATTTGTTTCGCACATCGTTGTCCCGCGGGATGAAGAAATCACAGTCCCCATCCGATTAACTCGCAATAGTCCGAATGGTGAGGTCTCATTCAGTCGAACAGTGATTGAGGTTGGGGCGCACTCACGATCTACCATCATCTTGGAACATTTTGGGAGTGGAACGCTCGGTGAGGATCTAGAGATCCGCGTTGGGGACGATGCCGATCTGACGCTTATTTCAACGCAGGAGTGGGGCGACGAAGGAGTTCACGTTGCCACCCACGCGGCGCTGCTTCAAAAGGATGCGCACTTCACTTCGATCGTAGTATCCCTTGGCGGATCCGTAGTTCGGATTTCACCGACGGTCGAGTTCTTCGGTCAAGGGGCTTCGTGCGATATGTTTGGTCTCTACTTTGCCACCGCTGACCAACACCTCGAGCACCGACTACACGTCGAACACGGGCAACCCAATTGTCGCTCACGCGTTACTTACAAGGGAGCTCTGAGTGGGTTTCAAGCCCGCTCAGTCTGGATTGGAGACGTCGCAATTCGGGCGAATGCCGAGGGCACTGACACTTATGAATTGAATCGCAATCTCTTGCTATCCGATGGCGCCCGTGCCGACTCCGTACCCAACCTTGAAATTGAGACAGGTGAGATTGTCGGGGCAGGGCATGCGAGTGCTACGGGTCGCTTCGATGATGAGCAATTGTTTTATTTACAATCGCGAGGGATTCCAGATGTTCAGGCGCGATTGCTGGTCGTCCGCGGTTTCTTCGCAGAACTATTGACCAGGATCAAGGACGACACAACCCGCGAGCGACTCACTTCCACCATCGAGAATGATCTTGGAATGGCGGAGTAGTGGAGACACGATTGAAAATTTCATTAGCGAATCTCGAGGATCGCAAGCCCATGCGGGTTGAAATCGAGGGCGAACCAGTCTGTGTCGCACGAGTAGACAACGAAGTGTTTGCTGTCGGCGACACTTGTAGCCATGCGAACGTTTCGCTAGCCGAGGGCGAAATCGTCGGGTACGACATCGAGTGTTGGCTCCACGGATCGCGTTTTGATTTGCGCACCGGCATACCTGATACGCCGCCGGCAGTCGTTTCGCTACCCACATATTTGGTAACTATGGTCGACGATATGGCAGTAATTGAGAGGAAGAAATGAGCACGCTCGTAATAAAGGATTTGCACGTCAGCGTTGAGGCCGATGGAGGTTCTCGCGAGATTCTTCGCGGAGTCAATCTAACCGTTGAATCTGGTGAAACGCACGCGATCATGGGGCCAAACGGTTCCGGAAAATCGACGCTCGCGTACTCAATCGCCGGACACCCCAAGTATCGGATCACGTCTGGGAGCGCGACGCTTGATGGAGCCGATCTACTCACAATGACCGTTGATGCACGTGCTCGCGCAGGACTATTTCTGGCCATGCAATATCCCGTGGAAGTGCCAGGAATCTCGGTCTCGAACTTCCTCCGCACGGCAGCCACTGCTATTCGCGGAGAGGCCCCGAAACTTCGCACTTGGGTTTCTGAAGTAAAAAATGCCATGACCGAATTGGCGATGGATCCAGTTTTCTCGGAACGAAATGTCAATGAAGGGTTTTCTGGTGGCGAAAAGAAGCGCCACGAGATCCTTCAACTCGAATTGCTAAAACCAAAGATCGCCATCCTCGACGAGACGGATTCAGGTCTTGACGTTGACGCGCTTCGCGTCGTCTCAGAAGGAGTGAATCGGGTCAAGGAATCCAGTGACATTGGTATTTTGTTGATCACCCATTACACGCGAATCCTGCGCTACATCACACCCGATTTTGTCCATGTCTTTGCGAATGGTCGCATTGTAGAAGAGGGCGGGCCTGAACTAGCCGAGCTGCTAGAGGCCAAGGGTTACGCAGATTACGTAAACGCGTAGGCGCATTCCAGATGGCACTAGATGTGGCAAGGTTGAAGAATGATTTTCCAATTTTCGCGCGTACGGTGCGTGATGGAAAACCCTTGATATACCTTGATTCGGGAGCAACGAGCCAAAAACCTAGGCTCGTGCTAGATGCTGAGCGTAACTTCTATGAGCAGCACAATGCGGCCGCCCATCGTGGTGCGCATCAGCTCGCTGAAGAGGCTACCGAAGCTTACGAGGACGCCAGGTCGAAGGTTGCCAAATTTATTGGAGCGGCCGATAACGAAATTATTTTCACCAAGAGCGCGACCGAATCCATCAATTTGGTGGCATATGCACTCTCAAATTCGAACTTCACTGACGCAAAACGTTTCCATATTGGCCCTGAACACGAAATTTTGGTTTCCGAAATGGAGCACCATGCAAACCTGATTCCTTGGCAGGAGTTGGCTAAGCGAACCGGGGCAAAACTGCGGTGGATACCACTGACAGATGAGGGACGTTTGGACCTTTCCAATATCGATTCGCTAATCACCTCCAGTACCAAAATGGTGGCCTTAACTCATCAATCCAATGTTCTGGGCACGATTAATCCGATCGCCGGAATCGCCAAGTTAGTACACGATCGCGGCGCATTGTTTTTGGTCGATGCTTGCCAATCGGTTCCCCATCAGAGCGTTGATGTTAAGGCGCTCGACGTCGATTTTTTGGTATTTTCAGGCCATAAAATGTTGGGGCCGACAGGTGTTGGAGTTCTCTATGGTCGAGCCGAATTGCTCGACGAAATGCCACCGTTCCTGACGGGTGGCTCAATGATTGAAGAAGTGCATATGGAATCGGCCACCTATGCTCGAGCGCCTCAACGTTTTGAGGCAGGAGTTCCAAATATGGCTCAAGCGGTTGGTTTAGCAGCGGCAATCGAATATCTGGAGCGGGTTGGAATGGATCAAGTGCAGGAGCATGAAGAACTCCTGGTAAATCACGCAATAGATGGGCTTTTGGGGATCTCAAAAGTGCGAATAATTGGACCGTTTGGCGGTATTCATCGAAGCGGCGCGGTGTCTTTTACTATCGATGACATTCATCCTCATGATCTTGGGCAGGTTCTCGATGATTTGGGCATCGCCGTCAGAGTGGGACACCACTGTGCGTGGCCTCTGATGCGCCGTTTCGGCATTTCAGGCACGACTCGAGCCACTTTCTATTTGTACAATTCCATCTCTGATGTTGATGCGCTTATTGCCGGGGTAGAGGCAACCAAGAAATTCTTTAAGGTTGCCTGATGGATCTACAAGCCCTCTATCAGGAAATCATTCTCGACCATTACAAGCGGCCTTCGCATCGAGGTCTTCATGAGCCATTCGACATCGAAGTTCATCACGTCAATCCCACGTGTGGCGACGAAATTACGCTCCGACTTAGCCTCGATGGGGAGCGAATCACTAATCTGTCGTGGGAGGGCATGGGTTGTTCGATTTCGCAAGCATCCACCTCAGTTATGACGACGCTAGTCGACGCAAAGACGGTGGATGAGTTTTCAATAACCAGCGATTCATTCCTTGCCTTGATGCACGGAAAGGGAACTGTGGTCCCAGATGAAGAAATTCTTGAAGACGGCGTGGCATTCAGCGGAGTGGCGAAGTACCCAGCCCGGATAAAATGCGCATTGCTGGGATGGATGGCACTGAAGGACGCGCTTGTGCAGTTAATTGATAGTAAAAGCACCGACGCAAAGATCATTAGTATTGTCCCCGATAGGAGTCGAGATGAGCGCTAAGAATGACGACGTTACTGAGGCGATGCGCGATGTCGTCGACCCTGAACTAGGAATTAACGTCGTAGACCTAGGTCTTGTTTATGGCGTTCTCGTCGATGACGCAAATGTGGCATACCTTGATATGACACTTACCTCAGCGGCATGTCCCCTTACCGATGTGATCGAAGATCAAACCCGGCAAGCGCTTTCTGAACTCGTTGACGACGTAAGAATTAATTGGGTCTGGATGCCGCCTTGGGGACCCGACAAGATCACTGATTCTGGCCGAGAGCAACTTCGCGCTCTTGGGTTCACCGTCTAATCCAGATTTTTCGTTACTAAGCCATGATTCAAGCTCGCGATTTGGAACTTCGTGCTGGCTCAGCGCTGCTGCTCGAAGGAGCTACTTTTCAAATTGCTCCTGGGGATCGAATTGGGCTCGTTGGTCGCAATGGGGCTGGGAAAACCACGCTGACAAAAGTTCTCGCCGGCGTCTCGCAACCGGCGGCAGGTACAGTCGTTCGTAGCAATGAAATTGGATATTTAGCGCAGGATCCTCGAACTGGAGATCTTGAAGTAATTGCCTTAGACCGAATCCTTTCCGCACGGGGACTCGACGAAACCATCAGGCAGTTACGGAGTGCCGAAAGCCAAATGGGCGACGAGCGAAGTGGGGAAAAGGCCGCGAAGCGTTGGAGTCGTCTTGAAGAGGAATTTCAACAACAGGGCGGCTATGCCGCCGAAAGTGAAGCTGCATCAATTGCTTCCAGTCTGGGACTTCCGGAAAGAGTTCTCGTTCAACCACTCGGTACCCTTTCGGGAGGTCAGCGTCGTCGAGTCGAACTTGCTCGGATCCTCTTTTCAGGCGCGCCAACTCTACTTCTTGACGAACCGACAAATCATTTGGACGCAGACTCAATCGTGTGGTTGCGATCTTTTCTAGCCTCGCATAAAGGTGGTTTCATCATCATTAGCCACGATGCCTCGCTCTTAGAAGCCTGCGTTAATAAGGTGTTTTACCTTGATGCAAATCGCTGCGTCTTGGACTTGTACAATATGGGTTGGAAATCTTATTTGACGGCGAGAGAAGCCGATGAAAAGAGGCGTAAGAGAGAACGATCAAACGCCGAACGACAAGCTTCAATTTTGCACGCACAAGCCGAGCGAATGCGTTACAAAGCAACCAAGGCGAAAGCCGCACAAAATATGGAGAAGCGGGCGGAGCGATTGATTTCTGGTCTCGAAACTCTGCGCAGAGCCGACCGGGTGGCAAAACTTCGCTTCCCAACTCCTCTGCCTTGCGGCAAGACTCCCCTACACGCCAACGAATTATCTAAATCGTACGGTTCGCTCGAAATCTTCACCGACGTTGATCTCGCCATTGATCGCGGAAGTAAAGTTGTAGTTTTAGGACTCAACGGAGCAGGCAAGACCACTCTCTTGCGAATTCTCTCGGGAATCGAACCTGCCGATACAGGGGAGATTCATTTGGGCCATGGTGCAAAATTGGGATATTACGCGCAAGAGCACGAGACTTTGCAGACCGAACGAACAGTGCTCGAAAACCTAACCCGAGTTGCACCGAATCTCAATGACACCGAACTCCGAAGCGTGCTCGGATCTTTCCTGTTCAGTGGCGATGCCGTCGCAAAACGCGCGGGCGTCCTCTCAGGTGGCGAGAAGACCCGACTTGCGCTGGCCATGCTGGTTGTCTCGAGTGCAAATGTGCTCTTGCTCGATGAGCCGACCAACAACCTGGACCCAGCAAGTCGGGAAGAAATTTTGAGTGCGCTATCGAATTATGAAGGTGCCGTCATTTTGGTAACCCACGACGAAGGCGCGGTCACCTCCCTCAACCCTGAGCGAGTTCTTCTGCTTCCGGACGGGGTTGAGGACTTATGGAGCGAAGACTACCTAGACCTGATTGCCCTAGCATGACGCCATGATCGAGACTATTCGTGACGGTTGGCGACTTGACGTAATTCTCAACAATCCTTCGCGGTTAAATGCCATGACTGAGGAAACCTGGCAGGCACTTGCCCAGGTGGGCCGCGAGCTTTCCGAGGAAGTGCGCGTGGTGGTTCTGCGAGCCGAAGGTCGATCATTTAGCGCAGGACTTGATAGAAGAGTTTTCGCCGGCGAAGCGAAGCCTGATCTGGCCGGATTGCTTGCCGGCTCGGATGTGGAATTCCAAGCTGCGATTGGCGTATTTCAGGAGGCTTTCACTTGGTGGCGAAAATCAGATGCCATTACAATAGCGGCAGTGCAGGGCGATGCAATTGGTGCAGGTTTTCAGTTAGCGCTGGCCTGTGATTTCCGAATCGTAACCGAGGATGCTCGGTTTTCACTTCGGGAAACCTCACTTGGACTAGTGCCAGATCTGGCAGGAACTAAACCTTTAGTTGAACTTGTCGGCTACTCCCGAGCATTGGAGATTGCATTGACTGGTGCCCCGGTGGACTCAACGAGGGCTTTACAAATTGGACTCGCGAACAGAGTTGTGCCCGCCTCTGAACTCCACAACGCGATTAATTCGTTTGTAGAAAGCCTCCTGGCGCTACCAGAAGCTTCGGTTCGCGCAACCAAACGATTGATTCTGGGTGCGCTCACAAGCAACTTTGAGGAACAGGAATTGGCGGAAGGCCGCGAGCAGACACAACTCCTTCGAATGACTATGGGCCAGTGATGTCGTCAACAGGGCATCGGACGATGCTTCGAAGCCTTTCTCAGGACAGTTCGGTCAAGCATCAAAAATTGAAGCCGGGGACCCTAAAGCGGATCGCTTCTTTCGCCGCGCCTTATAAAATTTGGATCGCTATCTTCCTAGTTACCGTGGTACTTGATGCAGTTTTGATGGTCAGCACTCCACTACTGCTCCGTCGGTTGGTCGATCAAGGAATCCAGATGGGAAAGACTCGGGTTGTTGTGGTTTTGGCCCTGATAGTCGGGGTTCTAGCGATTTTGGACGCTGTGGTCAGCACCTTCGGTCGTTGGTTTTCGGTAAGAATTGGCGAGGGTTTGATCTACGACTTGCGGACACAAGTTTTTGCCCACGTGCAACGGCAACCGATTGCTTTCTTCGTTCGAAGTCAAACTGGTGCACTGATCTCCAGATTGAATTCAGATGTGATTGGGGCACAACAGGCATTTACTGGCACTTTGTCGAATGTTGTAAGTAATGGTGTGAGCCTGGCGCTTGTTCTCTCCGCAATGTTTTACCTTTCATGGCAAGTTACGATCCTCTCGTTGGTGATCGTTCCGCTCTTTCTGCTGCCTAGTAAATGGATCGGTAGACAACTCCAGCGACTAACACGCCTGGCGATGAACCTCAACGCTGAACTCTCAAGTGCAATGGTTGAGAGGTTCAATGTCTCTGGCGCCCTGCTCGTATCGCTTTTCGGAAACTCGGAACGCGAGCACCAATTCTTTAAGTCTCGAGCACGCAAAGTCGCTGATACAGGTATTAAAACCGCCATGTTAAATCGTTATTTTTTCAATTCACTCACTTTGATTGCTTCAGTAGCCACCGCAATAACTTATGGGCTCGGCGGATCATTGGTAATTTCAAAAACGATTACAATCGGCACTTTGCTCGCGCTTACGGCGCTGCTCGGCCGGCTCTATGGTCCGCTGACTGCACTCTCGAATGTCCGCGTCGAAGTAATGACTGCGCTTGTTTCGTTCGAACGAGTTTTTGAAATTCTTGATTTGAAGCCTCTGATTAGAGATCGAGCGTCAGCACAGCACATGCCAAATGTTCCGAGTCGAATTGAATTCCGAGACGTTTCGTTCGCGTATCCAAGTGCCCAAGAGGTCTCCTTAGCTTCGCTTGAGTCAATTGCCAAACCAGAATCCATGCCAACCGGGCCCGTACTCAGCGGGATTTCGTTTTGCGTTGAGCCTGGGACCATGACTGCTCTCGTCGGGCCATCCGGGGCCGGCAAGACCACGCTGGCCACTCTCCTTCCGCGGCTTTACGACGTGAGTTCAGGCGCGATCTTGGTGGATGGGATCGACATTCGTGATGCAACGCTCGAGTCACTCCGAAATGCCGTCGGAATGGTTACCCAAGATGCGCACTTGTTTCATGATTCGATTCTGGCGAACCTTCTCTATGCAAAGCCGGAGGCGACGATCGACGAGATCGCAGAGGCGTGTAAGTCGGCGCAGATCTGGGGGCTGATTACGTCGCTTCCTGATGGTTTGGCCACGGTGGTAGGGGATCGTGGGCATCGTCTATCAGGAGGCGAAAAACAGCGGCTTGCGATTGCTCGCCTTCTCCTTAAAGCACCGAGCATGATCGTGCTTGATGAAGCAACGGCGCATCTCGATTCAGAAAACGAGGCGCTCGTTCAACAGGCCCTGAAGGCCGCTCTGGCGAACCGCACGAGTTTGGTCATCGCCCATCGGCTCTCAACTATTCGAGAAGCCGATCAGATTCTTGTTATCGATGATGGACGAATCGCCGAAAGAGGCGTCCATCATGAGTTGCTTACCGCTGGAGGTCTCTACTCAGAGTTGTATCGACTTCAATTTGCAGAACGCTGAGCCAACCGATACTCATCGCGGCCCAAGAGGATTCGTCCAATGAAAAATAGCAGGGCAAAGAAATACCACTGGATTGCGTAGGCCAGATGCGGCCCTGGAGTCACTTCGGGAATATCACGAGGTACAGGTTGCTGTTGGCCCGATGGTGTGGAAGAAATCAACTCCACATAGCCTTTGATCGTAGGTCCGGAGGTCGCCAATTTTCCGATAAAAGTGGCCACTGTCTCCGCTTGCTTGAACGGTAGGCCAAAGAGTGCTCCACCAGGCCCAGGGTTATCAAGCGCATCCAAGCCGCGAACACGCCCGAGAATTTGCACGACGCCGGTCGGGGGAGCGAAAGCCACCGGTTGTTCGGTGGCGACTCCCGGTGCCGCTACCCATCCGCGATCTATCCAGAGCAATATTTTCCTATCGCTGGTTCGAAAGAGCGACAGAACGGCGTAACCATATTTCCCGTGGTAGCTGCGTCCGCGGACATAGTGCGTAGCTGATTCGTAAGAGCCGGCGACTTGAACGCGCCGCCATCTATCGGATCTCTTTGGCTCGACGCTAGTATTCATGACCCTGCTGAGTGCAATGGGTGAGGTGCGCAAATTAATGGCCAATACTCGATTGATCTGATCACGTGACTCCTTGCGGCTCCACTGCCATTTGCCCAGGTCAACGCAGAGCGCAATCGCCAATATCGCGACGAGCGAAAGTGCTAATGCCTTAGGTCCAAAAATGGCGCGCCACACGGGATGAAGGTAGCCTTAAAACCACTATGTCTGCACCAGTGGGGTTCATGGACGGCTTCGGCCGTCGGAAGAAAGACCTCCGCGTCTCCTTAACTGATCGATGCAATTTGCGTTGTGCGTACTGTATGCCGGTCGAAGGGTTGGCTTGGCTTCCAAACGATTCACTCCTAACTGATGATGAGATTATTCGCGTCCTTAAGGTCGCGATTCAGCATGGGATTGAACGGGTACGCCTCACTGGTGGAGAGCCGTTGATCCGGCCGTCCATAGTTGAGATTGTTCAATCGATTGCCGCGCTTTCGCCACGCCCGGAGATAACCCTCACAACTAACGGCATTGGGTTAGCTTCATTGGCTGAACCGTTGGCTAAAGCGGGACTTGATCGAATCAACGTTTCACTTGACACTCTGGATGCGGATCGCTTTGCCGCCATCACGCATCGCAATCGCTGGGCTGACGTAATCGCAGGTTTGGAAGCAGCCAAGGCCACCACCCTTAAGCCGATCAAAGTGAATTCAGTGCTCTTACGTGGGATCAACGACGACGAGGCGCCAGCACTCTTGGATTGGGCTCTTGCAAACGGGTATTCGTTGAGGTTTATTGAACAGATGCCTCTTGATCCTCAGCATGGGTGGAGTCGCGAAGAGATGATTAGCGCCGACGAGATTCTGCGTCAATTATCACTAACGCATCGACTGTCACCTGTTGGACAATTGAGTAGAGGTTCTTCGCCAGCCGAAGAGTTTTTAGTTGGTGATGGGCCAGCGACGGTTGGTATTATTGGCAGCGTTACCCGTCCATTCTGTGCAGATTGTGATCGACTCAGGCTCACCGCAGACGGCCAAATTCTAAACTGCCTCTTTGCAAAAGAAGAGGATGATCTGCGAGCCATACTACGTTCAGGGTCATCCAATATTGATGCCGAAATTGCCAGAGTTTTCTTCGGATCCGTTGCGAAGAAAAAAGCTGGGCATGGAATTGGCGAGCCAGGTTTTGAACAGCCGTCACGTCCGATGTCTGCGATAGGCGGATAGCCATCAGGGTTGGACTAATTTTGCGGCGGTTCGATTGTATTCTTTTCGAAATTGGTTGCCTCGTTCACACCGGCGGTCGGTTCGCGTCCTGCGTTCGCGATCACCACAGAGATGTATGGCAAGAAGAGAGCGCCCACCAAAAAGATCCAGCGCCATGGGCTTGGAAAAATTACCATCAAGATGAAACAGAGAGTACGAATCATCATCGAGATAAAATAACGACGCTGGCGACCAGCCACATCCTCGCGTAACGAGGTACGCACTGTTGTGATCGAATGTGAGCGTCGTTTACGACGGTGCTTAAACATCCGGCGCAGATCTGTCTTAAGATTCACCCAGTAAGCCTACGTCGATAGTAGGTTCTACCCCTAGGCGAAATTAGGAGGGTGCGTGAATAGCGCGAGATCGGTCCTCATCACGGGGGGTAACCGTGGCATTGGCTTGGCCACCGCCAGGGCTTTTGTCGCCGCAGGTGACAACGTCACAATCACGTACCGCAGCGGGCAGGCACCCGATGGATTCCACGCAGTACGCGCGGACGTTACCTCATCCGAGGAGGTCGACGCAGCCTTCGCGACGGCAGAAGAACGGTTCGGTCCCGTTGAGATCCTGGTCGCCAATGCTGGCTTGACTCGAGATGGTTTGATCCTTCGAATGAGTGATGAAGATTTCAACGATGTGATGGATGCCAACTTGGTGGGTGCGTTCCGGTGCGCAAGAAGGGCTGCGAAAGGAATGTTGCGGCTCAAACGTGGTCGTCTGATCTTCGTGGGATCAGTTGTTGGTCTTCTTGGCTCGGCTGGGCAGACCAATTACTCAGCAACCAAAGCTGGTTTGATCGGATTGGCCCGTTCGCTCTCGCGTGAACTTGGCTCGCGTTCGATCACTGCAAATGTGGTGGCTCCTGGATTTGTGGAAACCGATATGACTTCGGAACTCGATGCTGACCGTAAAAGCCAAATTCTCACTTCGGTTCCATTGGCTCGTTTCGCTACGGCTTCCGAGATCGCCGAAGTAATACGATTCATTGCCTCAGATGCGGCGGGATATATAACTGGGGCCGTAATCCCAGTCGATGGTGGATTGGGAATGGGGCATTAACAATGGGAATTCTTGAAGGTAAGCGGATTTTAGTAACTGGCGTGCTGACTGAGGCATCGATCGCATTCCATGTCGCACGACTGGCACAAGCCGAAGGTGCCCAAGTGGTGCTCTCTTCCTATGGACGAGTGTTTCGACTCACTGAACGGATCGCTGCCCGCTTGCCGGAGAGTGCGCCGGTCATCGAACTTGATGTCACCTCAAACGATGATCTCGCCGCGCTCGCCGAACGGGTTAAGGAACACGTTGATGGCCTGGATGGAGTTCTTCACTCGATTGCGTTCGCACCCGAAGCAGCTCTGGGCGGTAATTTTTTAAATACTGAATGGGCCGACGTCGCGACCGCGATACAGGTCTCTGCGTATTCGCTGAAGTCCTTAACCATGGCGTGCCGGCCTCTCTTCGATCCCCAGAAGGGTGCAAGCATCGTCGGTTTAGATTTTGATGCCACAGTGGCCTGGCCAAAGTACGACTGGATGGGGGTGGCGAAAGCCGCTCTAGAATCTTGCGCACGTTACCTTGCGCGCGATTTGGGTCATGAGGATATTCGGGTCAATCTCATTGCTGCCGGGCCACTCAAGACTTTGGCCGCCAAATCAATCCCGGGTTTTGAAGAATTTGAAAATCTTTGGGATCACCGAGCTGCTCTGCGATGGGATGTCTCAGACCCAGAGCCAGCTGCCCGTGCCGCGGTTGCCCTCTTCTCCGATTGGTTCCCGAAAACTACAGGTGAAATCATTCACGTCGATGGCGGTGTACACGCAATCGGTGGCTAGCCGATACCGTTAAATATGCCCACGCTCTACTTACTTAGACATGCCAAGGCGGAGAAGGCAGTAAAACATGCCTGGGATCCAGCCGAGGATCGCAGTCGCCCACTCACAGCGGGTGGAATGGCCGATGCAACGGCGGTTGGACGCTGGTTTCGGGTCCGTAATTTGATTCCCGGGCTTGCCCTTGTCTCACCGGCCAAGCGAACTCTGCAGACGTGGCAGCTTGCCGCCAACGAGTTGGGAGCCTGGCTGCCAATCAGGGTGGAAGAGGCACTTTACGAAGCCAGTGTTGAGGATCTCCTTCGAATCATTCGAGGGTTGCCGCCCCAATTCACCAGCGCCCTGGTAGTTGGCCACGACCCGTCTCTCAGCGATTTTCTGGGCTCCGATTTGGCTACCTGCTCGCTGGCAAGGATCGAGTTGGATGACTGGAACTCTCTCACGCCTGAGCCGACTGGAGTCAAGATTCGTCGGATTAGGTCGGGGGATGACGACGCCTAACAAATAGTGACCAAAGGCTTAGCAGAAAATTACAAACCCCTGCTTCGCGGACGCCTATTAGATATGGAGCAGTGCAAGTCGGGCAGAGCAACACTTGAAGAGTTCGCCGTCGTCCCAGAAGAGGCAGGTAGTCGTGGGCAGCATCCGAATTGGGATCGACACCGGGGGCACTTTCACGGATGTGGTAGCTCTAGACGAAATCAGTGGACGAATTGTCACCACCAAGACTCCTTCGACTCCGAGCGATCCAGCCGATGGCTTCATGAACGGGATCGACAAGGTCTTAAAGTTGATTGGGGCCGACTCGACGGAGATCATCTCGGTAAGCCATGGAACCACTGTGGCCACTAATCAACTCCTTGAAGAAAAGATCGATGAACTTGGATTCATTACTACTGAAGGTTATGAATTCATTCTTGAAATTGCTAGGCAATCTGTCCCAGACGGCTATGGAAATTCATATTTTTGGGTTAAACCACCACGCCTAGTCCCAGCGGATCTCGTGCGGACCGTAGGTGGTCGAATGAATTCGAGGGGAGAAGAAATACGGCCCTTTAACCGTGACGATGCAGTAGCGGCAGCGCGGTACTTGAAGCAACGTGGGATAAATACACTCGGAGTCTGTTTCCTGCACTCATACGCTAATCCCGCTCATGAATTGGCTATGCGCGAAGTTCTGCGAGTGGAACACCCCGATGCAGTTCTCTCAATTTCGAGCGAAGTTTTGCGCGAATATCGCGAATATGAACGTTCGATAACGACGTTGGTTGACGCAGCGGTAAAGCCACGGGTCGCTCGCTATATTGCCAATATCAAGTCTCGCCTCGATACCTTCACCGCCGACCTGATCCCGTTCTACGTTATGAAAAGCAATGGTGGCGTCCTATCGGCCGATGAGGTTGTGCATCAGCCGATCACCACAGTCCTGTCGGGCCCCGCCGCAGGCGCCTTAGGCGCCGCATTGATCGCGCAGCGAGCGGGTTTCGATCGAGTGCTCACCTGTGACGGCGGAGGTACTTCTACCGATGTGAGTGTCGTGATTAACGGCGAGCCGACCCTGACGACCGAAGGAAGCGTTGGTCGCTACCCAAGCAAAATACCGATGATCGATGTCGTAACGGTCGGAGCAGGCGGTGGCTCGATTGCGTGGATCTCACCAGAAGGAACTCTCAAAGTCGGACCTAAATCAGCTGGTGCAGACCCCGGGCCAATGTGTTATGGAAAAGGTGGCACCGCGCCAACTATTACTGACGCACATCTTGTGCTCGGACGGATCCCACCACACTTACTCGGAGGTGAGATCCCACTTCAGTTGTCTGCGGCCGAGACCGGAATTGCGGACTTGGCTCAGCGAATTGGGCGAACGCTGGAAGACTGCGCCACCGGAATTCTAGAAATCTCGGCTTGGAATCAAGCAAATGCACTTCGACAAATCACGGTTAAGCGCGGTCTAGATGTTCGAGATTTTTATCTAACGACTTTTGGCGGGTCAGGATCGCTACTCCTTTGCCGACTGATCGATATCTTGAGTCTGGCAGGTGTGATCGTGCCCTTGAATCCAGGAAATCTTTCGGCCTTTGGTTTGCTCACCGTGGACGTGAAAAACGATTACGTCCAAACTTCCGTTGCCCAGCATGGAGACCTTGATCTAAATCTGGTGGAGCAATTATTTAGTGAACTTAGCCAGAAGGCAGCAATTGCACTGGATAAAGAAGGTTTTGCTCGCGCTTCTCATCAATATCGGCGGACGGCAGATCTTCGATATTTCGGTCAAGCCTACGAAGTTCGAGTTGATTGCCCATCCGGAGAAATCAATCTTGGGTGGGCAGCCCGAGTCGCAGAAAACTTTCACTCCGAACATGAACGTCTCTATGGATACTGCTTCCGCGGAGATCCACGTCAACAGGTCGAGTGGGTTAACTTCCGAGTTTCTGGAATAGGACCAATTCGACGGCCCGAGGTCTTAGAAATGCTGGTGGGTGATGGCAACCATGAACGTGCTCGCTCTGGAGATCGCCAAATCTGGTTCGACGGACCGCGCATCACTACGCCAATTTATTCGCGAGCTTTGCTCGCGCCGGGCGACCAAATCCTCGGACCCGCAATTATCGAAGAGTTTGGTTCAACGATCCCGATCCATCCGGGATTCAAAGTTCGGATTGATGCATTTGGCAATTTGATTGTCACCAAGGAGAGTGAGTGATGTCAATCGATGCCATTCTGGTTGAAATTGTTGAAGGGACGCTCGCTTCAGTTGAGATGGAAGTGGAAACGGCAATCGCTAGGACCTCCCGATCGCCAATGATTCGCGATGCGCACGATTTTCGCGCCGGTATCCATGATCGAAAATTGCGAAAACTGACGGGACGCTCTTATTCGGCTCTAGTCCACCCAATCGTGAGGGATTACCCGCTTGAATCGATGCGTCAGGGAGATGTCTTTTTTCACAACGACGTCTACCAGTCTGAAGGCGGAATAGGCCACTTGCCCGATCTTTGCGTGACGGTCCCCGTCTTTCACCTTGGCGAAGTCGTCGCATTCGTTCAGGCATTCGGCCACCACGACGATATCGGGGGCGCATGCCCTGGCTCGATGCCGTCCGGCGCCACGAGCGTCTTCGAAGAGGGTCTGATGGTGCCTCCGATTCGTCTTTGGGACCAAGGGATTCCAAACGAATCGGCGCTTAAAATCATGACCAGAAATTCCCGGATGCCAGATTCGTTGGCAGCCGATCTTGATGCCGAATGTTCGGCTTGTTTGATGGGTGCGCAACGGTTGTCTGAATTATTTGACCGTTATGGTCGGGAAACAATTGAGAGTTGCTTTGATGCGATTCTGGATAAGACGACTGAAACTTATAAGCGAGAGATCCTATCCAAGATCCCGGATGGCACTTTTGTTTGGGAAGATTACGCTGAACATGATGGCGTTGACGCACCGCGGTTGCACACCCAGCGCATTACTTTGACGAAGACTCCGGAGAAAATCATTATCGACTTCACTGGAACCTCTCCTCAAGCGAAGGGCCCAATCAATCACTGTGGCGATTATGCCGATGGAAACTTTCTCAAAAAATGGCTTGCACCGATTCTTCGTAATCTTGCTGACACTCCCGAACGAATGGCTGAGTTGGATGTAAATGAAGGCGTTGTTCCGCTCATCGAAATGATCTTTCCACCGAAAGGGACCTTACTTACCCCCATCTTCCCAGCTCCAACCAATGCCAGAACCTTCGTAATCTTGCGACTTCTCGGGGTTCTCGCGGGAGTCTTGGCAAAAGCCGTTGATGGCAAGATGCCGGCGGATCAAGAGACCATCCGTTACACGGGTGTTTATGGCGACGATTTAGCTGGTGACTCGTATCTGATGCGTGAAGTTTTGGGTGGTGGTTCTGGTGGACGCTATTACGCCGATGGCGAGGACACGATCCATGTGGTCCCGGATTCGCGAAACCTACCCACCGAATTTACTGAATCGCGATTCCCATTCATTGTCGAGCGACTTGGACTTGCAATTGATTCGGGGGGTGCTGGACGTTACCGAGGTGGCCTTGGCTACGAAAAGCACATCCGAATGCTGAAGGATGCAAATTTTATGAGTATCGCTGATCGTTCGATTCTCGCTTGTTGGGGATTGAAGGGTGGTAAAGCAGGAGCCTCTTTCTCGGTGACCATTGATGTCGGGGGCGCTAACGAACGCAACATCGATGCCCTAGCCGACGCTGCACCAGTGAAACAAGGGGAGATCATCCGAATCCGAACCACCGGTGGCGGAGGATGGGGAGACCCGCTGCTGCGGCCCTTTGCCGATGTCGAACGGGATCTTAGGTGGGGCAAAGTGTCTTTCGCCGGCGCCCAAACCGATTATGGGGTGATCGCATCAGGAACCAAAGACGATCCACTGATCGACGTTACCGCCTCAATCGAACTGCGCAAGGAGTTATCTGCGCTCAGAACAGGGCTAGAACCATTTTTCGACCGCGGACCTGGTTACGCTCAACTTTCGGGCGGAAAACTATTTGCGGAGGTTGATTTCGTGTGACTAGCGGTCCGCTAGCCGGTGTCGTCGTAATCGATTTATCACGCGCACTAGCTGGTCCACATGCGGCGATGATGCTCGGAGATATGGGCGCTCGCGTAATTAAAGTTGAGAATCCAGATGGCGGTGATGACACCCGCGGCTGGGGCCCACCTTTCGTAGGCCAGGCTCAGGCAATTGAGTCAACATATTTTCTATCGTGCAATCGCAACAAGGAATCGATCACTCTTGACTTGAAAGCAGAGAACGGCAAGACGATTCTCGAACGGTTAATTAAACAGGCGGATGTTCTCGTCGAAAATTTTAGGCCAGGAGTCATGGATCGCCTGGGCTTCGACAATGAACATTTACACGAACTGAATCCGAGGCTGGTAATACTTTCGATTTCGGGATTCGGTCATGATGGTCCTGAGGGTGGCCGTGCTGGTTACGACCAAATAGCTCAGGGCGAAGCTGGCCTGATGTCTCTAACGGGTTCCTCGCCGGATGAACCAACTCGCGTAGGTGTTCCGATTGGCGATCTACTGGCCGGCATGTACGGCGCGTATGGTGCGGTCGCGGCACTCCACGAACGAAATAGCACTGGTATTGGCCGAGTCGTGCGAACTTCACTGCTTGCCTCGATCGTGGGCGTTCACGCGTTTCAAGGAACTCGCTACACGGTTGCTGGAGAGATTCCCAAAGCCAGCGGCAACCACCATCCATCTATCGTTCCTTATGGACTTTTTCATTGCAGTGATGGATTTTTGCAAATCGCGATCGGCTCAGAAAATTTGTGGCGTTTATTTGCACCCGCCTTTGGAGTTGACAAACCTGTCTACGCAACGAACGCGTTACGCGTCGGCGCCCGCATTGAATTAGTTGGTGAAATCGAAGCGGCCTTCGCCACCTGGAGTGTCGTGAATCTACTCGAGAGGCTTACAAACTTAGGAATTCCATCTGGTGAGGTCCGCTCGCTCGATCGAGTTTATGAATGGGATCAGACCAAATCGCAAGGGCTCTTAATGGATGTTGAGCATTCATCACTCGGCCTAATTACGATTCCAGGACCGCCGCTTCGCATCGAAGGAGTTGGATCTATCGGTCATCGTCCAGACCCTCTAGCTCCACCTCGATTGGGCGAACATACGGATTCAATTTTGTCGTGGCTTGATTCCCTTGACGCTTAAGTGAGCAGCGCTTCGATGACGAAACGATTGAGTGCCGAAGAGTTAATCATGATGGTGCTTGATCCAGGTTCATTTATTTCTTGGGATCACAATATTGATGATCCAGCCAACGCCTCCATGCAATACCTTGCAGAACTAAGCCAAGCACGTGCCAAATCTGGAACCACTGAAGCGATTCTCACTGGGGAGGGTTTCATCAAGGGTCGCAAGGTGGCAATCGTGATCGGCGAGTTCGCGTTTCTGGCTGGCTCAATTGGGGTGGGTGCAGCGACTCGCATAATCGAGGCATTCGAACGGGCTACTCGTGAACGCTTGCCGCTTCTAGCCGCACCGGTCTCTAGTGGTACGAGAATGCAAGAGGGAACGCTCGCTTTCATGCAGATGGTGGGAATCACTGGAGCTGTCGTGGCTCATAAGGCAGCAGGCTTGCCTTACTTGGTTTATTTACGGCATCCAACAACTGGTGGGGTCCTTGCCTCGTGGGGTTCGCTTGGGCATGTAACCGTCGCCGAACCTGGAGCACTAATTGGCTTCCTTGGCCCACGTGTTTACCAGGCGCTTCATGGTCAACCATTCCCCAAAAATGTACAGACCTCCGAAAATCTTTTCGCACACGGTCTTTTGGACGCCGTTCTTGCACCTGAACGTTTGGCTGAGATCACCTCAAGGGCTCTGACGGTTCTGGCTCCTGATCACAACACTTTTAGGACTGTGCCAACAATCGAAAAGGAACCACTTGCAGAGCACACCGCCTGGGAATCCATCACTCTCACTCGGGCGGCAAATCGGCCAGGAGTTCGTTCACTTCTGCGCTACGGCGCTAATAATGTTTTGCGACTACACGGAACCGGCGAAGGGGAGAGTCAACCAACTTTGCTATTGGCTTTGGCACGCTTTGGCAACGCCCCATGCATCCTGCTTGCCCAAGATCGGGTTAACGGCGATAGACCTTTGGGACCGGCTGGTTTACGTGAAGCTCGACGTGGGATGAAATTGGCATCCGAGTTAAAAATACCTTTGGTCACTGTGATTGACACTCCTGGCGCCTCGCTCTCTAAGGAGTCGGAGGAAGGCGGCTTAGCCGGCGAGATTGCGCGTTCGTTGGCTGACCAGATCGCCCTCGATGCACCCACACTGTGTGTCTTGTTGGGCCAAGGCGGCGGTGGCGGAGCCTTGGCCATTCTGCCGGCCGATCGGGTGATTGCAGCTGAACACGCATGGCTTTCACCGCTGCCTCCCGAAGGTGCCTCGATAATCGTTCATCGGACCACCGATTTCGCGCCCCAAATGGCAGCTGAGCAGGGGGTGCGAGCGCGAGACCTCCTTGCAGCGGGAATCGTCGATCGCATTGTCGCCGAGCGACCAGATTCCGCTCGGGAACCCGAGGAATTTGCTAAGCGTCTGTCGCAAATACTTGAGCATGAGTTGATCGCCCTAATCGAGGCTGATCCGATCCAGCGCCTGGCCAAACGTTTAGCCAGATATCGGAATCTAGGTCGGAATTAAGCGAGCGCTGGTTTTCGATTGCGGGTGGCATTTTGCGCCCGTGATTCCATTGACTCTGGGCAAACTCTGCCCGCTTGTTCACGGCACTGTTAGGGCAGGCTAGACAAGTGCGACTTCTAATTGCTCTAGGCGGGAACGCGATGACCGCACCCGACGGCGGCGCCAGACCGATTGATCAAGAGCGAGCGATAACCACTGCCATGGAACATGTGGCAGATTTGATCGCCGAGGGCTATCAAGTTCTCTTGACTCACGGTAATGGACCTCAGGTCGGAAATCTGCTCGTTAAAAATGAAATTGCGGCGAGTGTGGTCCCGCCAGTACCCCTCGATTGGTGCGGGGCACAGACGCAAGGAACGATTGCCCTCTTGATAATGAATGCACTTGATGGTGCGCTCGCCGCTCGAGGACTCAAAGGTCGTTCTGCTGGTTTAGTTTCGCGCACACTGATCGATCCAGCTGATCCTGGATTTGCAAACCCGAGCAAGCCAATTGGGCGCTATCTGCCAAAGTTGGAAGCCGAGAAGTTGGCGATCCATGGTCAGATTTGGGAAGACCGTGGTGAACGCGGTTGGCGCCGAGTTGTTGCCTCTCCTCAGCCTCTGGAAATTTTAGAAGTTGACGCGATCAAACAACTTATGGCCGGGGGATTTCTGGTCATCGCCGCCGGTGGCGGTGGAATCCCGGTGGTACGCGATGCGGCAGGCACCCTCAAAGGCGTCGAAGCGGTTCTCGATAAAGACCTAACGGCGGCGTTGCTGGCTCGCCAGGTTGAAGCGGACCTCTTGATTATTGCAACGGACGTACCAAACGCAGTTGTCGGTTGGGGTACGCCGCAGGCTCGCGCGATCGGTCGGATCTCGGTCGTCGAATTGCGAGCGCTAGCGGCAGAAGGGTATTTCGCAAGCGGGAGCATGGGTCCAAAGGTCGAGGCGGCTTGTCGGTTTGCCGAAGGCGGTGGCGTTAGTGTGGTGACCTCGCTAGATCAAATTCGAAACGCGGTTACGAGTGTCGAAATCGCTCGATTCGATGTTGGAACCATCGTTGTTGCTAGTTAGATTTAGTTAAATGAAGTTGCCATCCCGTAATCAGAAGGAGTAGTCGTGTCAGAGAAGCCGCAGGCTATTGAAGTCCGCAAAGTCGCGATCAAGCATGTAAGCGATGCAAGCGGATTAGAAGAGCTCATCGATTCCGGGGTCATCGAAGCAGATCGAGTCGTTGCGATTATCGGCAAAACGGAGGGCAATGGCGGCGTGAACGATTACACGCGAATCATTGCTGATCGAGTGTTTCGCGAAGTATTGGTGACTAAAGGAAGCCGTTCAGTCGCGGATGTTAAGCAAATTCCGATTGTTTGGTCGGGCGGAACCGATGGGGTTATTAGTCCGCATGCAACGATCTTCGCGACGGTATCGCCAGAGAAAACTATTAAGACTGACGAGCCTCGCGTCTCGGTTGGATTCGCCATGAGTGAGGCAATCCTGCCCGAAGAAATTGGCTATATGGGCATGGTAAACAAGGTTGCCGCAGCCGTAACGATCGCCATGGCGCGCGCTGGAATTACTGACCCTGCCGATGTGCACTATGTACAGACAAAGACACCGCTACTCACAATCCATACGATTCTTGACGCACATAGTCGAGGCATGAAGGTATGGACCGAGAACACCCACGAGTCCATGGACCTCTCGAATGGGACAACGGGTCTTGGGGTTGCGCTCGCACTTGGTGAAGTTAAGAGTGTTAGCGACAGCGACATCATGCACAATCGAGGCATCTTCTCCGCGGTCGCATCTTGCTCTTCTGGAGTGGAATTAGACCAGGCGCAGGTTGTGGTAGTCGGAAACGTGCGAGGTATCGGTGGGCGTTATCGAATCGGACATTCGGTGATGAAAGATGCACTTGATCAAGACGGAATTTGGGCCGCGATCAGAAGTGCTGGATTGGAATTACCAGAGCGTCCGCATCACACTGACCTCAAAGGACGACTCGTCAACGTCTTTCTCAAATGTGAGGTATCACCAGATGGAATCGTAAGAGGGCGACGCAATGCGATGCTCGATGATTCAGACGTGCACTGGCACCGTCAGATTAAGGCGGCGGTTGGCGGAGTTGCGGCGGCGGTAACCGGCGATCCTGCGGTATTCGTCTCGGTGTCAGCAGTTCACCAAGGCCCGGCCGGCGGTGGCCCAGTGGCAGCGATTGTTGATTTGGGAGAGTGAGGATTGCCGAACCTCTTTTTCCAAATGACGACGGGTCAGCAAATCCGCAACTAATCGCCGCGATGAGCGGCGGAGATCGGTATGAAATTGTCCGTGCCCTCGCCAAGGCTCGGGTGTTCATCGCGCTCCTGGCCAAACTCGAAAGCCCAGCGATCGAGACGCCTGGGGCAAAGATTCGGAGCGCTGACGCAGGGATCGAGCAAGAGAGCGAAGTGTCCCTGGCCTGGCTCGTCGATGGATCAGTCAAGGCATTGCCAATATTCACCAGCATTGCAGCACTCAACGCTTGGAATGTGGTCGCGCGACCGCTTGGAGTCGAGGCCCAACGCGCTGCCGTGGTGGCCCTGGCAGATGGCGAAATCGCAGTTATGGATCCAGGCGGCAAACACCCCATCGAGATCGGGCCAAGCGCGCTCCGCTCGCTCGCACTGGGCTACGAATATGTGCCCATCTCTGTTGACCCCGAAGTAAGGCGAGCTATCGAAGAAGCGCTCGAGGGGAGCCTGGACGGTGGGCAAAAGATTGATTTCTCCGTCTTTGGCGATTTTCCAGATGACTTCGTAATTACCCTGGCTGGACCAATCCCAGCACCAGATCATGCTCAGCTGAGCGCATTGGCGCGCCATCTGGCCGAGGACGCCCGTATTCGCCTGCGACTGGAGGCTGGGTTGCAGGTCAAGATCGCTACGCGATAGCGGTTTGGAGACTTCCCTACCAACCGGGTAATATCACCGAAGTCTGGTCGACGTCTCTTGGCGTAGACCCGCAAGCGGAGAACCCTCCCACCTTCAAGACGATCAGTCTTGTTAGGTAAAGACATCGGATCATAAAAAGATCCGTCGTTTTTGTGGGCTCCTCGCATGTGACGCGGGGAGTTTTCTTTTACCCCGGGGATGGCACCCGATGAAGAAGGAGCAAGCATCAGCACTGAACCCCGCATTAACGATCGGATCCGAGTTCCCGAGGTTCGCCTCGTGGGCCCTGAGGGTGAACAGATCGGCGTTGTCGCAATTGATGACGCTCTTCGAATGGCAGGAGAGTACGACCTCGACTTGGTTGAGGTAGCCCCCGATGCCAGACCACCGGTCTGCAAGATTATGGACTTTGGCAAGTTCAAATATGAATCTGCGCAGAAGGCTCGCGAAGCAAGAAAGAATCAGACGCACATCGTCGTCAAGGAAATGAAGCTCCGACCGAAGATCGATCCGCATGACTATGAAACCAAGAAAAGTCACGTGATGAGGTTTTTGAAAGCGGGAGACAAGGTAAAGATCACGATCATGTTCCGCGGTCGCGAACAGTCGCGCCCCGAGTTGGGGTACCGACTCTTGCAGCGCTTGGCTGAGGACGTGGCCGAGATGGGCACCGTGGAGTTTGCTCCAAAGCAGGATGGTCGCAACATGGTGATGGTCATAGGGCCGTTGCGTGGAAGCGTCAAACCGAGGGTCGTCGCAGAGTCAACAGCATCAATATCAAGGCCAGCCGCAACGGTTAGTTCAGATGACGCAGAGAGCGCATAGAGGAGATCGACATGCCAAAGATGAAAACACACAGTGGTGCGAAGAAACGTTTTCGCTTGACTGGCACCGGCAAAGTAATGCGCGAACGTGCAAATACACGCCACTTGCTTGAACACAAGTCATCACGTCGCACGCGTCGACTCGCCAACGACAGCCAGGTCAGCCCGGCTAATGCTAAAACCGCCAAACGGCTACTAGGCCTCAAGTAATCGCCCGAACTGAAGGAGTGAATAACCATGGCAAGAGTTAAACGGGCGGTTAACGCCCACAAGAAGCGTCGTACAACGTTAGAGCGCGCCAGCGGCTACCGCGGACAGCGCTCACGTCTTTACACGAAAGCAAAAGAGCAAGTCACGCATTCACTGGTCTACGCATTCAACGATCGTAAAGACAAGAAAGGCGATTTCCGGCAACTCTGGATTCAGCGGATTAATGCTGGTGCGCGTGCAAACGACATGACTTACAACCGTTTTATCCAGGGCATGAAACTTGCGGGAATTGAAGTCGATCGTCGCGTCCTTGCTGATCTGGCAATTCACGATGCACCGGCCTTTGCCGTTCTTGTGGAACTTTCGCGTAAAGCAGTAGCTTCCATCTAGATGACTGAGCAGAGTTCTGCTCGATCGGCTCGCAATCTTGGACCGACCAGCCCGCGTTCGGCGCGAGTGGTTGCGATTAGAGCGCTTAGTAAGCGCGCTGCACGTCGAGAGAGCGGGACTTTCTTGGCCGAGGGTCCCCAAGCGGTTCGTGAAGCACTTGTCTGGGGTCATGTCCGCGGAGAAGCGATTGCGATTTATGCAACTCAAGAGGCGCTGTCGAAATTTGATTTTCTCGCTGCCTCAAGTGTGGAAGTGACCATCGTTGTCGAGGGAATTCTTAATGCGATGGCAGACACCGCAACCCCGCAAGGCGTAATTGCGATTTGTCGGTTGCCACAGGACACTTTGGAATCGGTATTGAGTGCGCCTAATCCACGATTGTTGGCAATCTTGGTGAATGTCCGCGATCCCGGAAATCTGGGCACAGTCATTCGTTCGGCCGATGCCGCTGGCGCTGATGGTGTCATCACCAGCGCGGAAAGCGTCGATCCTTGGTCACCTAAAGCCGTCAGATCATCGGCTGGCTCCCTATGGCACCTTCCTGTTATTGCCGAGGCTGAATTGGCTAGCACGATAGCTGACGTCTCGGCGCGTGGGTTTCAAATATTTGCTGCCGACGCCGACGCCAGTGTTGATTTAGATGCCCTGGAGGCGGACGGCAAATTGGCAGGACCGACCGCTTGGCTACTTGGGAACGAGTCCAGAGGATTGACAGACCAAGTTCGAGCTCTGGCCGATTTGGTTGTATCGATCCCGATTTTCGGTGGAGCCGAGAGCCTAAATCTTTCGATGGCGGCGACGCTGGCGCTTTATTCAAGCGCACGCGCACAACGTCGGGCCTAGAATCAGAACGTCGCCAACGCAACGCCAGGGGAGTGCTTCTTGTCTGCGCCAAATAGCAAGTACGACCCAGTCGAGGTCGCATCTCTGCATCCAACTCAGATCGCGCAGATGGTTGAGGATGCTCTTCTTTCTTTCAGTGCCTCGACCAATCTGGAAGAGTTGAAAACCGCTCGCCTCGCCCATGCCGGAGATCGAGCGCCCCTCTCGTTGGCCAACCGCGAAATTGGCGCTTTACCGCCTGCGGCCAAAGCCGAGGCAGGTAAGCGAGTTGGCCAAGCTCGAGCCAGAATCAACGCGGCGTTGGAAGAGGCGACGATTCGGTTAGAAGAAGCACGCGACGCCCACGTGTTGATTGAAGAACGAGTCGACGTAACTTTGCCTTCTGCACGCAGGGCGCCCGGTGCTCGCCATCCGCTGACGACGATTCGCGAAAAGGTGGCTGAACTATTCATCGGTATGGGTTATGAAGTAGCAGAGGGTCCAGAACTTGAGGCAGAATGGTTTAACTTCGATGCCTTGAACATTGCAGCTGATCACCCGGCTCGTACTATGGCCGATACGTTCTTTGTTGACCCACCAGAGAATGGCTTAGTGCTTCGCACCCACACTTCTCCAGTGCAGGCGCGGACAATGCTTAGTCAGAAGCCTCCGATTTACGTGATCTGTCCTGGTCGTACCTATCGGACTGATGAATTGGATGCGACACACACCCCAGTTTTTAGCCAGGTTGAAGGATTGGTCATCGATCGGAATATTTCGATGGCGCATCTCAAGGGAACCCTTGATCATTTTGCGACCTCAATGTTTGGTGAAGGAATTATCACTCGCCTCCGCCCATCGTTCTTTCCATTTACGGAGCCAAGCGCCGAAGTCGATCTGCGTTGTTTTGCGTGCCGTGGGGAAAACTTAGAATGTCGTGCTTGTGGGGGCGAAGGCTGGATCGAGTGGGGTGGGTGTGGAATGGTGAATCCGAAGGTCTTAATTGCCTGCGGCATCGACCCCTCTGAATTCTCGGGTTTTGCTTTCGGCATGGGTCTCGAGCGAACTTTGATGTTTAGGCATGGCGTGAAAGATATGCGTGACTTGGTCGAAGGCGACATCCGCTTCACAACCGCATTTGGGGTTGAGATCTAATGCGCGTCCCACTTTCCTGGCTCCGCGAACTCGTAACGGTGCCTGAACCATTTGGAGCACGTGAAATTGCTGATGCGCTCGTGCGCCAGGGTTTAGAAATTGAAGGTGTCGAATTTTTCGGAAGTGACCTCGTTGGCGAACTCGTCGTAGCGCGGGTTCTATCCATCGAAGAGTTGACGGAATTCAAAAAACCAATTCGTTGGGTGAGTCTTGATGCCGGAGAGAAGGATGTCAGGTGGGTAATTTGTGGCGCCCAAAATTTTGCGGTCGGTGATTTAGTAGTCGTCGTCAAACCTGGTTCGATCCTGCCCGGTGAATTTAAGGTGACTTCCCGAGAGACTTATGGGCACGTTAGCGACGGGATGATCTGTTCTGCCCGCGAGATGGGCATGGGCGATGATCACACCGGCATCGTCGTTCTACCTCCCGGGGTAGCCCCGCTTGGGTTCGACGCAATTGAACTACTCGGATTACGCGATGCTGTTATTGACGTCGCGGTTACACCTGACCGAGGTTATGCACTATCTATGCGCGGTATCGCCCGTGAGGTTGCAACTGCTTTCCAGGTCCCGTTTAGCGACCCAGTTTTCGCGATTAATTCTGGTATCACGGCCGTCGACGAATTGCTGGGTTCCGTTGAGGATGCGATGGATGTCGACAGGATCGTATTGCGGAGCGTTACCGGAGTTGACACGTCGTTGCAGTCACCTATTTGGATGCAACGCAGGCTTGCACTTGCTGGCATGCGTTCTATTTCCTTAGCCGTAGACATCACAAATTACGTAATGTTGGAGCTTGGCCAACCATTGCACGCCTTCGATAGTGGAAAAGTGAAAGGCGGAATTCGAGTTCGTCGAGCACACGCCAATGAGTCGCTTGAAACCTTAGATCACGTAACTCGAAAACTGAATAATGATGATTTGGTGATTGCTGATTCATCGGGTCCCCTTGCTCTTGCAGGAACGATGGGTGGACTCAACTCCGAGATCGATTCATCCTCCACCGAAATCATTATTGAGGCGGCGCACTTCACACCCGAGCTCATCGCAAGGATGTCAAGGAGGCACAAACTCTCATCCGAGGCCTCGCGCAGATTCGAGCGAGGAGTGGACCATGATCTAGCGCTAGCGGCAAGTGCTCGCGCGGCGAATTTATTTTGCGAGATCGGTGGCGCCCAAATTGTTTCGGCGATTGACATCGATAACCGAGTACCGCTATCCGCCATTACCTTCAATCCCAGTTTTCCAACCAGGTTGGTCGGACATCCTTATTCGGCTGACGTGGTGGATCAACGTCTCACGGACGTCGGTTGTACGATCGAAAAAAGCGTGGAGACCTGGTTGGTGAAGGCGCCATCGTGGCGACCTGAT
This sequence comes from Actinomycetes bacterium, assembly GCA_025355805.1. Taxonomy (GTDB): domain Bacteria; phylum Actinomycetota; class Actinomycetes; order Nanopelagicales; family Nanopelagicaceae; genus JANXYY01. The sequence goes on from JANXYY010000070.1 coordinate 39,527, forward strand.
CTCACCTTGGCTGAAGATCTCGTAGAGGAAGTCGCTCGCCTAGAAGGTTATGACGCGATCCCTTCGATTCTTCCGCCAGCTCCAGCGAGTCGCGGTTTGACTCCAACGCAGAGGACGCGCAGGGGAGTTGGAATTGCGCTGGCGGGCGAAGGGTTTGTTGAAGTCTTGTCTTATCCCTTTATCGGTGAGAATGATTTGGCGGCATTGGGGATCGTTGAAAACGATTATCGGCTTATCGCAATACGGTTAGCCAATCCAATGTCTGACGCCGCGCCGTTGATGCGCACAACTTTGTTGCCTGGATTGATCGCCGCGTTGAAGAGAAACCTGAGTCGTGGCAATCGGAATTTGGCAATTTTTGAGATGGGATCAATTTTTCTGGGCCGGCTCGATCAACTACCTCTTCCTAGACTTGGTGTTGATCGTGCACCCTCGCCTGCTGATTTAAACGCTCTAATGAGTCTGATCCCAGAACAGCCACAGTACGTCGCTGGCCTATTGTGCGGCGAAGGTGAGTCGTCTTGGCGCGGATTACGAGCAGTGGACTGGAGTGACGGAATTGCTGCGGCGCAAGCCGTAGCCCGCGCGGCAGGTGCCACACTCTCAATCCGCACTGGTTCGCTAGCGCCTTGGCATCCGGGCCGCTGTGCCGAGCTCTGGTACGGAGATCAAGTGGTTGGTCACGCAGGCGAATTACACCCACGCGTCGTCACGCGGCTTGATCTACCACCGCGATCGGTCGCCTTTGAACTTAACCTCGATGCTCTCGGAAACCCCACTCCAGTGCATTCCCCGGAAATCTCCGTTTCTCCGCCAGCAATACAAGATGTGGCACTAATCGTTGATTCAAGTGTCGCCGCATCAGATATCACCACTGCGCTGCTTGCCGGCGGAGGGCCACTGCTTGAATCCGCGGCGCTCTTCGACGTTTACGAGGGCGCTCAGGTGGGCAAGGGCCGAAAATCGCTTGCGTTCACTCTCACCTTTCGAGCCCCGGATCGAACCCTCACCGCGATTGAAGCCGCCGTCGCACGCGAGGGCGCGGTTACCGCGGCAGGAACCCTCGGTGCCGAACTTCGAGGCTAAACAGAAGGCATAAATATACATTCGTGACTAAATAGATGTATATTTATGCGTATGACAGTGCGGGCAGCGGTTGCCGGGGCGAGCGGCTATGCGGGGGGCGAGTTACTCCGCATCCTAAGCGGCCATCCAGATTTTGAAGTCGGTGCCATCACGGCCGCACAGAGCGCAGGAACGCGGCTGGGCGATGTTCATCCGCAGTTGTGGTCCCTTCGCGATCGATGCATCGAGGTAACTTCGGTGGCTAACTTGGAAGACGCGGACGTAGTTTTCCTGGCCTTGCCTCATGGTGAATCCGCAAAGTTGGTACGCGAACTCGAAGGTGTGCGATTAATCGTCGATTTGGGCGCCGATTTTCGATTAGGCAGTCCGGAAAGTTGGCAGCAGTTTTATGGTGGTGATTATTCGGGGCAATGGACCTACGGACTACCTGAGTTAGCGGGTGCTCGCGCGAAGATCGCTAAAAGTTCCCGAATCGCTAATCCGGGTTGTTATGCCACGAGTGCCATTCTTGGTTTGGCTCCGCTGCTTGTCGACGATTTGATCGAGCCGAAAGACATCGTCATAGTGGCAGCATCCGGCACCTCTGGAGCCGGGCGCGCGATCAAATCACAACTCATGGGCAGCGAAGTTATGAATTCGATGTCCACTTACAAAGTCGGGGGAGTGCATCAGCACACACCAGAAATCGAGGAGATGTTGGGACGAGTGGCCGGGACACAAATCGGCATTTCATTTACGCCACTCTTAGCCCCAATGCCCAGAGGGATTATCGCGACATTAACTGCCACGGTTAAGGGCGCTAAATCCGCCGATATTCAACGTTCGCTCAGCAATGCTTACGCGGATGAATCTTTTGTTCACTTTTTGCCCGACGGGATCTGGCCAATTACCGCCTCGACGTTCGGAAGCAATTCGGTTCAGATGCAAGCGGTGGTCGACGAACGCGCCGGGCGTGCAATTATCACCGTGGTGCTCGACAACTTAGTTAAGGGCGCAGCAGGTCAGGCGATTCAAAATGCAAATATTGCCTTGGGCTTTTTGGAGACAGCGGGATTATCAGCCGAGGGAATAGCGCCATGAGCGTCACTTTTCCGAAAGGTTTTCTGGCAGCTGGGATTTCAGCTGGACTAAAATCAAGCGGCGCTAAAGATTTAGCGCTCGTAGTGAACAGCGGACCATTAAAAAGTGCTGCGGCCCGCTTCACAAGCAATCGAGTCAAAGCAGCCCCAGTGCTCTGGAGCGAGCAAGTGCTCAAGGACGGGCGAGTTGATGCCGTCATTCTCAATTCGGGTGGTGCCAACGCGTGTACCGGGAACGAAGGATTTCTCGACGTTCATCGCACCGCCGAATTTGTCTCCGATTTGCTTGGCGTAAGCGCGACCGACATTGCTGTCTGCTCAACTGGACTCATCGGTGTTCGCCTTCCGATGGATCGCATCATTCATGGAGCGAGCCTGGCGCACGGCGAGCTCAGTCGGACCGGGGGTCTTGATGCAGCTCTCGCGATCATGACAACTGACACGGTTTCCAAAACGTTCGAAATTGAAAGTGATGGAGTTCGAGTGGCTGGAATGGTGAAAGGTGCTGGGATGTTGGCTCCTTCGCTGGCGACAATGTTGGCCGTTATCACCACCGACGCCATGGTGGACCCAAAAGTTCTAGATGGAATCCTCGGGGAAGTGGTTGAACACACTTTCAATCGGATTGATTCCGATGGTTGCACCTCAACCAATGACACGGTTCTACTTCTGGCTTCTGGTGCTAGTGCTATTGAGATGCCCGAACGTCAACTCCGAGAGATGGTTTCTACCGTCTGTCAAAATCTTGCACGTCAACTCGTGACGGATGCCGAAGGGGCAAGCAAAGAAGTAGAGATTACGGTAATAAATGCAGCGTCTGAGTCAGATGCCCTAGAAGTCGGTCGAGTGTGCGCTCGTAACAATCTCTTGAAATGCGCAATTCACGGAGAGGACCCAAATTGGGGTCGAGTTCTAGCGGCAGTCGGAACTACGAGTGCGGTTTTCGAACCCCAGCAGATCGATGTTTCAATCAACGGCATCACGCTTTGTCGGGGTGGCTCGATTGGCGATGACCGGATCCTTGTGGATATGACGGGCCGGATAGTCGAAATCATTATCGATCTGAAGGCCGGAACGAGTTCTGCAACGATCTGGACGAATGATTTGACGGCGGAGTACGTGCATGAGAATTCTGAGTATTCGTCATGAGCCTTGAGCGATTCCTTGGGCGAACGCTCGTCGTTAAATATGGTGGAAATGCGATGATCGATTCTGCGCTGAAGGAGAGCTTCGCCTCTGATGTGGTGGCGCTGGCTCGAAACGGAATTCATATAGTTGTAGTTCACGGCGGTGGACCACAGATTAATGAAATGCTCATGAAACTATCGATCGAAGTCGTATTTGCTGGTGGCTTCCGAGTTACGGATGCACAAACTATGTCGGTAGTTGAGATGGTATTGAGTGGTGTCGTGCAGCCCGAGATCGTTGGTCTGATCAATCACGCCGGCGGGAATGCGGTGGGGCTTTCAGGAATCGATGGAAATCTTCTGGTTTGTGAACGACGCGACGTGATGGTCGAAGGTAAGCCTACGAATATTGGGTTAGTGGGTGATGTTGTACGGGTAAATCCGGGGATCCTTCAAAACCTACTAAATGCTTCATACGTTCCAGTAGTTTCCTCTTTTGGTAACGACAAGTCAGGTCGGACCCTAAATGTGAACGCCGATACCGCAGCCGGATCCATCGCTGGCGCGTTGACGGCTGATGCACTTGTTATGTTGACGGATGTTGCCGGTCTGTACGCCGATTGGCCCGCTACTTCAACGGTTATTCCTCAATTGAGCGCCGAGGCCCTGCGCGAACTTCTGCCCTCTCTAACCAGCGGCATGGTTCCGAAGATGGAAGGCTGTTTGAGAGCGCTCGACTTAGGTGCTAAAGAAGTGCTGGTGATTGATGGACGCGTTCATCACGGGTTGTTTGCCGCGCTCGAGGCATCGGATTTCCTCGGTACTCGGGTCCTGCCATGATTGACGAGAGCGGCCAGACGGACGCGCTCCTTGCGCACTGGCGTGAGTTGATGCAATCCAATTACGGAGTGCCACGGATTGCTCTAGTGAGCGGCTCGGGTGCCGAAGTGGTAGATGCTGAAGGTCGTAAATACACCGATTTTCTCGGTGGAATCGCCACAAATGTCCTGGGGCACGCAAACCCAGAAATAGTGGCCGCAGTTTCTACGCAGATTCGACAATTGGGGCACGTGAGCAATCTTTACGCCCACCCGAAAGCACTGTCGCTGGCCGCCAAGCTTCGACGATTATCAGGTGACGATTCTGCTCGAATCTTTTTTTGTAACTCAGGAGCCGAAGCAAACGAAGCTGCATTTAAACTTTCTAGGCTCACTGGCCGCACCAAAGTGATCGCCATGCACGGCGCCTTTCATGGAAGGACAATGGGCGCACTCGCCCTCACTGGGCAACCAAGCAAAGCGGATCCATTCCGCCCTCTGCCGACGGGAGTAGTTCATGTCCCGTTTGGGGATTTGGCCGCAGTTGCCGAGTTGATCGACGACGAAACTGCAATGGTGATGGTGGAACCAATCCAGGGCGAAGCCGGCGTGGTTACTCCACCTCCTGGATATCTAGTCGGACTTCGCGAATTAACAATGAGATTCGGGGTGCTCCTAGCGTTGGATGAAGTCCAAAGTGGGATGGGACGAACCGGAACTTGGTTCGCCCATCAGGCGGACGGAATTTCACCGGACATAATCACCATGGCAAAAGGTCTTGGCGGCGGATTACCGCTCGGAGCGATGTTGGCACTTGGTTCGGCGTCTGGATTTTTTCAACCCGGTTCACATGGTTCAACCTTCGGTGGGAATCCAGTTGCCTGCGCCGCAGGGTTGGCCACAATCGAGGTGATCGAACGTGACGGAATGCTGGAAAACAACGCGTCTCTCGGGAAATATCTGGCAACCGAACTGAGTCACCTTAATCAAGTCGAGGAGGTGCGGGGCCGTGGCCTGCTCATCGGAATCGGTTTTAGGACCGAGATCGCCTACCAAGTTCAACTACTGCTTGAAGAGCGAGGGTTCTTGTCAAATGCGGCTAGTGCTTACACGCTTCGATTGGCACCTCCCTATGTCATCACTGAAGCCGATATTGACCGCTTTGTCGCGACGTTGGCAGAAATCCTAAAGGAGACGACGCTATGACTGCGCTCCCAAGAACATCGCCTCGGACCAAAGCGGCACGCCGAGAATTAATCATGGATTTATTGGTCTCCGGCGAAATTCGATCACAGGTCGAATTGACCCAAATCTTGATAAAAAGAGGTTTCTTGGTAACTCAGGCAACCGTCAGTCGCGATTTAGAAGATCTTGGTGCCACCAAAATCAGGAATGAAACTGGCTCGCTGACTTACGGGATTTCGCCCAGTCGCCCACACCTGGAAGACCCGATCAATCGGGTTATTCGAGTTGCCCAAGACCTTCTCATCTCGGCGGAGGCCAGCGCAAACTTGGTGGTGCTGCGCACACCTCCCGGCGGTGCACACCTGTTGGCGAGTGCACTGGATCAAGCAATTACAACATTTGCCCTGCCAGAATTGCTTGGCACGGTTGCCGGAGATGACACTGTTCTAGTGATAACTCGAAAGCCCGAGGGTGGAGAAGCGGCTGCCGCGCAAATTCTTCGACTTTCTGAAGGTTTACTCAAAATAACTTCGGCTGACCAAAGACAAAAGAGCGAAATTCATGGAAAACAAGAAGAAGGGAAACGCTCGTGAAAGAGCGCATTGTTCTCGCATACAGTGGCGGTTTGGATACGTCAGTCGCAATCGGATGGATCGGCAAGGAGACCGGAGCAGAGGTTATCGCTGTTGCCGTTGACGTCGGTCAAAACGGCGAGGACCTCGAGGTAATTCGAAAGCGAGCTCTTGCTTGCGGTGCTATTGAGGCTGAAGTTGCCGATGCACGCCATGAGTTTGCCAATGAATATTGCTTGCCTGCCCTGAAAGCGAATGCGCTTTACATGGATCGATATCCACTTGTTTCGGCCATCTCGCGCCCGTTAATTGTCAAGCACCTGGTGGCGGCTGCTAGGAAGCATGGAGCTTCGCGAGTTGCGCATGGCTGCACTGGTAAAGGTAATGACCAAGTGCGGTTCGAAGTGGGTACGGGTGCGCTAGCGCCAGATCTCACGTCTTATGCGCCGGTACGCGATTCAGGCATGACCAGGGACCGCGCGATTGCTTTTGCCGAAAAGGCAGGCCTTCCGATTGATATCACGAAGAAGAATCCATTTTCGATTGATCAGAACGTTTGGGGTCGCGCCGTAGAGACGGGCTTCCTTGAAGACATCTGGAACGCACCAACTGAAAACGTATATGCCTATACCCAAGACCCGTCAATTGTTCGGGATCCTGACGAAGTTGTAATCACTTTCAAATCAGGCATTCCGATAGCCATTGATGGCAAACCAGTAACGATGCTGGAAGCAATTCAGCAGATGAACCAACGAGCCGGAGCCCAGGGCATTGGCCGCATCGATATGGTCGAAGATCGCCTCGTTGGAATTAAAAGTCGTGAGGTATATGAAGCACCAGGGGCTTTAACGCTGATTACTGCGCATCAAGAACTGGAAAATGTCTGCGTGGAGCGTGAATTAGCGCGGTTCAAACGACAGGCTGAACAGCGTTGGGGTGAACTTGTTTACGACGGACTCTGGTTCTCTCCGCTCAAGAGCGCACTCGACACTTTTATGAACGAGGCCAACGAATTGGTCTCCGGCGAGATCCGGATGACATTGCATGCTGGACGCGCGATTGTTACTGGTCGCCGCAGTGAAACTTCGCTATACGACTTCGATCTTGCCACTTACGACGAAGGCGACACTTACGACCAGTCACTTGCAAAAGGTTTCGTAGATATTTGGGGAATGCCAAGTCGAATCGCAGCAGCTCGCGATCTACGCGTGGGCAAGTCGATGAAGTAATGACTGACATGCGACTTTGGGGTGGGCGGTTCGCCGGCCTTCCCGCCGATGCGATGGCTGCCCTGTCGGCGAGTGTTCATTTCGATTGGCGACTGGCCAAATATGACCTACTCGCGTCCAAGGCCCATGCTCGAACATTACGCAATGCCAAACTGCTTGACGACCAAGAGTTAACTCGCATCCTTGATGCTCTCGAAGAACTCAGGATCGAAGTAGCTAACGGAGTTTTTCATCCTCTGATCAGTGATGAGGACGTGCACACCGCACTCGAGCGCGGTCTGGTGGAAAAATTGGGAGAACTCGGCGGCGCACTACGAGCCGGCAGGTCGCGCAACGATCAGGTGGCGACTGATTTACGGCTCTATTTGCGGGATGAAGTGCGGTCACTTGCAAGTTTGCTCCTTGGTCTGCAGGAGGCACTGCTTGCGCAAGCGAGTCAACATGCTGATTCCATCGCGCCAGGCTTTACGCATTTACAGCATGCGCAGCCAGTCTCATTTGGCCATGAACTCGCCAAACATATTCACGCCTTCGCACGAGATTTGTCGCGACTGCGCGATTGGGATAAACGCACGGATTTCTCACCGCTTGGAGCGGGGGCGCTATCCGGATCCTCTCTCATCGATGACCCGCGGGGGACGGCTCGTGAACTTGGCTTTAGTGGAGCGATTGCGAATTCAATTGACGCCGTCAGTGATCGCGATTTCGTCGCAGAACTACTGTTCATCACATCCCTCATCGGAATCCATCTTTCGCGTATCGGTGAAGAATTTACGCTTTGGGCTTCAAGAGAATTCGGGTGGGTTACGTTAGCCGATTCGTATTCAACTGGTTCCTCGATCATGCCTCAGAAGAAGAACCCTGACGTCGCGGAATTGGCGCGTGGTAAAAGTGGTCGATTGGTCGGACATCTCACCGGATTTCTGGTGACCTTAAAAGGTTTGCCCTTTGCTTATAACCGAGATTTGCAAGAGGACAAAGAACCGATCTTCGATTCTCTTGATACCTTGCAGATCCTCCTACCCGCTGTTACCGGCATGATTGAAACCAGCCAATTTGATCGGGGAAGAATGGCTCGATCTGCGCCTGAAGGCTTTGCTCTAGCAACCGAGATCGCCGACTGGCTTGTCCGTAAAGGCATGCCGTTCCGCAACGCCCATGAGGTTGCGGGGGAGTGCGTTCGATTCTGTGAAGCCAATGGAATCGAACTAGATCAATGCAGCGATGCGGAGCTCTCGTCGATAAACCCTCTCCTGACTGTCGAAGTCCGCGATGTGCTGACCGCAGAAGGTGCGGTTGCCTCTCGAACTGCTTTTGGTGGCACCGCACCAGTTCGCGTTCGCGAGCAGTTGGCCGACTTGGCGCGGGCCATGGGAAGCGATCGGGCTTGGGCTAATTCCGTCTCATCCGCTCACTAGTTAGGGCAGACTTGGACGCTGTGACCGGACGCGAATTACTAGACGACTTCAAATGGCGAGGGCTGCTCGCTCAGAGCACCGATGAAGACGCACTTATTGCCTCCTTAGACGCCGGCCCGGTCTCCGTTTATATTGGATTCGATCCCACTGCGCCGAGTCTGCACATCGGTCACCTCGTCGTTCTGCTGGCGTTGCGCCGGTTCCAACTCGCTGGGCATCGTCCAATCGCCTTAGTGGGAGGCGCAACCGGCCTGGTGGGGGATCCGAGTGGTCGCAACTCGGAGCGGATCCTTAACGATGAAGAAGTTATTTCTGGCTGGGTTACGGGTATTAGGAGCCAACTTGAGGCTTTTCTAGTTTTTGATGACTCGGCGAATAGCGCAGTGATGGCAAACAACCTTGACTGGACGCGCTCGCTCACGGCGCTCGAACTCCTCCGCGATATCGGCAAACATTTCAGTGTGAATCAGATGCTCAATAAAGATTCGGTCGCAACCCGCCTCAATGGCGGCGGAATTTCATATACCGAATTCTCTTACCAGGTGTTGCAAGCCATGGATTTTTTAGAACTGTTTCGACGCGAAGGCTGCACGCTTCAAATGGGAGGAAGCGACCAATGGGGCAACATCACCGCAGGCCTTGACCTAATCCGACGAGTTGAACAGGGCTCTGCGCACGCGCTCACGATGAACCTGCTCATGAAGTCAGACGGCACAAAGTTTGGGAAAAGTGCTGGTGGTGCGGTGTGGCTTGATCCCAAGATGACGTCCCCATATGCCTTTTACCAATACTGGTTCAATTGCGAGGACGCCGACGTCATCGCTTACCTGAAGTTTTTCTCTTTTGCCAACCATGCAACGATCGACGATCTGGCGGTCCAGGTCTTGGAACATCCGGCAAAGCGAGCCGCACAGCGTTTCCTAGCCAGGGAGATGACCACGCTCGTACACGGCGCAGAAGAGTGCGAGCGAGTCGAGTTGGCTGCCGCTGCCCTCTTCGGCTTGGGGGACCTTTCTCAGGTAGCGGAGACCACCCTGGCGGGCGCCCTTCTGCAGGTGCCGCGGGCCACGATCGCCCGCTCCATGGAGCTCCCGGGCCTGATCGAACTACTTGCGGCGACCGGAGTTGTCGAGTCAAAATCGGCCGCCAGACGAACCATCCGCGAAGGCGGGGCTTACTTGAATAACGTCAAGGTCACGGATGAGGCTTTCGTCCCGACCCGAGGTGATCTACTTCACGATAGGTTTCTCGTTTTGCGTCGAGGCAAGCGCGATATTGCAGCGATCGAGGTGTCGTGAATAAGCCCTAGCAACTAAGGCTTTTTTGAACTCAAATATCGCCTCATGAGCGGTAGATAGTCCGATTTGACCGCAATCACTCCACTCGCATAAACTACGCAAGCATTCGAGAAACGGACGATGGAAATATCGGACGTTCGATTGACACCTCCCACCTAGATTTTCGCAAGAATTTGAATAGGTGTTTGCCAGGAGGGATGCGGAACCGCCGGGTTTGACCCGGGGGCGCGCAATGGCTAAGTTGGGAATGTTGCCCCGAAGACGGTCGGAAGACCTGAGATCGGTGCGCGTCCGTACCTTGAGAACTCAACAGCGTGCCACAAGTCAATGCCAATTAAACCTCGTCGTTGGGGTTGTTTGATCTTTGGATCAAGCCACACCAATAACGAAATTCCTTTGGTGAATGACATAACTAAAGCTAGTTACGTCAAGCGCCAGATCAAGCCTCTATGGAGAGTTTGATCCTGGCTCAGGACGAACGCTGGCGGCGTGCTTAACACATGCAAGTCGAACGGTGAAGTCCCTTCGGGGGCGGATCAGTGGCGAACGGGTGAGTAACACGTGGGCAATCTGCCCCTCACTGTGGGATAACTCCGGGAAACCGGGGCTAATACCGCATATGAAGCCTGGCGGCATCGCCGGGTTTGGAAAGTTTTTCGGTGAGGGATGAGCCCGCGGCCTATCAGCTTGTTGGTGAGGTAATGGCTCACCAAGGCGACGACGGGTAGCCGGCCTGAGAGGGCGACCGGCCACACTGGGACTGAGACACGGCCCAGACTCCTACGGGAGGCAGCAGTGGGGAATATTGGGCAAT
>JANXYY010000098.1 GCA_025355805.1 Actinomycetes bacterium
GGCACCGCTCAGATCCTTGCGCCAGGGCAGCGGAACTCGACAACCATCACGCCCTCGATCAGTGTGCCCACTTCGAACCCAAATTGGGTCGGTTAGGGCCACCTCTGGAATGTCACGCACTTCAGGTAAACCCAACTCTTCACCTTGAAAAATGTATGCGCCACCAGGTAACGCCAGCATCAAAAGTGCACCTGCGCGAGCACGCTTTTCGCCGACTTCGAGATCTAAATTCACTGGGTCACCTTGGCGGATGAGCGTCGTGCCTCCACGTCCACCAATTAATCCAAGTGCAAACCGGTCGACGGAGCGAACAACGTCATGGTTGTTAAACACCCAAGAGGGTAGTGCGCCAACTTCTTCGACTGCAGCCATTGAAGAACCGATCACCCGATGTAATTCTTGGGCATTCCAGAGGCTGCAGAGAAAATCAAAGTTAAAGTTTTGCGAGAGTTCATCGCTTCGAACATATCTAGCCGCTCGAGCGGCGGGCTGTACCCAGGCCTCGGCCACTGCCATGCGATCACCGGCGTATTCAGCGAGAATCCGGTGCCAGTCACGATAAATGTCGTGCACTTCCTCTTGATCCCACATGGGTTGGGGTTTGTATTCAAGAAGCTCGGCTCTGTCATCGCCAACATCTGGAAGTGCGGAGTCTTTGATCAACCCATGTGCAACGTCGATGCGGAAACCATCTACTCCGCGATCCAGCCAAAAACGTAAAACCCCTTCAAAGTACGAACGAACCTCTTGGTTGCGCCAATTGAAGTCAGGTTGTTCGCGGGCGAACAAATGCAAATACCACTGCCCACTTGTTCCGTCAGGTTCGGTAATTCTTTGCCAGGCGGGACCACCAAAGATTGCCTGCCAATCATTTGGCGGCAAATCGCCATCTTCACCTTTGCCATCTCTGAGGATGTAGCGGTCACGCTCGGGAGATCCAGCGGCAGCTTTGAGCGCGGCTTGGAACCAAGGGTGCTGATCACTCGAGTGATTTGGCACAAGATCGATAATGACTTTTAGACCCGATTCGTGCGCACTCTCGAGTAGCGCATCAAAATCAGTCAAACTTCCGTACTGGGGGTCAACATCGCAGAAATCAGCAATGTCATAGCCAGTATCAATCTGCGGGGATGGATAAAACGGCGTCAACCAAATGGCATCCACGCCCAAATCAACCAGATATGGAATTCGCGAACGAATACCGTTTAGGTCACCGATTCCATCTCCACTCGCATCCGCAAACGAGCGCACATAGATCTGATAGATAACTGACTCGCGCCACCATCGGCGATCTTCATCAAAATTAGTTTCTGTCACGGTGTTCTCTCTAAGTAGGGCTCGAGCGCCGCCTTCTCGACCGCCGATAGCCGACGTGGCCGCTTCTTCTCGAGGTCATAAGGAACAAGGACACTACGCGCCGTTGCGTATTTTGATTCTTCATCGCGCACTAAGTATTCAATTTCAAACGAAGACGCATGCAAATTGCGAACCCAGGATTCGATAATGATCGGCTCCTCGCGCCAGGTGAGCGGTGCCAGGTAACTAATCTCATGGCGAGCCACAACAATGCCTTGCGTCAATGGAGCCAGGCCGTTTCGCTGCGGATGAACCCAGAACATATCTACCCGCGCCTCTTGTAAATACTCAAGAAAGGCGACGTTATTCACGTGCTGAAAGGCATCCATGTCGCCCCAGCGAAGAGGGCATTTATAAAGATGTCTCATGCAACTAGCGCGTCAACTTGCGATATGTGACGCGATGCGGGCGTGCGGCATCCGCGCCTAATCTTTCGATCTTGTTCTTTTCGTACGAGTCAAAGTTGCCCTCGAACCAGAACCATTGCGAGTCACCTTCGTACGCCAAAATGTGTGTCGTTACCCGATCCAAGAACCAACGATCGTGGGAAATAACAACAGCGCAACCTGGAAACTCAAGAAGAGCATTTTCTAATGACCCGAGGGTTTCGACATCAAGGTCATTTGTCGGCTCGTCAAGAAGCAGGAGATTGCCTCCCAATTTCAACGTCAACGCAAGGTTAAGGCGGTTCCGCTCCCCACCAGACAGAACTCCGGCTGGCTTCTGTTGATCTGGTCCTTTGAAACCGAAGGCCGAGACATAGGCGCGACTCGGGACTTCCACCTGCCCCACCTTCATGTAGTCCAGGCCATCAGAAACCACCTCCCACAAAGACTTCTTGGGATCAATTCCACTTCGAGATTGATCGACATATGAAATCTTCACGGTCTCGCCAAGTTTGATTTCGCCCGAATCTGGACTCTCTTGTCCCAGCAGCATTTTGAAAAGAGTGGTCTTACCC
>JANXYY010000099.1 GCA_025355805.1 Actinomycetes bacterium
GGCACCGCTCAGATCCTTGCGCCAGGGCAGCGGAACTCGACAACCATCACGCCCTCGATCAGTGTGCCCACTTCGAACCCAAATTGGGTCGGTTAGGGCCACCTCTGGAATGTCACGCACTTCAGGTAAACCCAACTCTTCTCCTTGAAAAATGTATGAACCACCAGGCAACGCCAGCATCAAAAGTGCACCTGCTCGAGCGCGCTTTTCGCCGACAGCCAGATCTAGTTTTTCCGGGTCACCCTGGCGAATCAGCGTCGTTCCTCCGCGTCCACCGATTAATCCAAGTGCAAACCGGTCGACGGAGCGAACAACGTCATGATTGTTAAATACCCAGGAAGGTAGCGCGCCTACTTCTTCAACTGCAGCGATCGAAGAATCAATGACTCGATGCAGTTCTTGGGCATTCCAGATGCTGCAGAGAAAATCAAAATTAAAGTTTTGCGAGAGTTCATCGCTTCGAACATATCTCGCCGCTCGAGCGGCGGGCTGTACCCAGGCCTCGGCACTGCCATGCGATCACCGGGGTATTCAGCAAGAATCCGATGCCAGTCACGATAAATGTCGTGCACTTCCTCTTGATCCCACATTGGTTGGGGTTTGTATTCAAGAAGCTCGGCTTTGTCATCGCCGACATCTGGAAGTGCAGAGTCTTTGATCAACCCGTGCGCAACGTCGATGCGGAAACCATCTACTCCGCGATCCAGCCAAAAATGTAAAACTCCCTCAAAGTACGAACGAACCTCTTGGTTACGCCAATTGAAGTCAGGTTGTTCGCGGGCGAACAAATGCAAATACCACTGCCCACTTGTCCCGTCAGGTTCGGTAATTCTTTGCCAGGCGGGACCACCAAAGATTGCCTGCCAATCATTTGGCGGCAATTCGCCATCTTCACCTTTACCCTCTCTGAAGAGGTAGCGGTCACGCTCGGGCGATCCAGCGGCAGCCTTAAGCGCGGCTTGGAACCAAACATGTTGATCACTTGAGTGATTTGGTACGAGATCGATGATGACTTTGAGCCCCGCGGCGTGCGCCTTCTCAAGTAGCGCATCAAAATCGGACAAACTTCCGTACTGGGGGTCAACGTCGCAGAAATCGGAAATGTCATAGCCAGTATCAATCTGCGGTGATGGATAAAACGGTGTCAACCAAATGGCATCAACGCCCAAATCAACCAGATATGGAATTCGCGAGCGAATACCGTTTAGGTCGCCAATTCCATCTCCACTCGCGTCCGCAAACGAGCGCACATAGATCTGGTAGATGACTGACTCGCGCCACCATCGGCGATCTTCATTGAAATTGGTTTCCGTCACGGTGTTCTCTCTAAGTAGGGCTCGAGTGCCGCCTTCTCGTCCGCCGATAGCCGACGAGGCCGCTTCTTCTCGAGGTCATAAGGAACAAGGACACTACGCGCCGTTGCGTATTTTGATTCTTCATCGCGCACTAAGTATTCAATTTCAAACGATGCGGCATGTAAATTGCGAACCCAGGCTTCGATGATGATCGGCTCTTCGCGCCAGGTGAGCGGTGCGAGGTAACTAATCTCATGGCGAGCCACGACAATGCCTTGCGTCAATGGCGCCAAGCCGTTTCGCTGCGGATGAACCCAAAACATGTCAACCCGCGCCTCCTGTAAATACTCAAGAAAGGCAACGTTATTGACGTGCTGAAAGGCATCCATGTCGCCCCAGCGAATAGGGCATTTATAAAGATGTCTCATGCAACTAGCGCGTCAACTTGCGATATGTGACGCGATGCGGGCGTGCGGCATCCGCGCCTAATCTTTCGATCTTGTTCTTTTCATACGAGTCAAAGTTGCCCTCGAACCAGAACCATTGCGAGTCACCTTCGTACGCCAAAATGTGTGTCGTTACCCGATCCAAGAACCAGCGATCGTGGGAAATAACAACAGCGCAACCTGGAAACTCAAGAAGAGCATTTTCTAATGACCCGAGGGTTTCGACATCAAGGTCATTTGTCGGCTCATCAAGAAGCAGGAGATTGCCTCCCAATTTCAACGTCAACGCAAGGTTAAGGCGGTTCCGCTCCCCACCAGACAGAACTCCGGCTGGCTTCTGTTGATCTGGTCCCTTGAAACCGAAGGCCGAGACATAGGCGCGACTCGGGACTTCCACCTGCCCCACCTTCATGTAGTCCAGGCCATCAGAAACTACCTCCCACAAAGACTTCTTGGGATCAATTCCACTTCGAGATTGATCGACATATGAAATCTTCACGGTCTCGCCAAGTTTGATTTCGCCCGAATCTGGACTCTCTTGTCCCAGCAGCATTTTGAAAAGAGTGGTCTTACCC
>JANXYY010000153.1 GCA_025355805.1 Actinomycetes bacterium
GGTCGGTACTAACGCGCATTCATGTTCCGTCTCCGTCGAAGATGCGGGAAGAATCTTGGCACTTGATCAATGTAGGAGGAGTATCCCTCATGCTTTGCAGCGAGAAAACGCTCCTCCCACCGCGCCTTGAAATTTAAAAGCAGTACAAGGGCTAGGAAGGCAACCAGAGAAATCAATGTGCCTCGATAAATCGCTACAGCAAATCCCAATATTAAAACGCCCGTATAAATCGGATGCCTCACGTATGAATAGACGCCTCCTGTTTGCAGCGGTGCAGCAACTTTTGGCACCGGGTTTGCCGTTAACGCCGAACCGAGGTGCGAGAAGGAAAACATCAAGATAATTGCACTGCAAAATACGAGGAGCACCGATACGGCGATCAACCACACCACGCTGCCCAGAAATCGACAAGGACTATCCCATCGGCATTTACCGTCGATTCGAAGTCCTGCTCGGTTAGATTGATTGTTGCCATCTGATTTCTCCACCTTTCATATACCCCAGGGGGTATAGAGTACAACACTATTGGGGTTGAAAGAATTCCGCGACTTGGAGGTAGAAATGAGTGACCGGGGGCGGGGTCGGCTGCTGGTGGGAGCGCAATTCCTCCTTCTGGGCCTGATCGGGTTTGCCCCTGGGTATCGCTTCGGAGGGAGTATGCGCGATTCGGGCTGGTTGGTCGCTCTTTCGGCGTCGCTCTTATTTTGTAGCGCAATTGTCTTGGCATTTTCCTTCGCGCACCTGGGTCCGGCGTTAACCGCAAACCCGGTGCCAAAAGTAGATGCACCGCTGCAAACGGGAGGCGCCTACTCATACGTGCGGCATCCGATTTATACGAGCGTTTTAACATTTGGATTTGGCGTTGCGATTTATCGGGGCACCTTGATATCTCTGATTGCCTTTCTTGCACTTGTTCTGCTTCTAAATTTCAAAGCGCGCTGGGAGGAGAGGTTCCTCAGCGCAAAGCACGAGGGATACTCCTCATACGTGAAACGTGTGCCTCGATTCTTCCCGCATCTTCGACCGAGACGGAATATGAATGCGCGTTAGTACCGACCGTGTGGGATTGCACCTAGAAGTTCGTAAAAATACGCTTCGAACTCTTTCGATCGCGCAGATAATTTCTGGATTAGGCGTTGCTGGTGCAGTCCCGGCCGGTGCCCTCCTCGTGCTTGAAATTTCGGGAAGCGAAGCATTGGCCGGCTTGGCCCAGACCTTTAGTGTTCTCGGTTCTGCGTTGATGGCGATTCCGCTGGCCAACCTCACTCAACGCGGCGGTCGTCGTACCGCTCTGGCAACTGGCTATTCGATCGGAGCCCTCGGCGGAATGGTTACTGTCGTTGGCGGGGCGGCGCGCCTTTTCCCCTTAATTTTCCTGGGGATTCTCTTGGTTGGTGCTGCTTCTGCCGCCAGTTATCAATCGCGTTTTGCCGCGACCGATCTTGCTGAGGAGCACCATCGAGGTCGCGACCTTTCATATGTCGTTTGGGCCGGCACGGTTGGCTCGGTACTTGGGCCGAATCTAGTCGGCTTCACGTCGTCGATGGCTCACTCGCTTGGTCTTCCTCGGCTTACCGGCCCCTATTTAGTCGCATGTGTGATGCTCATAATTGGTGCGCTGGTGATTTTCATATTTCTTCGTCCAGACCCCTACCTGTTCTCTCGCGTTGAAGCCCAGATTTCATTGACGGGGAGAAAAGGCTCGACTCGATTGGCTTTGAAAACGATTCGCGAATCTAAAACGGCGTCGTTGGCGCTACTGGCAATCGTGGTGGGACATATTGTCATGGGTTCGATAATGGTGATGACGCCGATATATATGCATCATTACCAAGATTCGCTCTCGATCATTGGACTCGTGATCAGCGTGCACATCGCTGGCATGTACGCCTTTTCTCCGTTGATGGGCTGGCTCGCCGACAAATTCGGACCACCAAAAGTCATCTTGCTCGGCGTACTGATCTTGCTTGCGGCCGCAACAATCGCGGGAACGGCTCCGATGGACGGCGCTGGAATTCTTGGGGCCGGACTCTTTTTGCTCGGACTTGGGTGGTCGGCAACCCTGGTAGCCGGATCCACCCTGCTGGCTAAATCGGTGCCAATCGAACTTCGCCCGTCGGTCCAAGGCACCTCTGATCTAATGATGAACGGCGCCGGAGCGCTCGCTGGTGCCCTTTCTGGACTGGTTATCGCTTTCGGGAGTTATGGGCTTCTCTGCGCCTTGGCGCTGGTTCCGGTACTTGGCCTGGGGCTCTCGACGATCCGGCTAATTCAAAGCGATATCAAGGTTTGACGATACCCCTGGGGGTATGTAACCTACTCGTTGATTGACCCTCACGATCTTTTCTATTCACAAGGAGAAATACGTTTATGTGCAGTCGAGCCACTTGTTCAAGATGTAAGAAAGCCACCTGGTCGGGCTGCGGTCGCCATGTCAATCAGGTGCTGGCCGGAATCCCGAAGAGCAAGCAATGTGACTGCGCAAAAAACGCGCCAGCACCTTCCGAACAAGGTGGATTCCTCGCCCGGATCTTTGGTCGTTAAGCATTTCTTGGATCTCTAAAGCAGCGAAGATCGGCTAGCGTGCATCTAGCGCTAGACGGGAGATTCAATGATGAAGAAGAAGGACGCGATCGCGGCGGCCGCCGATGCGCACACCCGATTGATCCGTTTTCTTTATTGTGACCCGGCCGGCGTTATTCGAGGGAAAACGGTTCACGCTTCAGAATTTCCTTCAAAAATTTACGAAGGAGTGGGGCTCACCCGCGCGCAGAACGCGGTCAATCTATTTGAAGACTTGATCCAGGTAGAAGGCATGGAGCCGGTCGGCGAAGTGCGAATTATCCCGGACCCAAATACCTATACGGACCTTCCTTGGCTTGATCGCACGGCTGGGATGTTCTCTGACTTGCGAGAGCAGGACGGTTCGGAATGGGGTGGGTGCACCCGCACAATTTTGAAGCGGGCAATCTCAAAGGCTCAAGCGCAAGGCATAAAAGTGATGGCCGCTTTTGAAAGTGAGTTTTACCTGGCTGAGGAAACTCCAGAAGGACCGAAACCGTGGCGCAATGGTCCCGTGTATTCGAGTTCTGGAATGGATCGCGCCAGCGTCGTCCTCGACGTCATGGTCGATAATCTGGTGGCGCAGGGGATTACCGTCGAGCAGGCAATAAATGAGTACGGACCCGGGCAGCAAGAAATCGCAATTAAGTACACAGACGCACTTGCGGCCGCTGATCAACACCTGAAATTCCGAGACACGATTCGTGGGACGGCAGAAGTTCAATTCGGACTGTTGGCCTCGCTTGCACCAAAACCGTTTGCCGATGGAATTGGATCTGGGGCACACCTGCACTTCTCCCTCTGGTCTGAAGATGGCAAAACCAATTTGCTCTATAACAAAGACGAGCCAACCCAGCTTTCGGAATTCGGCCGCTCATTCGTTGCCGGGGTGCTAGATCACTTGTCCGGATTGCTGGCTCTCACTTGCCCTTCTGTTCTCTCTTTTCATCGCTTGCGCCCGCACTCATGGGCGGGTTCGACAATTTCGTGGGGTTATGACAATCGAGAGTGCGCCGTACGAGTTGCCAGCCCCTTTGCTGGACGGGAAATGAAATCGATCAATCTTGAATTAAAAACCTGCGATGGCTCGGCCAATCCGTATCTTGCACTCGCCGGTCTAATTACCGCTGGCCTAGATGGCGTTGCACGTGGATTGACGCCGCCTGCGCCTGCTGAGCATGATCCAGTGTTTTTGTCGCCCGAAGATGCACTCGCTTCCAATATTCGCCCGCTCCCGTCAACACAACTGGCGGCGCTGGAGGCCCTGGAAAAAGATGAGCTACTGGTGGATGCACTCGGGGACCTGATGCTTCGATGCCTGCTCGCTACGCGTCGCGCGGAGAATGCCAAGGCGGAACAAAATGGCGATGACTGGGCGAGATTGGCGACCTTCTCTACTTTTTAAGACAATTATTAGCGTGTCTGCTCTTCCTATTTACCCGCTAGCCAAGTACAAATAGACAATTCATGCCGGGGTGATTGATATCACTGCCCAGGTGAAAACTAATGAGGAGGAATTTGTGTCAGTCGAAACCAGTCGCGGCCTCGTAAAGAACCTAAATATCTGGGAAGCAATTGGTATTTCGGTGGCACTTATGGCCCCATCAATGGCGGCAAATATCAATCCACAGGGGACGGCGACCACAGTGGGTCGCGCCGTGCCCCTAGCGTTCGCGCTCGCCACGGCAGGTGTACTTCTTGTGGCCTATGGATTCGTTCGACTCTGCCAAAATTTCCACCACGCTGGGAGCGTCTATGGCTTCGTCGGAGCCACGATGGGGCCACGCTCTGGAGTCGTGGCCGGCTGGGGCCTCATGGGTACCTACATCTTTTATGGTGGCGTAACTTCAATGGCGGCCGGAATTTTCGGAACTAAATTCCTCGATGAACTTGGGGTTTGGAGGCACCAGCCAGCTTGGAGCGGATTTCTAGTGGGTGGGATTGCAATCGTCCTTGCGTATTTACTAGCGGTGGTACCCGCGCGCAATGGCACCCGAATCTTGCTTACTGTTGAAGGAATCACGGTAACTCTTATCGTCATCACGGCCATCATCATCTTCGCGAAGTTGGTCGGTGGTAGCGCCCCTGGTGGGCACAAGGTTGACATGAGTGTCTTCACAATCCCATCGGGTACGGGCACCTCATCAGTATTTCTCGGCGTGGTATTCGGCTTCCTCTCATTTGCCGGTTTCGAAGCCGCGTCAACGCTCGGTGAAGAGGCGAAGAATCCGCGCAAAGACATTCCACGGGCGATCTTAGGCACTGCAATTTTCGGCGGAATCTACTTCGTTCTCATCACAGCAGTTGAGGTCATGGGATTTGGCACAGACGCGGCAGGGGTTAAGGCATTCATTGGTTCAGGCTCTCTGATGGGCGATCTAGGTACTTCGTATGTGGCGTCCTGGGTGGGCACGACGATCACTCTCGGCGCGGCGCTGAGTGCCTTTGGGTGCTTACTCGCTTGCGTTGTCGGAGCATCACGCTTGCTCTTCGCACTGGGCCGCGACAGCGGAAGCGCACGTCTGGCTCGTGTCTCGGTTAAGAATGGGACGCCGGCAACCGCAACCATGTTCATCGTGCTGGCAGTGGCAGTGATTGATTTTGGTTGGAAGTTAATCTGGCATGTGCAACCATTTGATGTTTTCGTTGGCTCTGGTGTAATCGGAACTTTGATTCTTCTCGTCGCCTATGCGCTCGCGACTATTGGTGCGGTAAAATTCCTCTTCTTTACAGGGGCTAAAAAAGCCAAGAGTTGGGAAATCATCATTCCGATTGCTGGTTTGATCCTTCTTGCATACACGCTTTATCGGAACGTCATTCCTTTCCCGACGAGTGGAGCGGCTCGCGCGTACCCAGTTGTGGGAGCACTCTGGTTACTAATTGGCGCCATTGGAGTTGTCGCACGACCGGGTCTGGCCGCAAAGGTTGGCGCAAAATTGACTGCCGATGAGAATCTCTCGGCAGCTCGTTAAGGGGCACAAATGCTGAATGGTGTAAAAGTAATCGATCTTACGATTCCACTGGGTGAAGGAATCGTTATGTGGCCCGGAGCTCAGGCGCCTGAAGCCGAAACCGTCGTGACGGTTGCCCACGATGGCTACTTTGCTCGTCGGGTCTCTTTCTTCGAACATAGTGGCACTCACTTCGACGCGCCATGCCACTTTATAGAAGGGCAGACGACGGTCGATAAAGTGCCGGTGGCATCATTGGTGCGCCCTGCTGCCGTAATCGACATCGCTGGACGCATAGGAGATGACGCCGACGGCGAACTGTTGCTGGAAGACGTCCGCATGTTTGAAGAAGCGAATGGGCGAATCCCAGATGGTTCGGCAGTTCTGCTCCGTACCGGGTGGGAAGAGTTCAACCATGATGAACGTCGCTACGCAGGCGCGCCTGGTGATCTACGTTTTCCTGGCTTTGGAGTTGAAGCGGCAAAATTTTTAGTTGATGAACGAAAAATTGGTGGCCTCGGAACGGACACGCTCGGAATCGATCCTGGAGGAGCAACGCATTTTCCAGTTCACTCGCAAGTAACTCATCCAAAGGGAATTTGGCATTTAGAGAATCTGCAAAATTTAAAGTTACTCCCACCACTTGGTGCGTGGATTGTGGTCGGAGTATTGCCGCTCATTGGTGGCTCAGGTAGCCCTGCTCGCGTCATCGCACTGCTTCCCTAATCATATTATTCGATGTCTGAACTGGCTTTTGTCGCGACCTGCGATCTTGTTGCGATGGTTCGAGGCAGGGCGCTCCCAAGATCCGCATTGTTGAGCGGTGGCATCGGTGTTGGCTGGGTTCCGGCCGACCTTGCCCTTACTGCCTTTGGCGGAATTGCCGAGCCAAATCCGTTTGGTGCTTTGGGAGATTTACGTTTGGTACCTGATATCAGCACTGAAGTTCTCTTGCCTCCTGCCGCGGCGGGTGGTGATCCCTTGCATTTATTTTTGGCCACCCAAACCAGTTTAGATGGGACACCTTGGGAGTGTGATCCGAGAGCCACTCTGCAGGGGGCAATAGCGAAACTGGAAAGTACGTCGGGCCTTAGCGTTATGGCCTCGTTCGAACACGAATTCACTCTGTGTGGAATTGATGGCTCGGCCCTGGTGCGAAGCCCGTTCGGTCTTGGTGCCTTAAGATCCGCAGAACCTTTTGGTACTCAACTTTTGGCCGCACTCTCGGTCGCGGGGTACGAGATTGAGAATTGGCTCCCAGAATATGGAGCAGGACAGTTTGAGATAACGCTGAAACCCGTAGGTGCGCTCATGGCCGCGGATCGCGCCATTATTCTTCGCGAAATTGTTCGAGATGTAGCCCGGGCAAACTCGTTGCGCGCCTCTTTTGCTCCACTGCCGAGCACTTCATCCGTAAGTAATGGCGTGCACGTTCACCTATCACTGTGGCGTGATGGTCTCCCGGTTACCTATCAACCGGGTGCCGATGGAGACATTTCACCAATCGCCGCAAATGCATTTGCCGGAATTTTGGAGCACGCTGAATCGCTTCTCGTTTGGACTGCTCCAAGCCAAACTTCTTTTCTACGGTTAAAGCCACACAGGTGGAGTTCAGGTTCGATTTGTATCGCTAAGCAGAACCGCGAAGCGCTTTTAAGGATTTGTCCCGTTGTTGGATTTGGTCGCGGAGACCCGGCTCAATCTTTCAATGTTGAATATCGCGCAGCCGATGCGACCGCCAATCCATGGTTGGTTCTCGCCGGAATAATCCAGGCGATGGTCGATGGACTCGAGCGCAAATGTGTTCTACCTAAGGTTCTCTTTGGTGAAGTCGAAGGATTTGGAAGGCAATTGCCTGCCTCCCTCAACGAGGCCATCGCGGCGTTCAAACTGGATTCCGCGGCAGCGAGTTGGTTTGCTCCCAATCTGGTTGCTACGCACCTCGGCATACGCGCAGCCGAATCTGAGGCTATGGTCGGACTCAACGATGATGAGAAGTGTGCGAGGTATTCGAGTGTCTACTGATTGGATCGTTTCCCCCGTGGGGCCAGCGAGTGAGGCGTTAGCGCAAATTTCGCTGATTGATCACCATGTTCATGGTGTGGTTCGAGAGAATCCATCAGCTGAATTCTTCGCCGGCATGATTACCGAATCTGATCGCACTCCACCTTCAGTGGTCGCAGCCCTCAATACTCAAGTTGGATTTGCCGTTCGCAGGTGGTGCGCACCGCTACTCGAACTGCCTAAACACGCAGATGCTGAAACCTATTTCGAGCGTCGGCTTGAACTTGGAGCATCGGAGGTAAATCGCCGCTTCTTGCAAGCTAGTGGCATTGGACACTTCCTAATCGAGACCGGTTATCGCGGCGATGAAATTCATGGGCCAAGCGGGATGGCCGAAATTTCTGGAGCAAAAGTAAGTCAGGTGGTTCGTCTTGAGACTGTGGCTGAGGAGCTTGCAAGTTCTGGAGCCTCATCGGCCAGCACTTTCATCGACGATTTCGCGAACCTTCTCACGAAGAAATCGTCGGACTCGATTGCCTTCAAGTCGATCGTCGCCTATCGCAGTGGTTTGGATTTTGATCCGGCAAAACCTGAGGCAAGCCAAGTGCGTCAAGCCGCTAGCAAGTGGTTGACGGAGGTGGAGCAAAGTGGAAAGGCCAGAATTGATGATCCGGTTTTGCTCAGGCATTTGATCTGGCAAGCTGTTGAATTTAAGAAACCAATTCAGTTTCATATCGGCTATGGCGATCCCGACTTAAATTTGCATAAATGTGATCCACTTTTAATGACTGAACTCATTCGCAGTCTCGAAGGGTTAGAGATCCCCGTGATGCTTCTGCACACTTACCCATATCAAAGAAATGCCGGCTACCTAGCGCAGATGTTTCGCAATGTTTATTTGGATGTGGGTCTCGCGATCAATTATGTGGGAGCCCGATCTCCAGCCATCATCGCCGAATCTCTCGAGTTGGCTCCCTTCAGCAAGATCCTCTTCTCCTCGGATGCCTGGGGGCTGAGTGAACTCACCTATCTTGGCGCGCTCTTGTATCGACGCGGACTCGGGGAATTACTTGACTCATGGGTGGCCCGAGGTGACTGGTCTGCCGCGGATGCTCTCGGCGTGGTCGAATCGATCTCGAGAGGTAACGCTGAACAAATTTACGGTCTTGCTCGTTGAACGAAATCGGATATCGTCCACACGCTTTAAGAGGCTCGGCACTTCTGCCCGGGACCGTCTCTTGGTCGACGCACGCGCCAGGCGTGGCCTACCCATCCGATACCAGTGAAGTTAAACCGAATGTTTATCTCACGTTCGACCACATCTCGCTCGGCCGCGCTCTCCCAAATGGTGATGTGATTGCAACCGAGGATCGAAACCATCGGGTAATCGTGGTTGACCCCAAGACAAACAAGATCGTTTGGCAATACGGCAAATATCGCATCAAGGGAACTGGCGCGGGATACCGAAATAGCTCGGATGGGCTTGATGTCTTGCCGCCTAATTCATTGCTAAATGGCAGTTAGAGGAAACGGAATTGTTAACCCGTATTCTTCGCCAGTACTTAAGACCCTATAAACGAAACGTTTCGTTCGTCCTTCTTCTATTGCTCATCCAAGCGATAGCAAACCTTTACCTACCGAGTCTCAATGCAGATCTGATCAATAACGGGGTGGCCAAGGGCAATCTTGGATATATCTGGCGAGTGGGCGCCACGATGATGGGCGCCTCTGTAATGGTCCTGATTGCTTCGCTAATTCTTGCCTACTTAAGCGCCCGGGTAGCAATGGCATTCGGCCGGGATCTTCGCAAGGGTGTGTTTTCTTCGGTTGAGGCCTTTTCAGAGCGCGAATTAAATCATTTCGGTGCACCGTCTTTGATCACGCGCAACACAAACGACGTGCAGCAAGTTCAGATGGTTCTCTTCATGGGCCTGACGATGATGGTGAGTGCGCCGATCACTGGCATCGGTGCTGTGATTATGGCACTGCGCATGAATGTCCGACTATCGGGTCTACTTCTAGCGGCAGTTCCTTTGATGGCTATCTTGATCTCGATCTTGCTTCGCCGGGTGGTGCCACTTTTCAGGACCATGCAATTCAAAATTGATCGAATAAATCTCGTTTTGCGAGAACAAATCTCCGGTATTCGCGTAATTCGTGCGTTCGTGAAAACCCGACACGAGGAAGGGCGTTTCGCCGCAGCTAATTCGGATCTCATGAATACTACGCTGAAGGTCACCCGGACATTCGCGATCATGTTTCCGTCGCTAACCCTGATTCTGAATCTGTCGAGCGTCGCAGTTATTTGGTTTGGTGGGAAACTTGTAGATACCGGGCAGATGCCGATTGGCAACCTAACGGCCTTCCTTGCTTACATCATGCAGATTCTAATGTCGGTAATGATGGCAGTCATGATGTCACTAATGATCCCTCGGGCTGCGGCAAGCGCGGAACGAATTCAAGAAGTTATGGACACTCGTTCTTCCGTAGTCGAACTCATTAATCCGAAGATCCCGGAAAGGAAAACTGGTCGAGTTCAATTTAGGAATGTCGAATTCCGGTATCCGGGGGCAGAGCAAGCAATCCTGTCTGAGGTTTCATTTACCGCCGAACCCGGGCAACTCACGGCAATCGTTGGAAGCACTGGAAGTGGCAAGAGCACACTGCTGAATTTGATCCCGCGATTTATCGACGCAACGAGTGGTTCCGTGTTTATTGACGGTGTGGATGTGCGCGACCAATCACTCGAAGAAGTTTGGTCTGGCATTGGTTTGGTGCCGCAACGTGCCTATCTCTTTGGCGGGTCCATCGCCGAAAACCTGCGCTATGGCGATCCAGAGGCCAGCGACGACGCCTTGTGGCATGCCCTTGAAATAGCGCAAGCGCGCGATTTCGTCGAGGAGATGCCAGAAAAATTGGCTTATGAAGTTTCTCAGGGTGGGACGAATCTTTCAGGTGGACAACGGCAGCGTCTTTCGATTGCCAGAGCGATCGTGAAAAATCCCCGAATCTATCTTCTGGACGACAGTTTCTCGGCGCTCGATTTTACGACCGACTCGAAACTCAGATCCGCGCTATCTGTTCAAGCAAGTGCTGCGACGCTGATAGTGATCGCCCAGCGGGTCAGCACCATCCTCGGCGCAGATCAGATCATTGTTTTGGAGAACGGCAACATTGTGGGGATCGGAATCCATCACGAGTTGATGCAAAAGTGTGCCACCTACCGCGAGATCGTCCTATCGCAACTTAGTCCTGACGAGGCCGCATGAGTGCCAAGCCGTCGGCGCCAGTTCGGGGACCTGGAGGAGGGCCTCAGGCGGGCATGTTCGGACCGCCGCCTGCAAAATCGAAAGATTTTCGCGGGTCGCTACGCCGACTCCTCGCGCAATTACGGCCAGAGCGCAATCTTTTTATACTTGTGATTTCGTTGACCTCAATCAGCGTCATCCTTAACGCGTTCGGTCCAAAAATTCTTGGTAGAGCCACCAACTATGTCTTCTACGGCTATCTTGGCCGAAGGATTCCAGTGGGCATTTCCAAAGCGCAAGCATTGGCGAGACTTAGAGCGCGCGGCGAATTGAGATTGGCCGACATGCTCCAAAAAAGCCCAGTTATTCCTGGCCAGGGCGTGAATTTTGGCGCAATAGCCCACTTGCTATTGCTTGCAGTAGCACTCTTCGCATTTGGCTCAATCTTTATGTGGTTGCAGGGCTATCTAATGGCGGGCATCACCCAACGCACCGTTTATCGTCTTCGTCGAAGAGCAGAAGAAAAACTAGGTCGGATGCCCCTGAGTTACTTTGATGGCCAATCGCGCGGCGATCTGCTGAGCCGAGTCACCAATGACATCGATAACATCGCAAACTCACTTCAGCAGGGTCTGTCTCAGATACTCAATTCGTTGCTCACCATCGTTTCGGTCTCGGCGATGATGATCTGGATTAGCCCAATTTTGGCTCTCGTTTCACTAATCGCGATCCCAGTAAGCATGTTTGTCACAATCAAAATCGCTAAACGTTCGAAAGGCCAGTTCATTGCGCAGTGGGACTGGACTGGGAAACTCAATGGACACGTTGAAGAGATGCATACAGGGCACGCCCTCGTGAAAGTGTTTGGACGACGCAATCGTGCGATCGAAGACTTCTCAATTCTGAATGAACGACTTTATGAGTCGAGTTTCAAGGCGCAGTTTGTGTCGGGAACCATCCAGCCAACGACCATGCTTATCTCCAACCTCATGTATGTCACGATTTCTGTCCTCGGTGGTTATAAGGTCGCCACTGGGACGATGACTCTCGGCGACGTGCAAGCGTTCATCCAGTATTCGCGCCAATTTAGTTTCCCGCTTTCTCAAATAGCGGGCTTGATGAACCTTGTGCAATCCGGAGTAGCTTCGTCCGAGCGAATTTTCGAATTATTGGATGCTGTTGAAGAAGAACCAGATACCCCGAATCCTCGCAGTATCGATCGAGCGGTCGGAGAGATTTGTTTCGAAGACGTTTCATTTCGGTATTCGCCCGACGTACCCTTGATTGAGAATTTCTCACTGGTTGTGAAGCCAGGAGAAACTGTGGCAATCGTCGGACCCACTGGAGCGGGCAAGACCACACTTGTGAATTTAATTATGCGCTTCTATGAGATTACCCATGGTCGAATCACTCTCGATGGAATTGATATCAGGGAATTGCGTCGCGATGATTTGCGTCGTCAATTCGGCATGGTTTTGCAAGACACTTGGCTTTTCACAGGGACCATGAACGAAAATATTGCCTACGGCAGTCTTAACCCGGCCCCAGAGAAAGTGATCGCAGCGGCGCAAGCCGCCAATATTGACCACCTGCTTAGGGCACTACCGCTTGGGTATGAAACAGTCCTGACTGATGAGAATGCCACGGTATCTAACGGAGAACGACAACTAATCACCATCGCACGAGCCTTCATGGCCGATCCGGCGATTCTCATCCTTGACGAGGCCACGAGTTCGGTTGACACTCGAACAGAGGTTCTTGTGCAGCATGCGATGTCTGTTCTACGTGAAGGACGAACGAGTTTTGTGATCGCACACCGTCTCTCAACCATTAGAGATGCCGACACGATCTTGGTGATGGATAGGGGCCGACTCGTTGAACAGGGCAGCCACGAAGAATTAATGGCTAAGGGTGGCTTCTATCGTCAACTTTACGCAAGTCAATTCATCGCGCCTCTCTCAGTCTCGGAATAAGTGAACTCATTCCCAGCTGAAAGCCAAGCCCAACTGCAACGCCAGTAGGACCGCATGGAGGGTTCGGGTTTAATGTCCATATTGATCCTGGTCATGATGTGGTCACGATCTCTGGCAGGCTTGTGATATGTCAGTTGCAACCACACCGGCCATATCGGTCACAGGGCTAACGAAAAAATACGGGCAACGGGTAGTTGTCGATCACCTAACGTTTACTGTGCCGCCGGGGAGTGTTTGCGGTTTCGTAGGTCCGAACGGCGCCGGCAAGACAACAACCATCAGGATGCTACTTGGACTTATTTCTTGTACCGACGGTGTTGGTGAAGTACTCGGCACGTCCTTGACTCATCCGGAAAAATATCTTTCACGAGTTGGCGCCATGATTGAGGGGCCAGCGTTCTACCCGTATTTATCGGGCCGAGAAAATTTAAAAGTGTTGGCGACCCTCGGTGGATACCCAGCCGATCGAATCGATGAATTGCTTCGACGAGTCGACCTGCTTGATCGCGGTGGATCCAAATTTAAGACTTATTCGCTCGGGATGAAACAACGCCTCGGCATCGCGGCAGCGCTCTTGCCGCAGCCTGACGTACTCATTCTTGACGAACCCACAAACGGGCTTGATCCCGCCGGCATCCACGAAATTCGGACTCTCTTGCGCGCGCTGGCTGACGCCGGAATTACTGTCTTCGTCTCGAGCCATCTTCTGATCGAACTCGAACAGATAAGCGACTATCTAGTGATTCTTAACGAGGGCAAACTTTTATTCGCAGGGGAGACTAATCAACTCCTCGAGGCGCAACAGGCCGCGATCGTAGCGCGACCTGAGCACGCGGAAGATTTGGTTCCGTTAGCCTCGATTGTGAATGCACTCGGGCATAAGACCAGTGTTGAAAACCAAACGTTGCACATTTTTGCCCCGGCCGAATGGGCGGCCGAATTGAATCGAGCTGCTTTCGCCGCCGGGATTGTTTTGGCCGGAATATCGACCACTCGGCCCTCTCTTGAAGATACTTTC
>JANXYY010000162.1 GCA_025355805.1 Actinomycetes bacterium
TGCTCGGCTCAAGTCGTAAAAACTTACAAGGTTAACCTCAGCAAAGTGATCAATTGGGACGTCGAGAAGGTTCGTAATCGTGGCTATAGTGGCAGCTCTGCCCAGGTCACGGCTCAAATGTTCGCGCTCCGGATTTTGAACGCCCTTTTTCACGAGATCGCTTTCTCCGTAGTACTTCGCGAGCCCGTAGGCCTCCTTGATTTTGCGCATGCCGTAACCAGGGACCGCAACATAGTCGTCACGTGGAATTGAAATCGCAATTGCTTGGCGGCCGTTAGCGGGAACATGAATCAGGATGATCGTGTTGGTGTTGTAGCCGCCGACACTGCTGCTACTTCCAACATGCATAGTGTCGAGTAATGCCCTGGGAAGATCATTGCCATTGTTATCTCGGCGACTGTCTAATCCCAAAAGCAAAATATTGGTTGCGCCATCGGAGGATCCGTGCGCAACGCCAACTAACGCACTTGATCGCGGGATAGAGCGGATGGCACCCTGTGCGTAAAGGTAAAGCCCGCCTCCAATAAACCCGAGAATAACGAAGAGGGCCGCCGCAATAACGACGACCCTCTTTCGCATTTGGCCAATGTTACTGGCGTCTGGCGTACCACTTCCTCCAGATCAGGCGATGCACAGGGATTAGATAGGGAATTCGTCGAACCCCGGGAATAATCGGAATGAAGATGAACCCAAGACTAAGCAGTCCAACGAGGGCCATTATTTGGGGATCCGCATTTGCCGAAGATTTAAATGGCTCAACCTGGTACCAGAATGAGAAGAGCCAGAGCCAAGATTGTCCTGGATAGGAGCCGGTCTCATTCATCATGCCCCATTGATCGCCGGCAAGGTGCTGCTCAGTTGCTTTCGCACCGAAGTAGCCATCGCTGTCGGCGAGGAAAAGAAGAGGCTTGGTGAAGTCGGTGGGCAGTGGGGTATCCCTCGTAGTTAGAGCACCATCGAGGGCGCCGGATGAGGCCATTGCAAGCAGGCTGGAAACCATTACTGGAACCGGGCCAAATTGACCAGTTGGATCGGGCAGACTGGTAGCCGTGGGTGCTTTACCGAGCCCTGCGCTATAAGCGCCGGCCCATTTCAACTGCTGGTCGCTACTTGCGGCCTGCCATTGTGAGAGTGCACCAACAGCGGCTGGATCACTCAAAGTTGCGAGTGGTTCAACGACGAACGTCTTTGCTGAGTCAATCGGAATTCGAACGCCAACCCACTTGGCGATCTTGAGTGGTCCGAGGTTTGGTCCTTCCGATGCAGAGTTGTAGGGCGGTCCATAGCCAGCGGAGGTGGTACTGCCCGCCAATTCGCCGGTAGCGGTCAGAGCAAAGTCTGCTGGGTTGGCCTTCGCCCAAGATTGGAGAGTTAACGCTCGTTCGTCCGGTGAACTAAACAGTGCCGCAAGCGACAGAGCTAGTACGGCAACGACCACTATTGCGACGGTAATTTCTTTTACCAAATCGTAATACCGGGTTGGTCCGCTCCACTTGGCTAGATCGATTGGTCGTTCTTTTGCCAATCTCTTACTCATTTTTTACTTCCTTCATCGATCGGTGGAACCACGCCGTGACGACGAACCAAAATTACATGCCAGGCGACGATGACGCCGAGCACTAGAGGCAGCAAAGCCACATGGAGGAGGATCGCTTGGCCAGTATTTAAAGTATTGAAAAAGGCACCGATTCCCATTGAGTTGAAGCCGTCTTTTGCCTGGCCGGCGATCCACTGAGAGTCAAAGTTCGTTTGAATCAAATAACCAGTGAATGCGGTGATTACCGAAGCTAAGAATGACACGGCGCCGGTGATCCAGGTCGCCAAGCGGCGACCGCGCCAAGCTGCCATCCAGAACTTGCCCCAAAGGTGCACAACCATGAACACGAAGAAGAGCTCGACGCTCCAAAGATGAACAGAGTTGACGTAATGTCCAACTGAAGAGGTGTGCCACCACGACGGACCTTCGAGCGTTAGATACAATCCGGAGGCAATAAGCATTACGAACGCCGCGAGAGTTGCCACTCCAAATACATAAATCCATGATGTGACATAACCCGGTTGACGATCTGGTAAAAGATCTTCCGGTTTGAATTGTTCGACTGTTGCTTTACGAACTCGCACGGTCCACGATTTTGTCGGCACGCTCATAATGTCACTCCGAATCGTGGTGGTTAGGGAATGGGATTGCTACCGCTGCTGCAAAAAGCCCAAGGATCACAAAAATAACTACCAGGTTTCCGGCAGAAATTGAAAGTGGTCCGAGAGTTATGAAGTGGGCAGGTCCATTCAGGTTGAAGGCCATATTCATATGTGTCCACCTTTAGGTTGCGTAACCCG
>JANXYY010000019.1 GCA_025355805.1 Actinomycetes bacterium
CACGTGCGCAAACTTCCCAAGAAGATCAGTCAGGTGCAATTGCGCGAGGTTAAATCCAGGCTTAAGGCCGTTGGTGGCATGAACATTCCGCTGCCCAAGGGGCCACTGCCCAAAGGTGCGAGACTTCCTAAAGCTCGCTAATCGGATCGAGAGCCACGACCCAAAGTTCTAGGTCAGCCCATCAACTCCTGCACGGCGTCAGCAAACCGCACGAGACCTGCTCTGCGAAGTTGGTCTAGGACCATTTGTGGACTCTTGGGAGGGTTCTTAAGATTGCCAGCCATCTCGACGACCAGTCGTGCCAACTCGATTGGATAAGTCGCTACAAGTTCACTAAATAATTCATCCGGACGCAACACTCGGCAATGCGGCCCGACATCCTCCTGAGGAAAATCAATTACATTTTCGGTAAGAAGCACATCCACCGACCCACCGCGAACTGCGGCCGAAAAGATGTGATCATCGACGTCCGGTCCTTGCATTCGTTCAATGAGGTGCCGATAACTTCGGGGAATAATGCGACCGCTTGGCGCAGTTGATCGAATAGCCTCGACAAAATTCTCGACCGATTCTGGTTTCAAACCTTTAACGTGAATAAGGACGCGCGTGAGTTCGGCCAATGCCTCCGCACTCCACGCGAGGTCGATCAGTTGGAATTCGACTGTGCGCAGAATGAGGTCGGCAACACGGATTGGGTACCAAACGTTGGTGTCAACAAAGACGCGCACCTTGTTGTCGATGCTACTGGTTCTAGTACTCGGCGCCTGAGTCGATCAAATCGTTTATTGCTTTACCAATTCGGCTGGTGCCTTCTTGTCTGTTCTGTTCGAGTGCCACCAGGTCGGCAACACGGATAACACGGTGCTTGCTGGCGGGTTTGTACTCGAATTTGATTCGCCCTTCGGCGAGGAGCTTGTCCACATACTGACGCGAGACGCCGAGAAACTCAGCAGCTTCTTGTGGGGTTACTAATGCGTTCAATTTGCTAACAACCGCTCCGCCAGATTCCATCCCCGCAATAAGTACTTGAAGAGCAACTTTTGTGGCTGGGTTGTCGAGTTCAACGAGAACGGAGTTAAGCAAGGCTGAATCATGGTCCGACTGGTTGGTCGGGTGTACAACGAGGAACCTGGGTGCGGGGGTCATGCCACTGACTGTATGGCCTAACTGCTATAACTGCTACCGTGGGCTAGCCGGTGCAAGACTTCCTAAAGCTCGCTAAGCACAACGACTCAGCGGCCTAGCCTCGAGAGTCATCTGAAGTTGAAGTGCAACGAAAATCTTCCTCAAAGTGTCAAGGGTCGGGTTCCCTTTCCCACACTCAATGCGACTGATGTCCGCTTGGGAAACACCGGTACTTTTGGCTAACTGGATTTGTGAAAGATTCAACTCAGTTCGCCGCTTAGCAACAATTTCTCCGAGCCCAAAAGTCTCTTGGTACTCAGCTTGAACCTGGCTGCGTAACCCTTCGGCAAATTTCTTAAGATCAGGATCCGCCATCAGGTGTGACAGATCGACTACTTCACTGTATGGGCGAGCCATCAGAACCCCTCCTCAAAAATACCGTCTCAAATAAGATTATGCGTTTTACCACATAACCTGTCAAGAACGCTTATGCTCCCTGAGGAGTTTTCGGGCGGTCTTGATCTCCTGCTCCAGAGGATCTCTCCGCCCTCTCCCGAACCTTGAGGGAGAGGCACGCGACATTTCTTGAGTACGGGATCGGCCCTGTGGAAAGTGCTGAAAGCTCGCTAACTAGACCGGCGGATACCCATAACGATTCGGCTCCCGATCTCCGGCCTTGGTAAAGAAAATCACCAGAACAATAAAACCGATGATCGGGATGATGGAGATGAAGATCCACCAACCACTGTGATCGGTATCGTGCAACCGCCTAAAGGTCACCGCAAGCCCGGGTAGAAATAGCGCCAAGCCAACCAACGCACTCACCAAAGAGGTATTGATCGTTGAATCCACGATCGAAGCGCCAATGCTCACGATGACGTTGAAGAGCATCCAGTACCAATACTCTGAACGACGCGCCCGCCCGCGGAAATTCGTGAAATTATCAAACCCCGACGAGACAGCCTTCGAAAAGTTCATGCCTCACCCTAACGAGATCGAACGACAACGGTCCCTGCGGCGCGATCATGGAGCCCTCGCCCATCACGGTCATAGACCGCAGCAGGTACCACCAGAAACAGCAGAACAGATCGGACCAGAACCGCAAGCACCGGAACTCGGCCACGATCGCTCACTCGCACCACTCGAAGGCGCAACAATCGCTGCCCCGCTGAAGAACCTAAGAAAGCCGTAAAGAAGAAGACCTCTCCATAGAAAACAAGTAAGGAAACAAACCCACCCCACTGATGGGTAAACAAGTCGGCCACCAATAAAGACATAAACCAATCAAGCACCAAGGCCGCCAACCGACGCCCCATGCTCCCAATCGATCCTGCCCCGGAGCGCGGAAACCCTAAGCGCTCCCCCGGATACCCCACGGAAGATCGCAAAGACGAAGCCCCGCCAAGCCAAGAACCGATCGCCTCGCGACCGACCGATTCGCCGTCCTTAACCATGGGCAAAGAATAGTTGGTTAACACGCCTGAAACACCGGAGTGACCGCGCATTCACGCTTGGGCTCTATGGTCTGCCTAAGACCACTCGGGTAAGGGAGAAAAATGTTCAAGTCGGCCGCAGAGGTGCTGAAGTACATAAAGGATGAAAACATCGCGCTTATTGATGTGCGGTTCACCGATCTTCCAGGTGTGCAGCAGCATTTCAATGTCCCGGCGATCTCCTTTGGTGAATCCATCTTCACTGATGGTCTGATGTTCGATGGATCTTCGATCCGCGGCTTCCAGGCGATTCACGAATCCGACATGAAACTTCTTCCGATTCCTGAGTCCGCCTTCATCGATCCCTTCCGCAAAGAGAAGACCCTCGTCATCAACTTCTCGGTACGCAATCCCCTTACCGACGAGCCCTACTCTCGTGATCCACGAAACGTAGCCGCCAAGGCCGAGGCATACCTAGCCAGTACCGGTATCGCTGACACTGCCTTCTTCGCCCCAGAAGCCGAGTTCTACGTATTCGACGATATTCGCTTTGAAACAAAGCAGAACGGCTCGTTTTATCACATAGATTCAATCGAAGGCGCTTGGAACACTGGACGCGATGAGAACGGCAACAACAAGGGTTACAAGACGCGTTACAAGGGTGGTTACTTCCCTGTCTCCCCAACGGATCAGTTTGCAGACATTCGCGACGCGATGGTCATGAAGCTTGGCGAAGTAGGGCTTGAGGTCGAGCGTTCGCACCACGAGGTTGGTACCGCAGGCCAGATGGAAATCAACTACAAGTTCAATACCCTCACTCGTGCAGGCGATGAACTGATGCTCTTCAAGTACATCGTCAAGAATGTTGCTTGGGAAGCCGGAAAGTCGGCCACCTTTATGCCTAAGCCACTCTTTGGTGACAATGGATCAGGTATGCACGTGCACCAATCACTTTGGAAAGATGGCAAACCACTCTTCTACGACGAGAAGGGCTACGGCGGACTCTCAGATATGGCTCGTTGGTACATCGGTGGACTCTTGAAGCACGCACCATCACTTCTTGCCTTCACTAACCCAACCGTCAACTCGTACCACCGTCTCGTGCCCGGCTACGAAGCTCCAGTAAACCTCGTCTACTCTGCACGTAACCGCTCCGCCTGCATCCGCATCCCGATTACTGGAAGCAATCCAAAGGCCAAGCGTCTCGAGTTCC
>JANXYY010000061.1 GCA_025355805.1 Actinomycetes bacterium
GTTCAAAATCCGGAGCGCGAACATTTGAGCCGTGACCTGGGCAGAGCTGCCACTATAGCCACGATTACGAACCTTCTCGACGTCCCAATTGATCACTTTGCTGAGGTTAACCTTGTAAGTTTTTACGACTTGAGCCGAGCACTCGGTGGGATTCAAGTTTGCTTAAATCATTCCGTGGATGACGCGCAATATTCTGGCGCAAGGTTTCAAGCAGGTCTCCAGACAATCAATGGCGTCGACGCGTTGAAATTTGTTAGACAACGCCACGGCTTGGTCAATGGTGATCTAGATCGAACACATCGGCAACAAGCTTTCATCACTGGCGCGATTACAAAATTGCGTAGCGACGGAGTTTTCTCTGACCTTGGAAAAACGCGATCGCTGATTGAGGTCGCTAAGAAAGATGTCGTGATCGATGACAATTGGGATTTACTCAAGTTCCTCCCACGCGCGCGGAATCTGACGAGTGGCCACATCACTTTCTATACCTTGCCGATTGATCACTACGCAGCTCGCAACGGGCAGAGTGTGAATATCATCAATGAAACGCTGGGCAAACAATTCGTTCAGAATCTCTTCTACCCAGAGAAGAAACCGGCTTCCACCCCGGGCTCGCCAATCCCCACGCCGAGCCCGGGCCACGCGGCAAAGGCAAACGGTGTACCTGTGAGCGGCGGCACAATACCCTGTGTCAACTAAACTCTGTGTCAACTAAATCCGGTTTCGACGAGCGAGAGGAAAGGTATCGGTGAAGATCTTCAAGCGATCCACCTTCATCGTCTTGTTGACCTGCCTTGCCCTCTTGATCGCCGGCCTGGCGGCCCTTCGCAACCCGCCCACTCGCGCAAGTGCGACCCCGCCGAAATTGGCGTTGACCAAACTCGATGGCAAGGTGACCGCCGGTGGATCTCGAATCGTGACCACCCAGCTCAAGGGCGCAAAGAGCCGGCTTACCGACACGGTGATCACGGTCTTGCCACGCGAATACGATCTACCAGAAAACGCAGAGACCAAATTCCCGTACCTGATTATGTTCTCGGGAATGCCAGGGAGTGCAGGCAGTTGGGTCAAATACCTGGACATCGCAACCCACCTGGAAGACGTCGAAAATGACACGCTGAAACCGGTCATTGCAGTGTTAGTCCCGGTCTACTTCAATTACGACACTGAGTGCATCGATTTTAAGGGTTACCCGCGCACAGGAACTTGGATTGGCACGGATATTCCAACCTGGATCAATTCCACCTGGCGGGTATCCAAAAAGCGTGATGATCACATTCTCGCCGGATTCTCCGCAGGCGGCTGGTGTGCGGCGATGTTGGCCGCGATGAATCCTCAGACCTATCGCGCAGTAATGACCTTCGCCGGATATTTCGCCCCGACCTTTGATCAAGCACAATTGCTAAGGAACGATCCTCGCGAGCCAAAATACGTCCTCGCAAATACGGTGGTTAAAACCGCACAACCACTATCTTTTTTCATCGCGGCTTCCCACAACGATCCAATTTCATATCCGTCGGGAAGAAACTTCGCAAAAGCCGTTAAAAACAAGAAGATCAAGATAACTTACGAAGAAAATCCAGCCGGTGGCCACTATTTCTCAGTATGGGAGCGGCAATTGGTCGACGCCCTAGATTGGCTCCCTAACGCGGTTCCGGCGCTCGCCTATCGAGTCCCGACGCCAACCTCTATGCCAACCGCAAGCACTTCAGCCTCCGCCAGTCCAAGCCCCAACTGATTTCGGATCCGAATCCAGTATTTTCCCAAACCATTGGAATAGGGCCGGTTCAATCCCCCGCCAAACCGAAGTGTTATGTCCGCCCTGATTAAGACTCAATTCCGTCACTCGAAGCGGCGGATGAGCAGAGGCAATGAATTGAAGTGAATCGGCTCGCCCAGCCCGGTCTTGCGTCGATGTCACCACGAGGACATCGGTAGCCGGGGGATGGTTCTTTGCCCTACCGATGACATCATATTTTGTGAGGAGTGAATTCCGCTCCCAAGTGCTGATCTGGGTGTCGAATTGGGGATGAAAGTATCCAGCAATAACTCCCGAGGCCGTGTATCGATCAGGGTGAAGCATTCCAACCATCGCCGCGCACCAACCACCTGTTGAGTAACCAGTCACGCCCCAGTGAGGCGAAGTAATTCCAAACCGACTAGTCACATACGAAGGAACATCAGCGGTGAGCCAGGTTTCCACCTTCGGCCCATTCGCAAAATCGAGACACTCCGTGTCGTGCCGTGGTTTAACCGTTATCGCCGGGATCACCGCAATCGTAGGTCCGATAAGCCCTTTGCGCTGAGCGTTTTCAAGGTTGCGTACCAAATCAAGGGCATGGATCCAAGTGTCGGGCACGCCCGGATATCCGGGGAAAAATTCGATCACATGAAAGCCGGCAAAATTAACTGGGAGTGGATGGCCCCGGGCTGCTCTAACAAACTCACGAGGCAGAACTGTAATTATATGGCCAGTTGCATCTGATTCTGTGCCGTGGACAATCTCATCGACAATAAGACCGCCCGACGAAGTGGCTTGGCCGATCGGTAAAGTTAAGACCGTGCCAGGTGGAGTACTCGTCGGAATTGGGGCAGAGGAAGCTACCGTGTAGCCACCATTGCCGCCCAAAAGATCGGTCCATGAGGCGTAGAAGACTTGGCTACGGTTGAAGTTGTCGCCAACCGATACCAATGCAAGCAACTGACAGAGGACGATGAGCCCGATCCGGCTTGCAACAGTTGCAAATTTCTTTGCGGCAAGTCGTGGCCA
>JANXYY010000166.1 GCA_025355805.1 Actinomycetes bacterium
TGAGGCAACCCGCCGCTCAAGGTGAGGCAACCCGCCGCTCAAGGTGAGGCAACCCGCCGCTCAAGGTGAGGCAACCCGCCGCTCAAGGTGAGGCAACCCGCCGCTCAAGGTGAGGCAACCCGCCGCTCAAGGTGAGGCAACCCGCCGCTCACCGGATTCGCCGGCGCTAGAAGAGCCGGGGGCGACCGTCGTCGATGCCTTTGAGAGCGTCGTAGTCCAAAATCAGGCAGTCGATTCCTCGATCCGCAGCAAGGACTCTGGCCTGTGGTTTTATCTCTTGCGCCGCCAAAATTCCGCGAACAGGAGCAAGTTGGGGATCGCGATTGAGTAAATCCAAATAGCGAGTCAATTGCTCTACACCATCAATTTCACCTCTTCGTTTAATTTCGATCGCGACATGTCGTCCGTTAGCATCCCGGACGAGCAGATCAACGGGACCGATTGCGGTCATGTGCTCGCGCCGTACCAAGGTCCAGCCATCACCGATCACCTGTGGTCGCTCGGAAAGTAGGAGCTGGAGTTGAGCTTCGACGCCATCTTTCACGAGGCCTGGGTCGATCCCGAGTTCATGCGCGTGGTCGGAAAATATTTCATGAAGTGTAATCAGTAGGCGTTCGCCGGCCTTATTGGTCACCTCCCACGTCGCTTCATCTTCGCGCAACGTGCATGGCGGACTCATCCAATTCAACGGCTTGTATGATCCACCATCAGAATGGATTAACACGCTTCCATCGGCTTTCACCATGAGGAGCCGAGTCGCCTCTTCCAATCGAGCACTTAGCCGACCTGAATATTCGACGGTACATCGAGCAATTACTACGCGCATTAACGACCGTGCAGAATTTTAACTAGTCGCTTGATGGTGGAATCCGTTTTTGCAGTTCGCTTAAATGTCGTGAATGAAAGCGGTGGTTTAAAACGTCGGCTGACGACTGACCGGGCGAAGGTGAACTCGAGCAAGCCCTCAGGCCCATGGATGCGCCCATAGCCACTGTCTCCTACGCCGCCAAATGGCACTGACGCAACGGCGGTGAATGCAAAAGTTGAATTAACACTGACCATCCCGCAATGGAGTTTGGATGCGATCTCGTCGCCATGGTGCTTTGACCAAACAGAAGCGCCTAAGCCATAACGTGATTCATTTGAAAGTCTGATTGCTTCGTCTATAGAGTCGACGGTATTGATGCAAATGGTTGGGCCAAAAGTTTCCTCGGTCATGGCGATTGAATCCTCAGGCACATCAGCAATGATGACCGGGTAGACGTACGGCCGTTGGACCGATTCTTCTCCTCCCATCACCAGACGTCCGCCACGCGTAATCGCATCTTTGATATGCGCCTCGACTATGTCGATCTGGCTGGCCATGGTCGCTGCACCGTATGAGGACTTTGCGTCAGATCCTGGTTTCAACGTCTCGGCAACCTGCGAACTAAGTCGGATGAATTCTGCGGCGACGGATCGTTCAACGTAAACCCGTTCGGCGGCGATGCAACTTTGGCCGGCATTCGACATCGCGGCCCAGACAGTTTGCTCGGCTGCAAGGGCAAGATTGGCGTCACTAGCAACGATTACAGCATCTTTCCCACCGCACTCAGCGATCATGGGCTTCAACGATTCAGCACAAACGGCAGCGACCTTCTTCGCTGTTGCAGTCGAACCGGTAAAGGCAATCTTGCCGACCTTGCTACGACACAAAGCTTGGCCAGTGGCGCCATGACCTGTGATTACTTGCAGGAGTGGAACTTCGGGAACAATTTCACTCAGCGTCGACGAAAGATAGAGCGCCACTGCGGGCGTGTATTCGCTGGGTTTGAAGACCACTGCGTTGCCGGCGGCGAGGGCGTAGGCAATTGATCCCATCGGCGTGAACAATGGGTAATTCCACGGTCCAATTACCCCGATTACGCCAAACGGAACCCGATCAACTCTGGCACCCATATTTGCCATCAATAAACCAGGTGGTCGAGCATCCCCGCCCAACACCTTATGTGCGTGCTTGGCAGCCCAAGACAGATGGCCAATAGCCAGAGTTGCTTCGAGTCGCGCATCACTAACCGGTTTGCCTGTCTCATTTGAAATCAATTCGGAAATCTCATCGATCCGTTGTGTGAGGAGTGCATTCCAGGCAAGAAGTTTCGATTCACGAGCCTTCCAACCAAGTGCCTGCCACCAGATTGCAGCGTTGGCGGCTGACTCGACGGTTCGTTCGACCTGCTCCGAATCAGTGATCGGGAAACGCCCAACCTCGTGGCCCGTCGCAGGATGGCTTGAAACAAATGTCTCGGTACTCATAACGACATTCTGATGGAGTGCTGGTCAGCCCACAACCGGGTTGCACGCTCGGCGTCCGAGGAAATTGTGGCATTAAGGGATACTTGGGTTGAGATGACGATAATTCGAGCTAATACAGTCCTGCCTGCCCGGCGGACGCCACTCACCTTGGAGACCGTCGACGGTCTGCGCTTGGTTGGAGAAATCGCGCTACCGCTTGATGGGCCACCGGTCGCGACCATGGTCTGCCTACATCCATTGCCGACGCATGGCGGGATGATGGATTCTCATATTTTTCGCAAAGCATCTTGGCGTCTGCCGGCGCTTGCCAATATCGCGGTTTTACGATTTAACACAAGAGGGACTCAAAGCGCAGCGGGAAAGAGCGAAGGCGAGTTCGACAATGGAATAGGCGAAGCCGCAGATGTCGTGGCGGCCATCGAATATGCGAATCGCGAATTACCGAATATTTGGATTGTCGGTTGGTCATTCGGTACCGATCTCGCACTTCGATATGGATTGCAACCAGGCGTCGTAGGAGCAATCTTGCTGAGTCCTCCGCTCCGCTTTTCTGATGTTACAGATCTTACGAATTGGGCCGCGGATACTCGTCCACTGATTGCACTAATTCCAGGGTTGGATGACTATTTGCGCCCCGATGAAGCAAGGGAGCAATTCAAAGTGATTCCGCAAGCCGAAATCATCCCCATTGAGGGTGCAAAGCATCTTTGGGTAGGAGAACCTTCTGTTTATCGCGTATTGAGTGAGATTGTTCAGCGCCTTAATCCTTCCGCAGTGCCATTACCGTCCACCTGGTTAGGCGAATTTAGCGAGTGGCGCGATCTACCCAAGATCTCTAAGTGAGGAGGGCGCCAGCATGAGTTCACCAATTATTTTGTTACACGCGTTCCCATTATCACCGGCGATGTTCGATGAACTTCGCACAGAGTTGACGGTGCCAATCCACACTCCTGCACTTCCTGGTTTTGGTGGTGTATTTGCGAGTCAGGACCAACCCAGCATGGGTGTCTTGGCCAAGAGTGTTCTGGCTTATGCAGATGGACAAAAAATGGATCGCTTTTTTGTTGGAGGTGTATCTCTTGGCGGATACGTGGTCATGGAACTAATGCGCCTTGCGCCGGATCGGCTTTTAGGCGCTCTTTTAATTGACACCAAAGCGGGGGAGGATTCGCCGGAAGGCAAAACAAATCGGGAGCGGATCGCGCGTTTGGCTCTTCAGCATGGAACAAATTCTCTTCTTGGCACAATGCTTCCGTCGCTCACTGGGAAGATGACGAAAGCCGTGAATCCCCAGATTGTTCAGCGTGTGTCTCAAATCTTCAGTCAAGCGGATCCAGCGGCTATCGCGTGGACGCAACGCGCAATGGCATTGCGACGAGAATCATTTTCAACTTTACAAGAGTTCGACGCGCCACTGCTAGTAATCGTTGGTGATGAGGATGAAATTGCCCCCGTCGTCGATGCGCGTCAAATGGCCATGGCTAGCAAGCAAGGCAAACTAGCCATCATTGAAGGCGCGGGCCATCTATCAGTCTTGGAACAACCCGCACAATGTGCGCGAATTATCGAGCAATGGTTAGGTCAAATCTAACTACGCGCAGCATTTGGCACGGCCACCTGATCGATTATTAGCAATATCGCCGCGGCCGTAGGGATTGCCAAGAGTCCACCGAGGAGTCCCATCAATGACCCGCCAAGTAGTGCAGCAATGATCGTCACCGCACCTGGCACCTTAACTGAGCGTTTCATGATGCGGGGATAGACAATGTAGTTTTCGATTTGTTGGAAGACGATGAAAAAGATCAGGGATATGAAGGCAAAACTAGCTCCCTGAGTCAGGGCAACGATCGTCACGATTATCGCCCCGAGAGAGGCGCCAATCAACGGAATCAGATCACAGGTCGCTACTACCATCGCAAGAGCAATGGGGTATGGAATCCCCACTATCAAGGTCATCGCCAAAGTGGCGACTCCCGCGATCGAGGCAACGATCAACTGTCCGCCGACGAAACTCCCGATTCGAGCCAAGATTTCATCCGATAATCGAGAGACCCGCTCGCGCCTGGATGCAGGGATGATGTTATAGGCGGTCCGAGTTATTTTAGGAAGTGAAGCGAGGAAGTAGAGCGTCAAGATCATGACCGTGATCACCGAGAAGAGCCCTGATAACAGTGTCTTGCCAACGCCCATGACTCCGCCGAAGGCGCTAACCACCAACTTGCCACCTTGAACCTTGCCGTGCATCAAGTTCTTCGCCTGGCTGACAACACCAAAATTCCGATCCAAGTGCGCGATCGTAGGATTCTTGTTTAGTTGATCAAGATATTCCGGTGCACGCTGGACGAGTTGGGTGGTCTGTTTTACGAGAAGTGGAACTGCGGTAAGTGAAAAAGCACCAGCCAGAACCAAGAAAACTGTAACTATCACGAGTACCGCTCGGCCTCGTTTAAGTCCGCGACGACGCAGCGCCTCGACTGCTGGATTCAGCCCAACCGCAAGAAAGAGCGAGATGAGAATCAGGACCAAGGCCTGACTTGCGCTCGCGAGAGCCCGAGTCAAAGCAATTGCGGTCACGGCACCGAGGGCACCCAAGAAACCGAACATAAAAGGATGGCTTCGGTTTAGAGGTTTACCGATTTGGCCAAAATCCTTCTCTTTGGCCTCGCTTTTTTCTTGTTGGTTGGACATGACGGTAAGGCTATCTAGTGGACGCTCATTTGAACCAGTTCGACAAGCACTCCGCCGGCATCTTTTGGGTGGATAAAATTGATCAGGCTGCCCGCGGTGCCCTCGCGTGGCGATTCGTAGAGTAGTCGGAGCCCTGAGGCTCGAAGCGCCGCGCACGCGACCCCGATATCGGCCACCCGATAGGCC
Source organism: Actinomycetes bacterium (assembly GCA_025355805.1). GTDB lineage: Bacteria > Actinomycetota > Actinomycetes > Nanopelagicales > Nanopelagicaceae > JANXYY01. Next base: position 5,167 of record JANXYY010000166.1, read on the forward strand.
ATCTGTTGAATCCCAGGGCCACTTTTTGCCAAGAATTTAGCGATCGTGGAATCTGGCCCGAGTGGCGCCAAAAGCTGGATTGAAGATCCCGAATCACCAACCGCCATCATCGCCTCGCGGACACCTTGTTGCGCGTTCACTTCAATATGCGCAAGGCGGAGCCCGAGCACATCACGGTAGAAAGCGATCGCGGCTTCAAGGTCGGGGACGGCAATTCCTACGTGATCAATGCCGATCAGACCTGGCACCTGCACACACCCACCCCCTCCCACCATTTCCAGCAGCGCGTGTAATCCGTCTAACAGCAGACACCCTCTGGTCACTGTTGGGCTCAATTCACCCTACTGGCGTATCGTGTCAGATGATCAAACAAACGTGTTGGAGATACTCATGAGATCCACTTCGGTGATCGTCGCCGGTGCCCGTACGCCCATCGGCCGATTCAATGGCGCGCTCAAAGATTTCAGCGCGACGGACTTGGCCGGCTTTGCCATAAAGGCCGCTTTAGAACGCGCGGGCTTGACCGGAGGCGACGTCGATTACGTGATCCTCGGTCAAGTCCTCCAAGCCGGGGCCGGCCAAGCACCAGCCAGACAGGCGGCGCTTAAAGGTGGCATCCCGCTCTCGGTGGCATCACTTTTGATCAATAAAGTCTGCCTCTCCGGGCTTGATGCCATCGCGCTCGCTGATCAACTCATCCGAGCTGGCGAATTCGAGACCATCGTTGCCGGTGGCATGGAGTCGATGACGAATGCGCCGCACCTGTTGATGGGCTCTCGGCAAGGTTTTAAGTTCGGTGACGCCACTTTACAAGACCACATGATCCACGACGGTCTCTTCTGTGCAATCGACCACGTTCTGATGGGGGAGGCAACCGAGAAATTTAACGATCGCTATGGCATGACGCGAGCCGAACAAGACTCCTTCTCACTTTTGTCGCATCAAAGAGCTGCAGAGGCACAACGCAACGGAATCTTTGACGACGAAATTGTTCCGATTTTGATTCCACAGCGTAAGGGAGAGCCGATTCTTTTCTCACGTGATGAAGGAATCCGTGCCGAGACAACCCTCGAATCGCTTGGAGCACTTAAGCCGGCCTTCTCAAAAACGGGCACTATTACGGCTGGCTCGTCGTCGCAGATTTCTGACGCAGCTGCGGCGGTCGTCGTAATGAGTAAAGAGAAAGCGATCTCGCTTGGTCTAAAATGGCTTGCCGAAATTGGCGCACATGGAGTCGTGGCCGGACCAGACACTTCACTCCACGAACAACCCGCTAACGCGATCAAGAGAGCGGCTCAACGAGAGGACATTGATCCGAAAGACTTTGACATCGTTGAGATCAATGAAGCTTTCGCCGCAGTTGGCATCGTTTCGGCCCGAGAACTAGGCATCGATCCCTCTCGAGTGAATCCGCACGGTGGTGCGATAGCGCTTGGTCACCCAGTTGGAATGTCCGGTGCCCGACTCGCTTTACATATCGCATATGAGTTAAGCCGCCGTGGGAGCGGCATCGGCGTGGCAGCGCTCTGCGGCGGCGGCGGTCAAGGCGATGCGCTAATCCTGCGGGCTTGATCTTGACTAATCTGGCAGAACTAGTTGATCAGGCACGCCATCATGAAGCACGTGCAATTGCTCGACTCATCTCCTTAGTCGAAGACGGCGCGCCAGAGTTGCGAGAAGCACTTCGGTTGCTCGCTTCTAGCACCGGACACGCGCACATTGTCGGCATCACGGGCGCGCCAGGTGTCGGTAAATCCACGATAACTTCAGCGTTAATCAGCGAGTACCGAAACCGTGGCCAACGAGTCGCAGTACTTGCAATTGATCCATCATCACCGTTTAGCGGCGGCGCCGTTTTAGGTGATCGAATCAGAATGCAAGAACATGCTCTTGACCCTCTCGTTTTTATTCGCTCAATGGCTTCACGTGGACAATTAGGTGGAGTGTCAGCAGCTGCACCGCAAGGCGTAAGGGTCCTTGATGCCGCGGGATTTGATGTGGTCCTGATCGAGACGGTAGGGGTTGGACAAAGTGAGGTTGAGATTGCGAGCCACGCCGACACTACTGTGGTTCTACTCGCTCCTGGGATGGGTGACGGAGTCCAAGCCGCTAAGGCCGGCTTACTTGAAATTGGCGATCTCTATGTAATCAACAAATCTGATCGCGATGGCGCTAGAAGTACGGCTCGAGAGTTGAGGCATTCGCTAGGGCTGAGCGCTCCAATCGATGGTCGCGAACGTCAAATAGTGCTCGCTTCCGCCGATCGGGGAACTGGGATTGGAGAAGTCGCTGAAGCCATTGATGCCCATTTGGTCTGGCTCAAGGAAACTGGGAACCTGGCGAAGCGTCGAGAGCGGCGGATTTCGATGGAGATCGAACATCTGGCAATCGGTGGGCTTAGGGCCAAAATGATCGCTCAGGTTGACGATCTCGCTTCGTTAACTCGCCAGGTAGTTGATGGAAAGATGGATACCTATGCAGCTGCTGATGAACTTCTCGAA
>JANXYY010000176.1 GCA_025355805.1 Actinomycetes bacterium
CGCCTGCGGTGGTGAATGCGCCCGTGAAAATTCCCAGACCCGTGTTGACCATCGCTTTCTTGAGCGCCTCTTCCTCGGAAACGCCGTGCCGCAATTCCTCTTCGTAGCGCGTGATCAGGTGCACACCAAAATCGATGGCCAATCCAATCAGCATGGGCAGAAAGGTCACCGTTAATATATTCAGGTGTCCCACTGTAAGATGCTTGGCAACATCCAGGCTATTGCCCGATCGGCCGAACCGTCTTATCGTTTGCCCATGTCTCGCATCGTGATCGTAGGAGCGAGTATCGCCGGCCTTTCCACGGGGCTCCTTCTAGCGCGGGCCGGACATGAGGTCGTCGTACTAGATGGCGATGATGTATCCCCTGGCGGTCCCGATGAAGTCATCGCTAGGGCATTTCGCCCGGGGGCACCACACGCTGTACATGCACACGCATTCTTGGCGCGCGGCCGAGCAGTGCTCCGCGATCGTCTGCCGGATGTTTTGGACAAGTTGCGTGGAGAAGGAGCCACCGACCTTCCTTTGCCTCCGCCCCCATCAATAGCAAGTCAAGTAGTGGATCGTGATCCGGATTTGGTCTTTCTCATGGTGCGTCGCCCTCTAGCGGAGTGGGCGCTGCGAGAAGTTGCAGTATCGCAACTCGGCCTTGAAGTACGTACCGGAGAGCGGGTGACTGGGCTCTCCTTGGATGAAAGTGGTGCGGTGCCACGAGTAACTGGAGTCACTTTGCGATCCGGAGGCGTGCAAACCGCGGACCTGATTATTGATGCATCGGGTAGGCGCAGTTCAATCGTTCGCGAACTGTCCCAGACTTTTGGCTTAGCGTCTCTAGTGCAGAGCGAAGACTGTGGAATGGTGTATTTCAGTCGTGCCTATCGAGTGCGCTCTGGAATCTCCACCCTGCCACCGCTGAACCGTGGCTTCGCGGCAGGTGCCCTTCTGCCTCGTTTCGGCACGCTATTGGCACCGTGCGAAAATGGTCACGTCATCGCGGCAATCACACCGTTAGCTGCCGACGTCGCGATGAAAAACGTTCGTACTCCAGCGGTCTTCGACACGGTATTACGTAAAGTTGGTCCCGTAAGCCCGTGGCTTGATGTCCTTGAGCCGACGAGCGATGTTTATTCGATGGGCGGATTACAATCGACGCTGATTCGCCTCGTTCGTGACGGGAGGGCGATCATCCATGGATTGCACGTAGTTGGCGATGCCTGCAGCACCACAAACCCAACCTATGGCAGAGGATTGTCATGGGCTTTGGCACACGCAGGTGTCATAACCGACGTGATAGCGCAATACCCAGATGATTTGGATCGCCAAGCGAAAGCTTTGGATGCCTGGATCGCAGCCGAGATTGAACCTTTTTACCAGGATGCAATCGCAGGTGATCGGGTACGAGTAGCAATGATGAATCGTGCCTTGCTCGGTCAAGAACTAGCTCCCGCGATGTCACCTCCGCAATCTAAACTTAGCGGGGATCCAGGACGGCCAACCTTCATGCAACTCGTCGCGGCAAGCCTGACCGATACCTATGTTTGGCATCGGCTCGCGCGCTACCAGTCTTTACTTGCGACACCCAGCGATGTCTACGACGATCCAATTGTTCGCCAGCGAATCTCTCAACTCGACTCCGCGGAGATTCCCTTTCCGGCACCTACGGGACCGACGAACGAAGAACTTGCCAAGATTCTCAACTAAGAGATCAAGAACTTCCTGTTTGGTGTTCCACCTTGACACGAGCGGCTCCAGTTCGTCCCATGACATAGAGCAGCAACTCCATCGGTTCGCCAACCACAGTAGTGCTACCGGTTGAGGGAATTATGCGACCATCTGGCGTTGCCAAAGTAACTTGTGTCGGGGATTTACGATTCGAGAAAGCGCTGGATCGCTTCACCAATAACCAGAGTTGCGCGTCGATGGCCGCAAGGTCTCTAGGCTCCCAACCGGGTTGTCCTCTGCGAACATCTTCCTGATGAATCAACATTTCAAGGGTATTCACTTGACCATCAAACCAACGGATGGGTGACCAAATTGGGGCCCCCCGTTTCAGGATCGCAACATTCTTAGCAAACTTTGGAGCCAACTTAGCAATCGTTCGGTTGTTCCAATTGGCCAGCGGTGCGAAAAGAATTCCAACAGCGGCATCGGGTCGGTGTTCACGGATCACCAAATGTGCCGCTAAATCTGCGGTCTTCCAACCTTCGCAGAGTGTTGGCTGATCCGGACCCAACTGAGCAAACAGCGCTGCAAGTGCTTGCCGTTCACGCCAAGCGATTGATTCTGACATCACAAACCTCCATCTGTTAAACGAACTTCAAAACCAGACGCGGCAAGAGTTTCTTTTACTTGCCGAATTGAAAATTTGCCGAAGTGGAAAACGCTGGCAGCAAGAAGCGCATCTGCGCCGGCCTCCGCTGCGGGAATGAAATCCTCCAGGGAACCAGCGCCTCCGCTGGCAATCAGCGGAACGCTTGAGACTGCTCGCGCCTGCTTGAGCAAGGTTAGGTCGTAGCCGCGTTGAGTGCCATCGGCATCCATCGAATTCAAAAGAATCTCACCAACACCGAGTCGGCACGCTTCGCTAATCCAGGCGATCGCATCTCTCCCCGTCGCAGTTCGACCTCCGTGCGTGGTTACCTCGAAATCATCCAACGAACCGGCTCGACGACGCGCATCAACCGACAACACCAGCACTTGGTTTCCGTATTGATCGGCGATTTCAGAGATTAAATGAGGGTTGACTAGGGCGGCCGTGTTGATCGCAACTTTATCGGCGCCGGCTCGCAATAATTTATTTACATCTTCGACAGCACGCACACCACCCCCAACGGTGAGTGGAATAAATACTTGATCTGCAGTGCGGCGAACGACGTCGTATGTGGTTTCACGATCGCCACTGCTGGCTGTGATGTCAAGGAAAGTTATTTCATCCGCGCCTTGCGCGTCATAAACACGTGCCATTTCAACAGGATCACCAGCATCAACGAGATCAACAAAATTGATGCCCTTGACCACGCGCCCGCCGTCTACGTCCAGGCATGGAATAACGCGCAGGGCAAGGCTCACGTTGAAATCACTCGTCCGGCAATATCAAGCGCCTCTTCTAACGTGAACTCTCCTGCGTAGAGCGCTTTGCCGACGATCGCGCCTTCAACACCGAGCGAAACCATCTGACGTAAATCGAAAATGTCCGCGAGATTTGCGATACCCCCGCTAGCGACGACGGGGCTGTTGGTCGCAGCGCAGACTGAGCGGAGGAGCTCAAGATTTGGACCACGCAGAGTTCCGTCTTTCGTAACATCGGTGACCACATATCGCGCGCACCCGTCGTTATCTAATCTGGCGAGTGTTTCGAAAAGTTCGCCACCATCCTCGGTCCATCCTCGAGCGGCCAATGTGGTTCCGCGAACATCAAGTCCGATTGCGATGCGGTCGCCATATTCAGCGATAATTCTTGCCGTCCACTCTGGGTTTTCGAGTGCTGCGGTTCCCAAATTAACCCGAGCACAGCCAGTAGATAATGCGGATTCGAGGGATTCGTCATCGCGGATTCCGCCCGAAAGTTCGACCTTGACATCTAGGGCGCCAATCACTTCTGCTAACAGTCCCCGGTTATTGCCCTTTCCAAAAGCGGCATCGAGGTCAACCAAGTGAATCCACTCGGCGCCAGCCGCTTGCCAATTCAGGGCGGCGTCCAGCGGCGACCCGTACCGAGTCTCACTTCCAAGTTCGCCTTGAACGAGGCGAACCGCTTGTGCATCAGCCACATCGACCGCTGGCAAGAGTTCTAACCGAGGTTTCATAACTCTCCTATCGCCTGGCATCCACGATAAGAATCCGCACTATCGGCATCAACAGAAGCGACAGCAAGATCGAACCGAATCTCACATAATTAGATGAAGTGTTAACCCAGATCGCACCATTTACCAATAGCAGAACCAAGAGAACAATCCGCATTCTTTCTCTGCGCCTGGCGGCTAGGTACCCGGGTCTGAGCGAGGGGCTCATCATTGCCCGTCTCCTATCGCGCGCCTCTTCGCGCCGATGCTTAGCGGCCTGCCTTTCTTGGCCCGAACTAACCCGCTGCAGGCGGTCAAACTCACGGGCTCGGCGACGGTGGGATCGATCCTTACTCATAGTGTGCGCGTCCAGTTCGCCAAAAGATGTGCGCCCGCATCGCCCGATTTCTCGGGATGAAATTGGGTGGCAGTAAGTGGTCCATTTTCGACGGCGGCGACAAATCGATCGCCATATGTTGCCCAGGTAACTTGAGCCGAAGGCAGTCGGCCTTCTTCTCGCAAGTCCCAAGTGTTCACAGCGTAACTATGGACAAAATAGAACCGCTCATTTTCGACACCAGTAAAAAGTGCAGAGTTTTTAGGTGCTTCAATCGTGTTCCAGCCCATGTGCGGCAGGACATCAGCGTGGAGTTCGGTTACTTCTCCTGGCCATTGTCCTAAGCCAGCGGTCATGGTGCCGTGCTCGTTGCCACTGGCGAATAGAACTTGCATTCCAATGCAAATCCCAAGAACTGGACGACCGCCAGCAAGACGACGATCCACAATGTCCCCGGCGCGGACCGAGATCAATCCCTGCATACACGCTGCGAAGGCGCCTACTCCGGGCACCACTAGCCCGCCGGCTTCCAAACAGGTTTTATAGTCGGCGGTGATAACCACCTGCGCACCAGTTCGCTCCAAGGCACGTTGTGCAGAGCGCAGATTCCCCGAACCGTAATCCAAGATAGCAATCAACACTTAGAGCGCACCCTTTGTCGACGGAATTCCGGCAACCCTCGCATCCCGTTCAACCGCGACTCGCAGAGCGCGTGCCACTGCCTTGAATTGGGCTTCAACGACGTGGTGCGCGTTACGTCCTTCAAGAACTCGAACATGCAGACAGATTCCTGCTTGCGCAACGAACGATTCCCAAATGTGTCGGGTTAACGTGGTATCGAAGGTACCTATCAATTCAACGATCTCAGGTTCGCGGTGCACCAAATATGGACGACCCGAAAGATCAACGGCGGCTTGAACCAAACATTCATCAAGCGGGACCAATGAATCACCGAATCGACGCAGACCCGACTTGTCGCCGAGAGCCTCACGCAATGCCTGCCCAACCGCGAGAGCAGTGTCCTCGACTGTGTGGTGGGCATCAACGTTTAGATCGCCTTTCGTGCGAACTAACAAATCGAATCCCGCGTGCCGACCCAATTGTTCAAGCATGTGATCAAAGAATGGCACACCGGTTGAAATATCGGTTGACCCTGTCCCATCAATTTCCAACTCGACGTGTACCTGTGACTCTTTCGTCGACCGTTCGACGATCGCTTTCCGCGAACTCATCTCGTCTCCTGTCTGATTTCTTCGATAGCCTCAAGAAAGGCTGTGGTTTCGGTCGCGGTTCCGGCAGTGACTCTTAGAAATCCTGGCAGTCCCACGTCTCGAATGAGAACGCCGTGCTCCAGTAAGGCTTTCCATGCCACTTTTGAATCGGTAAAAGGTCCGAAGAGGACGAAGTTAGCATCACTCGGAATCGGATTGAAACCCATTCTGGTGAGTTCTGCCGTAATTCGATCCCGTTGAACTTTGATCGCCTCAATGGTTTCTAGAAGTTCACCTGCATGGCGAAGAGCTGCGAGGGCCACTGTCTGGGTCACGGCGCTCAGGTGGTAGGGAAGACGCACGATCATTAAGGCATCAATAACTGCGGGCTCGGCAACCAAATATCCGAGCCGCGTACCAGCCATCGCGAAGGCTTTACTCATGGTTCGAGTTACCAAGACATTTGGAAATTCACCTAGTAGATGTAGCGCGCTGTCGGTACGAGTGCGCGCGAATTCTGCGTATGCCTCATCAACTACGACGAGAGCGCCAAGTTCGCTTGCGGTTTCGAGAATCGCACGCTTTGTTTCGATCGAAACCGAAGTGCCCGTTGGATTGTTGGGGCTAGTAATGAAAATTATTTGTGGGCGCGAATCCTTTATCTGCGAGATCGCACTTGCCGCATTGAGGGTGAAATCGGAATCACGGTGACCATCAATCCAATTAGTGCCGGTGGTTCGCGCAATTAGTGCGTGCATGGAGTAGGAGGGAGTAAAACCGATCGCCGCGTGTTCGTGCCCACCAAAGGCTTGAAGTATCTGTTGGATTACTTCATTGCTTCCATTGGCAGCCCATGTTTTTTGGCTAGATATCGCGACGCCACTGCTACTTTGAAGGTAATCGGCAAGCGCAGCGCGGAGCGCAAGCGCGTCACGATCTGGGTAACGATTCAAGTCTTTGGCAATCGCCCGAACGCTTTCTGAAATGTCGGTCACTAGCGACTCATTCAGGGAATAGGGATTCTCATTTGTGTTGAGCCGAGTGGGAACGTCGAGTTGGGGTGCCCCGTATGGCGATAGCTCTCGCAAATCGTGGCGGATTGGTAACCACTTTGGCCAGTCAGACATCGAACCTGGCCAGAATTGCTTCGCCGTGTGCAGGCAAATCTTCTGCGCGCGCAAGGGTAATAACGTGTGGCGCAACTTCAAGAAGTGCACTCTCGCTGTATTCGATCAGGTGAACTCCGCGTAAAAATGTTTGGACCGACAAACCGCTTGAATGACAAGCACAACCACCAGTAGGAAGCACGTGATTTGACCCTGCACAGTAATCGCCTAACGAAACTGGCGAATGATTGCCGACAAAGATGGCTCCCGCATTGACGATCAATTCGGCCACTTCGCGCGCATTACGACATTGAATTTCGAGATGCTCGGCCGCATAGGCGTTTACAACTTCGATCCCCTGTTCAATGTTCTCCACCAAAATTGTCGCCGACTGAGCGCCCGTAAGTGCGGCGGTGACTCGGGTGGAATGTTTCGTTTCGGCCACTCGTTCTGCAAGTTGGCGATCGACTTCATCAGCCAATTCGACACTGTCCGTGACAAGAAGCGCCGCCGCTAAAGTGTCGTGTTCGGCCTGGCTAATTAAATCTGCTGCCACAATAATTGGGTCGGCAGAATCGTCAGCTAAAATCGCAATCTCAGTTGGACCGGCTTCTGAATCGATGCCAATCAAACCTCTGAGAGCTCGCTTTGCTGCGGCAACATAAACATTTCCGGGACCAGTTACTAGATCAACTCCTACGCAGATAGTTCCACCTTGGTCATCACGAGCACCATAAGCGAACATCGCGATTGCTTGTGCTCCCCCCACCGCGTACACCTCTTCAATTCCAAGGAGGGCACAGGCCGCCAGAATCGTCGGGTGAGGAAGACCACCGTGATCGCGTTGCGGTGGGCTCGCCAATGCGATGCTCTTTACCCCCGCAATTTGGGCTGGAACCACGTTCATGATGACGCTGCTTGGATAAACGGCGAGCCCACCTGGGACATAAAGCCCGACTCGCTCGACCGGAATCCACTTTTCGGTAACGGTGCCACCAGGGGCGACCTGAGTGATCCGTTCATAACGAAGTTGATCGTTATGAACGATTCGAGCCCGACGGATCGACTCTTCAAGCGCGGCGCGAATGCTCGGGTCCAGGGCGCCTAATGATCGTTCTATCGCCTCGAGCGGAACTCGGATTGAAGCGGGTCGGACTCCGTCGAAACGTTCGCAAAAATCGAGCAATGCGGTTGCTCCGCCACTCTTTACCGCCTCAAGAATCGGCCGCACAGCTGCGGTGGCTTGCTCCACATCCATCGCGGCTCTAGGGGCCAGCCCGCGATAGAAGCTGCGAGTGTCTGTCGGGATTTTTCGTCCCCGAAGATCATCTCGCCTCAACATTTGCGCCTCACCACCAGAGCCATTCGTCAAGTCTAGGTCAGCGAGCGATCTTCGCGTATTGACCTTCGATAACCGCCAGTAGGTCATCAGGTGCGATCTCGATATCGAAGCCTCGTCGACCGCCACTCACAAAGATTCGTTCATGGATAATGGCGCCTTCATCAAGATAAGTCGCCAAACGCTTGCGCTGTCCAATCGGTGAGATCCCTCCGAGAACATAACCCGAAGATCGTTCCGCCGCCGACGCGCCCGCCATTTCAGCGCGTTTACCTCCCGCGGCCTTGGCAAATGCTTTCAAGTCCAGGAGTTCATCAACTGGCACGATCCCAACCGCAAGACCAATGCCATCGACGTCGGCGATCAAGGTTTTGTATACGACACCCACTGCCACCCCTAGCGCCGCCGCGGCTTCCAAACCGTATGAATTGCTCGCTGGATCGTGGACGTAGGTGTGACCGCGCCACCAGGTGCCAGCGGCTTCAAGTGCCACCGTTGCAGGTGTTCCGGGTGCACCACTCAACCTAGGCAGCCCGCGCCAAGAAGGGCCTTTAGGTCGGCGCTGAGCGATGGTGTAATCGCAACTCGAAGTGCATCTTCAAGACGCATGACGGTTTTCTTGCCTGGGCTATCCAAACTGAGATGAACCTCTGTAGTCCCCGGATAAGAACGGAGCACATCTTTCAATCGCTCAACGGTTGGTGGAGTACAACGCGCAATTGCCATCGAGATCACGAGCGGTCCTCGCGGCGCGCTTGCGACGTCGGGAATGGTCATATCTAGGGCAACTAACCGGGCGACATCTTCTCGCTTATCCACCCGACCACGCACCACCACCACCGCATCCTCGGTGAGCTGTGTCGCAAAATTGGCATATGTCTGCGAATAGAACATCACATCTACGGCACCCTCTAGATCTTCAACCGTGACGATTGCCCAGGGCGCACCTTGGCGGCTCATCTTGCGTTGAATTGAAGTAACCAACCCGCCGATCGTGACTATCTGGTCATGTGCGAGATCATCGCTTGCAATTGCGCTGATGGATCGATCAACCAGGGTCGCAAGCACGTGTTCAATGCCGAGGAGTGGATGATCGGAAACATACAGTCCGAGCATTTCGCGTTCATAGGCGAGCAAAAGGGTCTTATCCCATTCGTCCACGACGCCGGTGCTCCCCAAGTCATTTGGCACAGCCGATGGCAGCGGTGCCTCACCGAAAAGGTCATATTGCCCAATCGCTGCGGCTCGCTTGTTTTCCATCACGGCATCAATGGCTTCCATGTGAACTGCCATCAATCCTCGTCTCGTCTGACCGAGTGAATCAAATGCGCCCGCCTTGATTAATGATTCGACGGTCTTCTTGTTACACCCCTGAGCATCTGCTTTAGCTAGGTAGTCCCCGAATGTTTCGAAGCGTCCCTTACTCTTTCTTGCCTCGATGATCGAGCCGACCACGTTCGCTCCAACGTTGCGGATGGCAGCCAATCCAAATCGAATATCGGTACCACGTGGGGTGAAGTCAGCATCCGATTCATTTACATCTGGCGGTAAGACTTTGATTCCCATGCGCCGACATTCATTCAGGTAGAGCGCACTCTTGTCCTTATCATCGCGCACGCTAGTGAGCAGAGCCGCCATGTATTCCGAAGGGTAATTCGCTTTCAAGTAAGCAGTCCAATACGAGACTAGGCCGTAGCCAGCGCTGTGCGATTTATTAAAGGCATAGTCCGAGAACGGAACCAAGATGTCCCAGATCGTCTGGATGACCTTGTCGGAATAGCCGTTGACTCGCATTCCCGCAGCGAAAGGAACGTACTCCTTATCGAGGATTGATTTCTTCTTCTTTCCCATTGCACGCCTAAGCAGATCTGCTGCGCCAAGGGAGTAACCGGCTAACTTCTGTGCGATTGCCATGACTTGTTCCTGATAGACGATTAGCCCGTAAGTGTCTCCTAAGATTTCGGCGAGCGGCTCAGCCAAGTCGGGATGTATCGGAGTCGCGGGTTTGCGATCGTTCTTCCGATCCGCGTAATCGTTATGCGCATTCGCGCCCATTGGGCCCGGACGGTAGAGAGCAATGACTGCAGAAATGTCCTGGAATGAATCAGGGACCATCGAACGAAGGAGAGCGCGCATTGGGCCGCCATCGAGCTGGAAGACACCAAGGGTGTCCCCTCGAGCAAGTAACTCGTAGGTCAATTTATCGTCCAAAGTTAAGTCTTCTAATAAAACGACTTCATCGCGATTTGCTTTGATGTTGATTAAACAGTCGTCGAGCACAGTGAGATTTCGTAGGCCTAGAAAATCCATTTTCAGCAGACCGAGCGACTCGCATGCGCCCATGTCGAATTGTGTGATGATCGCACCATCGGCATCTCGGCGGTGGATCGGAATCACATCAAGAAGTGGCTCGCGACAAAGGATCACACCAGCGGCGTGAACGCCCCATTGTCGCTTGAGCCCTTCAATCCCGCGCGCCGTATCAATAATTCGCTTGGAATCGGGATCTGATTCGTAGAGTGCCCGGAATTCGCCTGCCTCGGCATATCTATCGTTCTTCGGATCGAAGATTCCTCCGAGTGAAATATCTTTCCCCATGATCGCTGGGGGTATTGCCTTCGAGATTTTTTCGCCCGACGCGTAGGGGTACCCAAGCACTCGTCCCGAATCCTTGACGGCCTGCTTGGCCTTGATAGTGCCGTAGGTGATGATTTGAGCCACTCGTTCTTCGCCGTATCGGGTCGTCGCGTAGCGAATGACTTCGCCCCGACGGCGCTCATCAAAATCTATATCGATATCTGGCATCGATACACGTTCTGGATTTAAGAATCGTTCGAATAAGAGTCCATGCTCGATCGGATCAATTTGAGTTATGCCCAGAGCCCAAGCGACCACCGCCCCGGCTGCCGAACCACGTCCTGGCCCAACTCGGATGCCGGTTTCGCGCGCGTGACGG
>JANXYY010000020.1 GCA_025355805.1 Actinomycetes bacterium
ACTCTTGAAAAGATTCCAGAAATGCGCGCTTTCTACGGAGAAGACCTGATGCTCTTGATTGGCGGAGCACTTCATCGGGGAAACCTCTTTGAAAACTCGTCCGCGATGAAGCGCGCGATTGCGGAATGATTAGGCGACTCCACCTACCGTGGAAACGCGGCCGCCACACCGCCATCGACTGCGATAACAGTCCCGGTTGTACGTGACGACTCATCGGAGAGAAGATAGGCCACGCTGTTCGCGACATCGCGAGTTGTGACTCTCACCTTCAACATATTGCGCGAAGCATAAAAATCTTCGAGCTCTTCGGGTCGAACGCCGTGCGCAGCCGCGCGTTGTTCTCGAATTCCACCCGCCCAGAGTTTGCTGTGGTCGAAGACCGCATCTGGATTCACCGCGTTAGCACGAATTCCAGCCGAGCCACCCTCGATGGCGGCGATACGCATCAATTGCAACATGCCTGCTTTAGAAACGGAATAACCTCCGAACCCGGCGCCAGGAGCAAAGGCATTCTTGCTCGCCACATAAACCAACGATCCCCCAAGAGCCTGCGCGCGCAATACCCGCATGCTTTCTCGCGTGAGCAAGAACGCACTGGTCAGGTTGATCCGAAGTCCACGACTCCATTTCTCTTCCGTAAGATCTTCCAAGTTGTCGGAGACTCCAATTCCGGCGTTCATGATCACCCCATCGAAACCGCCAAAGTGGCGGATGGTTGAGTTCACCATGGCGTGGACAGTCCGCTCATCGGATTGATCACCAGGGATCACAAGTGGCGCAGGCGCTCCAATATTTTTAAATTCACTCTCAACTTCAGCCAATCCATTTTCATCAAGATCGGCGAGAACAACGCTAGCGCCAGAGCCGCCTAGTTCGAGTGCGATGCCGCGGCCAATCCCGCTGCCCGCGCCCGTAACGATAAAGATATGACCAGCGAAACGGGCAGCAGTGGGGCGCGACTTAAGCTTGTAGAGTTCCATCGGCCAGTAGTCAAATTTAAATGTTTCAGATTCGGGAATGCTTTTCGACTCACCGAATATGTCGATGACTCTTGCTGCCACACCGCAACTATGCAGCGCAATATCGGCAATCACACTAGCCTCGTTAAGAGTTGATCCCGTTGTAACTACGCCGATTCCTGGGACGAGTAAGGCGCGGGGATTTGGGTCGTGTTGGACATACCCCTTCGGTAGGTGTGCCAAGTTACGTTTGAAGTATTCGATGTACGAAGCGCGGTATCCGACAACCGCTTCTTCAACTGCCCCGGGAGCACCTTCGACGGCCGTAATGCCAAGCGCTGCCGCCCACGGCTTCATTCGCAACATGTGATCGGCACTAGAAACTCCCGCGTTCGCTACCGCGATGACATCGGGTCGATCCGAAATATCGCGGAGGCGAGAATCAATCCGCAGCACCTGCTTCTTCTCTTTGGCCAGCGCACCGCGGAGTTTTAGCATCAGTGCAATGACCTGCTCATCGCTTGCGTCGTCGTGGCGAAATGCCGCTTGTGGCCTGTCCGTCAGCGAATTTAGATAGGCATCGGCCTTGGCAACTGCAGCAAGCGTACGATCAAGGCAGGCCGCACTCTGGTCATCCCAAACGATCAACCCATGATGAGCCAGAACAATCCCGTCATACTCCCCAAGTTCGCCAGCAATCTTGCTAAGTGCGAATCCCGGTCGCATCCAATCAACATAGGCAAAACCTGCACCAAGTGCTTCGCGTACTGCGCGCTCCCCTTCCGCTTGATTCGTTAAAGCACAGATGGCATCAGCATGGACATGGTCAATGTGCTTTGCCGGGAGAAATGCGTGAAGCAACGTCTCAATTGAAGGGCGGCGCGCAGTGGGATCCACAAGCGCACGCGTCACGTAATCCGTCATCGTCTCGTCGTCGAGCGCATCCATCTCGCGTAGTGCAAGCAGTTCTTCAAGGTAGAGCGCTGGGTAATCACGTTCGCCGGCGATGGCCATATCGGCTCCAGAGCCTTTGACCCAGAGCACAGAGCGCCGCCTGCCAAGGTAATCGTGAATCTCGCCTTTGCTTGAAGTATTTCCGCCGCCATAAACGACAAGCGATTGATCCGCCCCAATAGCCTGCGAGCGCTCCACGAGTTCCTTCAAGGGAGTCCGAGATGGCTCGAGAATGATCATGATTCGCGACCCCATTTCATCCCGGGTGTCTGTCCATTGGAAACCTCAAGGACCGCGGATTCGCATACGAACGCCGTAACCAAACGCGCTGGCGTGACATCAAAGGCAGGGTTAAATCCTTCCGATTCAAGTGGCGCTGTGCGTTGACCCGCAAAATTTAGAATCTCATCACCGTTACGCATTTCGATCTGAATATCATCACCATGAGCCGTGTCGAGATCTACAGATGATTCGGGCGCCACAACCAGAAATGGAATTCCAGCGTCAGCACATGCCAGCGCGACCCCAACCGAGCCAATCTTGTTAGCGGTATCACCATTTGCGACGACCCGATCTGCGCCGATGAGTGCGGCATCCACTAGCCCCCGCATGATTGTGCTCGTCGCCGCCCCATCAGATTGCACCAGGTGCGCAATTCCGTCTTGAAACAGTTCCCATGCCGTCAACCGAGCGCCTTGCAAAAGCGGTCGAGTCTCATCGACGTAGACCACTTCAATTCGATCACGCGCAGCCAGTTCACGGATGACGCCTAGCGCGGTGCCCCAACCGGTAGTCGCCAATGTCCCAGTGTTGCAGTGCGTCAGTAGGCGCAATTTACGATCGCCAAGGCGAGCGAGCAGCCAATCTGCACCACGCACTCCCATCGCTCGATTCGCAACCTCGTCCTCCCGGACAACTGCATGCGCTTCATCAAGAACGGCGTCACGTCCTTGCGCCATCAACGGTCGTACGCGGTCAACACCCCATGCAAGGTTTACCGCGGTTGGTCGAGCATCTCGCACTCGATCAATTTCTTTTTCGAGACGCTCCGAATCCCAACCCTCCTGTGCGCCCTGATCCATGGCTATAACAACACCGTACGCACCAATAGCGCCAAGGGCCGGTGCTCCGCGAACTGCGAGTGTGTTGATCGCATCGACAAGGACATCAATCGTGGTCGCCTCTAGATAACGAAGATTGGCAGGAAGCGCTCTCTGGTCAAGCAACCTTAATCCAGTTCCAAGCCATTCCATCGTCTGATAGGTCAATCCCACCTTAAACTCCAATTGAATAGTTGTCCTACAACTTTATAGGAAGTTTTCTCTGCTAGGAGATAGTTGTCAAGAGCGATCTCAGACCGTTATCTTTTCGTGACTAACCTCTAAGGAGTGACTGTGCCAAAGCGAAGCACCCCGCTTGGCGGGCAAGGCACGCTGACCCAACGTTTGCGAGATGTCCTCCGGACGCGAATCCTGTCAGGAGATTGGAGACCAGGCGAAAGAATCTCTAGCGAAACCGATCTTTCGGAGCAGTATCGAGTCTCGCGTGTCACGGTTCGCACCGCTCTCAAGAGCCTCGAATCTCAGGGTTTGCTCGATATCCGTCATGGGTCAGGCGCCTACGTTTCAAATTTCGGAAGTAGTATTCGCGCGGGGCTCCAAGAACTGCGATCAATCACCGAGACCATTCGCGAACTGGGCTTCGAGCCAGGTATGAAATTTAAAAGTTTGCAACAGGTGGGTGCGAACAGTGAACAGGCTGCCCACCTAAATATTGAAGAAGGCGCACCAGTTCTCGCAATGGAGCGGGCAATTTTGGCCGATGGTGAAATTGTGGCCTACTCCTATGACGCGGTTGCGATAGCCGGACTCCCGAGTTCAGTTGTTCAAGCGATTGGAAAGGGATCTGTTTTTGCAGCACTCGCAAAATTTGGGGTCTATCCAGCCCGCGCCTTCGCTGAAATTCATGCCATTAATTCGACAGAGATTGGTTGGGGTTCAAAACGCCCGAGTGGCGCCCTCTATCTCCTGCTCGATCAAGTTCACTTTGATCGCGACGGGAATCCGCTGATGCACAGCAAGACCTACTTTGTTGAAGGTCGCTTTCAATTCGTAATATTGCGAACTTCCTAATCGGAATTTTTGCCTATTTAACTCCGGTTTGGACCGTCCCTTTGACGACCTTCGCGGCGAGCGCGGCGACCTTGTTCTGAACTGCGATAGGAACTCTCTTCAAAAGTGCATGGTAAGGCGCAATGCCTGCATCACCCAGGAAATTCCCGCCCTTAAATGTTCCAGCCTTAGCTGACTTAATCAGCGACTGCACTCCCTTACCCATGAGTTTCTCTGCCGATGTCACTAAGCAGGGTTGCGCCTCGGGCACGGTGAACCATTGGTCGGTGTCAACGCCAATGCAGAAGGTGTTCCTCTTCTTGGCCACAGTCGCGAGTGCACCGCTTCCCGTCTTCCCGGCTACTGCAAAGATCACGTCATTGCCACGCGTTAGAAGTTGACTAGCGGTGGCTGCGCCCCAGGCAGGATCATTGAAAGCATTTTCGGGCGCGTGGTAGATCAATGTAGTTGTGATCTTCTTGTGTCGCTCCTTGGCTGCGTACGCGATTCCGTTCTTGTAACCCTCGCCATAACGCTTGACCGGCGGAACTGTGTCAGTGCCAAGAATTGCGCCAACCTTATTTGCCTTAGTCAGATAACCAGCTAGGTAACCCACCATAAACCCGGCTTTATCCTCAGGAAAG
>JANXYY010000034.1 GCA_025355805.1 Actinomycetes bacterium
CGCACGGCTAAATATGCCCGAAGAAAAGCTTCGTGGGAAGCGGAGCCACAACTTATGAGGCGATTGTGAGGCGCTTACCGATCAGTTTTTCGCGCTCTTCTTCGCCAAGTCCGCCCCAAATCCCGTATGGCTCCCGGATCGCGATGGCGTGTGCACGGCACTGTGCCAGCACTGGGCAGGTGGCGCAAATGGCCTTGGCTGCCGCTTCGCGGTTCCGTCGACGGGGCCCCCGTTCACCCTCGGGGTGAAAGAACATTTCGGGCGGAAGGGAACGACATGCGCCCGACAATTGCCAATCCCAACGATCAGAGTTGGGTCCGGGGAGCCTAGATACTTCTGCCATTTTGAAACCTCCGATTAGTGGTCAGAGAGTACAACCGTTTCGTAAGTTGTTCAAATCATGAATAACCTCTGAAACGTTTTTCGCCTCGCAAAGACGATCAATGGATAGAACAATGGGCTTGTGACGGATATTTCCAAATTGCTCGGTGGGCTAACTGTGGCGGCTGTCGCCCGGCGACTGGGCGTGGCTCCGGCGACTTTGCGCACTTGGGATCGTCGTTATGGCCTCGGACCCACCGAACACCAGCCGGGACACCATCGCCGGTACTCTGCTCGGGATCTGGCTCGGTTATCGGCAATGCGTCAGTTAATTCTGGCCGGTATGGCCCCGGTTGAGGCGGCCAGATTGGCAGTTGACGTGGAAACCGACGTACTCACCCCGATGGCGTTAGCACCGAAAGCGCTCGAACCATCAGTTGATCGACTATTTTCCTTCGCGCTCGCCTTCGATCTCGCTGCCGTTAAGGAAGGGATCAGCAACTCGCTGCAGGCTCACGGCGTAGCGGCGACCTGGGAACTCCTCATTGCTCCGTTGCTAATTCGAGTTGGTGAATTTTGGGAAGAAAGCGGAAAAGGGGTTGAAGTCGAGCATTTTCTTTCCGAGCAAATCAAGAGCGCACTGCTGGCAAACACGATTCTGCTGAGTGACGTCAAGGTACGGAACGCCACCCCGATTTTATTGGTGAGCGCTCCCGAGGAGCAGCACACGCTTCCGCTCTATGCCCTCGCTGCACTCCTGGCCGAGTCGAGGGTGAGAGCCACGGTGTTAGGGGTAGGGCTCCCAATGGACGCGCTCGTGGAATTGATGGTTCGAACTCGACCTGCCGGAGTTTTTATCTGGGCTTCCTCTGCGAATTCGGCGACGCTGATGGATTTAGAACACCTTCCCTCGTTTCGCCCCGCGTCTCGGATCGTGCTTGGCGGGCCTGGCTGGAGTGAGATCGAGAACAGCGCCTGGGTTGCTGGGGATCTCACCTCGGCTTGCGATGCACTCCTAGGATCGCTCGGACTTTAGTCACACAGGTACGCTCTCGGCTATGACGAATGAGTGGCCGGAGAAGGTCTTGATGATGGGCCTCACCTATGACGATGTGCTGCTCCTGCCAGCTGCCAGTGACGTGGTGCCTAGCGAGGTTGATACCACGACACAGCTTTCACGAAATATTTCACTCAAGATTCCGCTGATTTCTTCGGCGATGGATACCGTCACAGAATCTCGGATGGCAATCGCGATGGCGCGCCAGGGTGGCGTTGGCATCGTCCACCGGAATCTTTCAATTGAAGATCAATGCAGTCATGTTGACCTGGTGAAGCGAAGCGAAGCAGGCATGGTCACATCGCCGGTCACCATTGGTCCTACGGCGACGCTGGCAGAAATGGATGCGCTCTGTCATCGCTTCCGAATTTCTGGATTACCGGTTGTCGAAAGTGACGGAAAGTTGATCGGTATCGTTACCAATCGCGACTTGAGATTTGAACACGATTTTTCACGGCAAGTACACGAAGTGATGACACCCATGCCGCTAGTGGTTGGCCGAGTAGGAATTTTGCCGGATGAGGCTATGCAATTGTTGCGCGCGAAGAAAGTAGAAAAACTTCCACTCATTGATGAGCAAGGGATACTCAGAGGACTTATTACCGTGAAGGACTTCACGAAAGCCGATAAATATCCGCAGGCTACTAAAGATGCTTCGGGTCGCCTGGTCGTGGGTGCGGCAGTCGGTGTTGGTGATGACGGCTTTAAGCGGGCGATGGCGTTGGCCGATTCAGGCGTTGACGTTTTGATCGTTGATACTGCACATGGTCACCAACGGGTCGTGCTCGATGCGGTTCGTCGGATCAAGGCCAACGTCAGCGGGATCGACGTGATCGGTGGAAATGTGGCCACCAAAACAGGTGCGCAGGCCCTCATTGACGCCGGCGCGGACGCCGTGAAAGTTGGCGTAGGTCCTGGTTCAATCTGCACAACTCGAGTTGTGACTGGAGTCGGCGTACCTCAAGTAACCGCGATTCTCGAAGCAGCCCAGGCAGCACGTGCCGCAGGGGTTCCCATAATCGGCGATGGTGGACTGCAGTATTCGGGCGATGTTGCGAAGGCAATTGTCGCCGGCGCTGACAGCGTGATGATCGGATCACTTTTGGCTGGTTGCGAAGAATCTCCAGGTGAACTCATCTTCATAAATGGAAAGCAGTACAAGTCTTATCGCGGTATGGGATCTCTATCGGCGATGCAAACTCGTGGTGATGTTAAGGCGTATTCCAAAGACCGATATTTCCAGGACGACGTACTCTCCGAAGATAAACTAATTCCGGAAGGCGTTGAAGGGCAGGTTCCATTTCGGGGCCCAGTCGGCGTTGTAGTCCACCAATTGGTAGGCGGCTTACGCTTGGCGATGGGCTACGCGGGAGCAGGCACCATTGGAGATCTAAAAGAGAATGGCAGGTTCGTACAAATTACCGCAGCTGGCCTGCAAGAGAGTCACCCTCATGACATCCAACTCACGGCGGAAGCGCCGAACTACCACAGTCGCTAACGGCGAGAGGATCAATCGTGTCTGACGTTGAGATCGGTAGAGGAAAGCGTGCACGCACGGCTTACTCTTTCGATGATGTTGCAATCGTGCCAAGTCGTCGAACTCGTGACCCGAAGGATGTCTCGATCAATTGGCAAATCGATGCCTACAAACTTTCGCTTCCCATGCTCGCAGCACCTATGGATTCTGTCGTTTCGCCAGATACCGCCATTGAGATCGGCCAGTTAGGCGCTATTGGCGTTCTCAATTTGGAGGGTCTTTGGACCAGGTACGCAGATCCACTTCCGCTGCTCGAGGAAATATCACAACTTCCCGCCGAGAATGCGATCCAGCGCATGCAGGAGATCTATAGCGCGCCAATCCAAGCGGATTTGATTAAGGAACGGATTTCATATATCAGAGCTTCAGGAGTGGCGGTCGCTGCTGCCCTCTCGCCAAAACGAACAGCCGAATTCCACGAAGCTGTTGTGAAGGCTGGCGTCGATCTTTTCGTAATTCGTGGAACAACAGTTAGTGCCGAACATGTGGGCAGCGGTGTCGAGCCACTGAACCTAAAAGAATTTATTTACGAACTTGATGTTCCAGTTGTTGTCGGTGGTGTTGCTACCTATTCTGCCGCCCTGCACTTGATGCGATCTGGTGCTGCTGGAGTTCTTGTTGGTTTTGGTGGGGGAGCCGCGCACACAACTCGCTCGGTTCTGGGGCTAGCCGTGCCGATGGCATCTGCGGTCGCCGATGTCGCCGCCGCGAGACGCGATTACATGGACGAATCGGGGGGGCGTTATGTTCACGTCATCGCCGATGGTTCAGTTGGTCGCAGTGGAGATATTGCAAAGGCAATCGCCTGCGGTGCGGATGCCGTCATGATGGGTTCTCCACTAGCGCGAGCCACTCAAGCCCCTGGCAGAGGTTGGCATTGGGGTGCCGAAGCCCAACACGCGGAGTTGCCTCGTGGAGAACGCGTGCACGTGGGCACTGTAGGAACTTTGGCCGAAATCCTAAATGGTCCCTCGCGTTCGGCTGATGGATCGATGAATCTTTTTGGTGCCTTAAAACGAGCGATGGCTACCACGGGTTATTCGGAACTTAAAGAGTTTCAACGTGTCGAGGTAGTAGTCCAGGGCCGATAAAGATTCGCTCAACTTAGCGCGCGGGTACATTCGTTATTGCCGGGTATGCAACGCCCAGTGGTCCTGCCGCTAACGCTTTTAGAATTTGTCTCGTTACCGCGGCAACTGACCGGCTCGACTTGGCGGGCACGTGCCCCCAGTTACAGGCGTCATCAATTGCACAGGTCCAGCCGTTAGAACCGGCGTCGATTACCCCTGAATGCTTCACCGTCGTGTAGTAAGTCATGCCGACGAGAACACTCCCTTTTGTTTTCTTGATGCGTACGCGGGCGGAGGTGAGTAATTGAACCGCAGGCCCTGGTCCAGCCTCCGGCGAATCGACCTCTTTGCCCACGATTCCATCAATCAATTCATTAGTGGTCAGCCCTGTCCCGATGAACGGCCAAGCCTTGGCATCGAGAACCTTGTAATCACCCTTAACCCCGAGACCAGCGTATTGAGAGCCGAGGAGAAGAGACTCAGGACGTGGAAGAACCCCATCGCGCCAACGATT
>JANXYY010000078.1 GCA_025355805.1 Actinomycetes bacterium
CTGACCTTCAGGATCTCAACCGCACCCAGGAGTCTCCTCCGAGCGGTTTACGGCAAACGTTGAGGACGAATATCTCACTTTGCGGATTCATTTCCAACTGGCCTGCGCAAACTGAAATGAATTCCACATGGAAATGACAACTAAGGCCAACTCTTGACATCGCTGCCAGCGAGGAAGAACCTGTTCAAATGAAGCGAGTAGCAATCATTGCGGCGAGTCTGATGATCGTCGGAGCAACAGCCAGCGGAGCTAGCGCCAGTTCAACGGGTGACGGCAGTCGTTATGGAACCCAACCTGGCTTTGGCGTGGCCAGCGCCTGCGGCACAATGCATGGTGCCTTCGACGCTTTCGGCAAGGATTTCAACATGTCGGGCGGCGCCAATGGTGTGCAAACCGGTCTCAATAACTCCGCAAAGGGTTGCCAGCGCAACTTTTAGCTCAGAGCCTTCGTGGGGTCGTTCGGGAATCGTTAAAATACAATTATGAAAGCCATCGAGGTAGCTGAAATTGGTGGCCCCGATAAATTGAAATATGTGGATCGTCCAATCCCACTCAGGGGCGAAGACGAATCGCTCATCGACGTGCGGGTTGCCGGTATTAACTTCATCGATACCTACAATCGAAGTGGGCTATACCCTCGGCCGCTGCCGTTCATTCCCGGTGCCGAAGGCGTTGGGATTCTTCGCGAGAAGAGCCGCGTTTGCCCGTCGGATCTATCAGTGGGTATGCGAGTCGGTTGGGTGTTAGGCGAAGGCGGATATGCAGATGTCGCCTCGCTACCAAGCCAACGCCTGATCCCAATTCCCGATGAGATTAATAGCGCGGATGCCACAGCGCTTCTCCTTCAAGGAATGACGGCACACTATCTTGCATTTGATTCCTACCGAGTCAATCCTGGAGAAGTCGCACTCGTACATGCAGGTGCCGGTGGGGTTGGCCTTCTGCTCACGCAATTTCTCAAGTCACTTGGTGCGGTCGTGATCGCCACTGCTTCCACGACAGAAAAACGTGAACTTTGCTTGGCAGCCGGGGCCGACCATTCCATCGGATACCAAGGGTTTCATGAGTTCGCCATGGAAACGAGTAAGGGCTTGGGTGTACATGTTGTCTATGACGGCATCGGCAAAAACACATTTGAGGAAAGCCTTATTTGCCTTCGTCTTCGCGGATCTCTCGTGGTCTACGGGTATGCGAGCGGTCCGGTTCCGCCCGTTGCTTTGAGCAAACTCACTGCCCGCTCAATATTTCTCAGTCGCCCTACGTTGAGCCATTTTGTGGCTGATCGAGACGAACTTTTATGGCGAGCTAAAGAAGTATTTGCAGCACACTTGAATGGGCAGTTGAACGTGCGAATTGGTGGAAGGTATCCCCTCAAAGATGCGCAAAAAGCGCATGAAGATTTAGAATCCCGTTCGACAACGGGCAAACTTATTCTCGAACTCTAAACAATAATATTCTTCATTTCTCGCCCCGTACTTACGCGATGAAGTTGTTCCTCAATTAATTTACGAAAGCGAGGCTCGAAGGCATTCGTATTGCCACCAACGTGCGGTGAAATTAATAGACCTTTTGCACGCCAGAGTGGATGCTCTTTGGGCAGTGGTTCCGGATCTGTAACATCGAGCGCCGCTAAAATCCGTCCAGTATTCAATTCTGCGATAAGCGCGTCTGTATCAATGATCGGGCCGCGCGCGACATTTACCAGCAATGCCCCATCCTTCAGCAGCCGAAGCCGGCGGGCATCAAATAGTCCGCGGCTCTCGGGATTAAGTGGCATAGCAAGGATTACAACGTCAAGGTTTGGAAGTTCATCATCAAGTTCGAGTAGTTGCTTCGCGCCGTCGGAACCTGATCGCGAAAATGCGATTGTTTCAACTGCGAATCCACTTAGATTCTCCTTGATGGTTCGACCCACCGAACCGAATCCAACAATCCCGATCCGGCAATCTGTGAGGGACTTTCGCTGTTCGTGCACCCACTCGCCATGTAACTGATTTCGTAGAAAGTCTGGAAAGCCACGCAAAGAAGCGATGGTGAGCCCCACTGCCAACTCTGCCGTCGAAGCGTCATGCACGCCCCGGGCATTGCAGAGTGTTACTCCTGGCCGGATGAATTCAAGTGCGTCGTCGTAGCCTGCATTGGGCAACTGGACAATCTTGAGTTTCGGCATCCGCAAAATAGATGACAGTGCATCTCGACCGCCCATATAGGGAGGAACAAAGTAAGTAATTTCGCCGAGATCTCCGCCCTGGAGTGGTGTCGAGCT
>JANXYY010000021.1 GCA_025355805.1 Actinomycetes bacterium
TCGACCCGTTGAGGCCGATGACCTCTTGGCCGAGCGAGCTTTGACCGGCGAGACCCGGGCCAGACGTCGCTTAGTTGAGAAAGTTTTCGAGCCGTTACGAGGCAATCCGGATCTTTTGGCGACCGCGGAAGCATTGGCTAATCACACTGGAATCGAATCGGCGAGTCGAGCCCTTTTCGTACACGCGAACACGATTCGCTACCGGGTTCGCAGAATCGCTGAGTTGACGGGCTATTCGCCGACGGAACCAAGGGAGGCGTTCGTTCTCAATATCGCAATTCGTCTTGGAACTCTTGACTTGTAGGATACCTACAACGAATCCAAGGATAATCGGTTACGGCTCGGCGCGAAAATGGCGCACCTCTACAGGAAGGCTGGGCGAGTGCTCGCAATAGTGGCTCCTGGACAAGGAGC
This sequence comes from Actinomycetes bacterium, assembly GCA_025355805.1. Lineage (GTDB taxonomy): Bacteria > Actinomycetota > Actinomycetes > Nanopelagicales > Nanopelagicaceae > JANXYY01. The sequence continues at coordinate 415 of JANXYY010000021.1, forward strand.
GCAAACACCCGGTTTTCTCACTCCTTGGCTGAAGGACCCGAAATCAGTTGCCCTGATTGACTGGTGGTCGGCGGTAGCCGGGCTCGATCTTCGCTATTACGGCACTGAGGCCGGAGCCGATGAGATTCGAGATACGGCGATTGCGCAACCCCTCTTGGTCAGCGCGGGATTGCTTGCTGGGCTCGCCCTCTTCCCGCACCCCAGCGATGCCACGAATAAGGTCGGCGTAGTCGCCGGCCATTCAGTTGGGGAATTAACCGCCGCCGCTGGCGCGCGCGCAATCACGGCCGAGAGTGCGATGGTTTTAGTCCGCGAAAGAGGCAAGTCGATGGCGGCAGCGAGTGCTGTGAGCGCAACCGGCATGAGCGCCATCCTGGGCGGTGAGCGAAATGAAGTTCTCGCTTCAATTGCCGCGCACGGACTTACTGCCGCTAACGAAAATGGCGCTGGGCAAATTGTGGCCGCTGGCACGCTTGAGCAATTGGCAAATTTGTCTGCGAACCCGCCAAGCGGATCACGAATTCGAGAACTCGCAGTGGCCGGCGCCTTCCATACGCACCATATGTCGCCAGCTCTTGATCGCATGAGCTATTTGGCTAAATCTGTAACCGTTAAAGATCCCAGCATCCGCGTGATTTCAAACAAGGATGGTGCGGTGGTGCACCAAGGTCGCGAAGTTCTTCAACGAATCGTCGCCCAAATTACGAGTCCCGTCCGCTGGGACCTATGCATGCGAACTCTTGGCGAACTCGGTGTTACCGCGGTCATCGAAGTTCCACCTGCGGGTACCTTGACTGGCTTGATTAAGCGAGCGCTTCCTGGTGTCGAACTACTTGCACTCAAAACTCCAGACGATTTACCGGCAGCTCGAGAATTGATCGCTCGACATGGTGCCCCATCGAGTTTCAACAACGAGCCCACTTGGCGACTAATCGTCGCCCCATTCAAAGGAACTTTTCATCCGATAGACATCAAGGTGGGTGCAGCATTGGCTAAGAACGCGGCAATCGGGCGGATAGAATCGCGGAGCGAATCCGTGACCATGACAACCGAGCATGGAGGCGTGCTCATCGAATGGCTCTCTGAAGAAGGCGACCCAGTATCTCCTGGACAACCGCTTGCCCGCCTCCACCCAACTGGCCATGCAGATCAATAGGGAGCCGAAAATGCCAGCAGTGATAAAAGATCTGCGACCAGAGCGCGATGAAAAGTTTGCGCGCATTATTAGTGTCGGCGGATACCGTCCCCCGCGGATCGTGACAAATGCTGAAGTTTGCGAACGTATCGATTCAACCGACGAGTGGATCAAGGAACGATCCGGAATCGAATCACGCCGCTGGGCTGGTCCGACCGAGTCAGTTGTGGATATGGCAGTTGCGGCTGCTGAGAAAGCAATATCAAAGGCTAAAATAACCAGTGATCAAATTAGCGCGGTGATCGTCGCCACTATTACGTACCCATATCAAACTCCAAGTGCAGCGACCGACGTCGCGCTGCGGATTGGTAATCCCAAAGCAGCCGCCTTCGACATCTCAGCCGCCTGTGCTGGCTTTTGCTATGGCGTGGGGCTGGCCAATGATCTGATTCGCGGAGGAACGGCCGAATATGTTTTAGTGATTGGCGTTGAAAAACTTACTGACTTCATCGATCTTGATGATCGCTCTATCGGATTCCTATTCGCGGACGGCGCTGGTGCCGTATTAATTGGTCCCTCAAGCACGCGAGGCATCGGACCTACAGTCTGGGGTTCGGATGCGACTGCGCGTGAGGCCATAAATCAAAAATCGTCCTGGTTGGCACTTAAGCCCGGCGACGTCCACGAGAACCCAGATCTTCATTGGCCAGAGATACAAATGCAAGGTCAGGCAGTTTTCCGTTGGGCGGTGTGGCAGATGGCTCCGATCGCGACAAAAGCGCTCGAAGCGGCCGGAGTCGCCGCGGCCGACTTGGATGCCTTCATTCCGCATCAGGCAAATGCTCGAATAATCGATGCGATGGTGAAAGCTTTGGCGCTTCCAAGTCATGTTCCCGTCTCCAAGGACATCAAAAATTCGGGCAATACGTCGGCGGCCTCTATTCCACTGGCGATGGAGGCGATGCTGGAAAGTGGAGAAGTGGCAAGTGGCGGTACTGCTCTACTGATCGGATTTGGTGCCGGACTCGTCTACGCTGCTCAGGTTGTTCAACTCCCATAGGAAATCGATTTATAAATGCCCACCCGAGAAATAACGAGAGAAAAGAGAAAGAAATGGCGCATTCAGCCGAAGAAGTACTCGCAGGTTTAGCCGGAATTGTAGAAGAAGTCGCTGGCATCCCCGCATCAAGTGTTCTCATGGACAAGTCCTTCACTGATGATCTTGATGTTGACTCACTCAGCATGGTGGAAGTTGTCGTAGCTGCCGAAGAAAAGTTCGGCGTTAAGATCCCAGACGACGAAGTAAAAAATCTGGTCACAGTGGGCGATGCAGTTAATTACATCGTCAAGGCTGGACTCTGATCGAGATGAAATCGCGTCCCAATTCTGTCGTGGTAGTTACCGGGCTTGGTGCAACCACACCGCTCGGTGGTGACGTCGCTTCGACTTGGTCCGCATTGCTTGCCGGAAAATCTGGTGTAAGTACGATCGCCGGCGATTGGCGAGAACTGCTACCTGTGCACATCGCTGCTGCGGCGGCCGTGGATCCGTCCGAAGTTTTAGATCGCGTAGAAGCACGTAAATTGGATAGAACCCAACAATTTGCGCTGATTGCTTCACGCGAGGCTTGGGCAGATGCGGGGTCGCCTGAGGTACCAAGTGAACGGCTTGGCGTAGTTATTGCCTCGGGCATCGGCGGTGTGCAAACTCTTCTTGGTGCCTATGACACGTTGAAAGAAAAAGGTGCACGGCGAGTCAGCCCATACACCGTTCCCATGTTGATGCCTAACGGCTCTGCCGCAGCAGTCGGATTGGAACTAAAGGCGCGAGCCGGTGTACATACCCCGGTTAGCGCTTGCGCTTCTGGAGCAGAAGCCCTCGGCTATGCGATGGAGATGATCAGAAGTGGTCGGGCCGATGTAGTTGTTGCAGGTGGAACAGAAGCCGCGATCCACGTTCTACCGATGGCCGGATTCGCAGCGATGATGGCACTCTCGACTCGCAACGATGAGCCAGACAAGGCATCTCGCCCCTATGACAAGGGCCGCGACGGTTTCGTTCTCGGTGAGGGCGCCGGCGTGGTGGTGTTGGAAAGTGAAGAGCATGCAAAGCGTCGGGGAGCAAAAATTTATGGCGTGTTGGCAGGGCAGGGAATTACCGCCGATGGGTATCACATCGCCGCACCTGATCCCGAAGGGACGGGCGCGGCAAGTGCGATGCGCCTTGCCTTAGAAGATGCGGGCATTCGTCCTGAAGATATCGTTCATCTAAATGCGCATGCCACTTCAACACCAGCCGGAGATATAGCCGAAGCCGGCGCAATTGTGAGTGCACTAGGGGCTCATGCCAAGAACGTTGCTATCAGTGCGACAAAGTCGATGACAGGCCATTTGCTCGGTGGTGCTGGTGCCGTCGAATCAATTTTCACGGTGCTGGCTCTCTACCACCGTCTGGCGCCGCCGACAATTAACATCGTCGATCTTGATGAGGCGATCACACTTGATGTCGTACGCGACGAGCCAAGAGCACTGCCCGAAGGTCCGCTGGCTGCCTTGAACAACTCCTTTGGATTTGGCGGTCACAACGTGGCACTCGTCTTTAAAACCTATGACAATGACTGACACCATCAATCCGCGCGATCCGCAGTTTCGGATGGAGCGTGTAGTCGACGCAGATTCTCTCCATCTTCTCACCCAACGCGATAAGTCGGGGATGCTCGCGGCTCAGGGCAAGGTGAATGGCGCGAAAGTTGCTCTTTTTTCAACCGACGCCACGATCCAGGGTGGCGCGATGGGGCAGGCAGGATGCGATGTCATTCTCGCCGCCTATGAATATGCGCTCCGTGAAAAATGTCCAGTGATCGGGTTATGGCATTCAGGCGGTGCCAGATTGACCGAAGGCGTGGCCAGCCTTGACGCCTTTGGAAAAGTATTCGCTGCAATGACGCATGCCAGTGGCAAGATCCCCCAAATCTCACTCGTTCTTGGGCCGGCTGCAGGCGGCGGCGCATATGGACCAGCGTTAACAGACATCGTAATTCTCGGCCCTGATGGTCGCGTATTCGTGACAGGTCCTGAGGTAGTTAAAAGTGTTACCGGTGAATCCGTAGATATGGCTCGCTTGGGCGGTCCCGAACCACACGGAAGACGAAGTGGTGTTGTCCACGTGGTGGCAGAAGATGATGATGACGCCTATGCGGCTACAAGGCGGCTCGCCTCACTTTTAGGAAATCAAGGAACGATGACACCGGATTTGCCAGAAGTGGACCTTGCCGGTCTACTTCCCGAATCTAGCAAACGGGCATATGACGTGCACCCCCTGATCGACGGCGTATTAGATGCTCACGATGACACTCAAGAACTGCATCCCAAATGGGCCCCAAATATAGTCACAACGCTAGGGCGCCTTGGTGGAAGAACTGTTGGCGTCATTGCGAATAATCCCTTGCGTCTTGGCGGCTGCCTCGACTCTTCCTCGGCAGAAAAAGCAGCTCGCTTCGTGCGCATGTGTGATGCTCTGGGCGTCCCACTTTTGGTTCTGGTAGATGTACCTGGATTCTTGCCTGGCGTCGGCCAAGAATGGGATGGCGTGGTGCGTCGCGGAGCAAAGCTGCTACACGCTTTCGCCGAAGCCGTAGTCCCTCGCGTTACTTTGGTTACGCGTAAGGCATACGGGGGTGCCTACATCGCGATGAACTCGCGCGCGCTAGGTGCCACAAAAGTTTTTGCTTGGCCTGGTGCCGAAGTGGCAGTGATGGGAGCAGTTGCTGCGATTCGAATCCTGCACCGTCGTTTGCTAGCCGACGTCCCTGCCGAGCAACGCGAATCGATGGAACTCGAGTTAGCAGCTGAACACGAAAAGATCTCAGGAGGAGTAGCCCGCGCACTCGAAATCGGAGTAGTTGATGAAATCATCGAACCGACGGAAACTCGCTCGGCGCTAGCCAGAGCCATTTTGGCGGCACCTGCGCGCCGAGGCGCTCACGGAAACATCCCACTTTAACCAAGGTTCTTCCGCTGGCGATTCCTGCGGCCTAAGCTCACGATTAAGAAACGTAATCGGGGTGAGCCTTGCAGTTCTGGTGGGTTAATCAGAACCAGACGTTCAAGCATGAACGTCGAGGTGGATATCTATGGGCCCCCAAACGGAACGCCAACGGCGGCAGAAATGCGAATTATGATTTTATGCAAAAGATTGAGCCGGGCGATGTGATTTTTTCATTTGTAAAATCACAGATCGTTTCCATTGCAATGGCTGCGGCGGGCGCAGTCACCGAACCCAAACCAGATTTCGGTGGTGCGGGACTCAATTGGCAGAACGAAGGTTGGCACGTTGATGTTGTTTATAGCGATCTGCCGAACCCCATACGACCAAAGGACTATATCGAACAGATCTCGCCAAACCTCCACGAAAAATATTCTCCTCTGAACCGCTCTGGGAATGGCATCCAGGCGTATTTCTTCCCAGTCGGAGTAGGGCTTTTGACGGAACTCGTAAAGATTATGGACGGTCAATTTGAGAACGCTTTGAAAATATTGCTCGAGGAGAAAGAGGGACCAGAATTCTCGCCAAATTCGGATGATCCTCAAGCGTTTGAGGAAGAAACGAATATACAACAACGACTAGATATCGGTTCTACCCAACGCACCCAACTGGTTTTCGCTCGAAGGGGACAGGGTATTTTTCGCACCAACGTGCGACTCATTGAAAAATCATGTCGGGTGACTGGGTTAGCTGAGCCACGACATTTGGTGGCTAGCCACATAAAACCTTGGCGCAATTCGAGCGACCTCGAGAAACTTGACGGCCACAACGGCCTCCTGCTTTCGCCACATATCGATCACCTGTTTGATAAGGGTTTCATCTCCTTTACCGATGGCGGGACCCTCCTGACTTCCCAACACCTGCGAGAACAGGTGCTGACGAAATGGCATCTCGATAAGGCGCATGATGTAGGCCAATTCTCGAACGCCCAATCTAGTTATCTGGAATATCACCGTGACGTCGTCTTTGAATCAGTTCGTCCAAGTTCTGGTTGATATTATTTTTGATCGAACACGACCGTAACGGTCGTAGTGACCGTCTTATCGATCGTTCGGGTGTCATAAACTCCACCATCTGAAACCTCTATGGAGTCAGCGGCGGTAACCTGCACTGGACCTTGGCGTGCGCTACGCACGGCGCCAACCGAACCGCCGGTCGCTGAGGTTAATGCCTTTGCACGGATCTTGGCATCCTTCATCGCATTCGCCAATAACTGCGGGCGTAAATCGGCGAGAGTACTCACGTAATACTGCGGACCATTTGAGAATACGTTGACGCCAGTTGCCAGCACTATCCCCAGATTCTGGCTCAATTTCTGGATTTTTTCTACGTCGTTTGAACGCAGGGTGACGTCGCGACTAGCCTGATAATTCAAAATCTTGCCGGTTGAATTTCCCTTGTTGTAGTCAAGATTGTAAGACGTCGAGATCCCGCCCAATTCGAGTAACGATGCATCAATGCCGCCTTGCTTCAAATAGTTGCTAAGCGCATCGACCCCTTGAGACACTCTTGCAACCGCTGGGCTAGCCGTCGGTGCCATCTCGGTGACGGTCAATGTCCACACCGCGCGATCGGCAGAAACATTAACGTGTGCAGAACCTGTGATCGTCAAGCCCGAAGTATCGCCTCTTGAGGCCATGCCACGACCTACTTGGTAAAGTCCGGCACCCATGGCCACTGCGATCAACAGCGCGCTGATCATCGTGGCAGTGCTGATTCTTACCCCTTTGCTGGTATCAGTCATGACTTGAACTGTACTCAGCCGGTCTCCGTCATCCAGCGCAATGACGCGTCATCGGCCGCCGCCCTAAAGATTTCCAATTCCCGGTCCCAGGCCACACCCAACAGCGCCTCGATTTCATCAGCCACAGATCCACCAATTCGTAGGCTCTTCTCAATTGCGGCGCGAAGGCGATCTTCATTCACATAAATGTCGCCACTGACGCCGAGGATTGAATGATGAAGCCCAAGGCTTGGGGTTCCTTGAAATCGCGACCCATCAACGCCCGGGCTCGGTTCTTCCACCGCTTCAAAACGGAGATATTCCCACCCGCGAAGTGCCGATGCCATCTTGGCCGCCGTCCCAGGTGGGCCTTGCCAGGTCAATTCGCCCTTGAACGAGCCAGGTAGGGCGCTCTGGGTATGCCAAGCCAAGACGAGGCGCTCTCCCAATATCTCGCCGATTGCCCATTCGAGGTGCGGGCAGAGGGCAGCAGGTATCGAGTGGACGAAGAGGGTTCCGTGTGCGCCTGGGGCGCCAGACTTCTCATCAAGGGACATCTTTTCACCTCTCGCAAGGCCGGTCTGATAGGCCTTCCCCAGCCATCAACCAGATACGAGAGTTCGGGGTGGTTACCCCCCGACAAAACCAATAATGCCCGATTTATCGATATTTGGCCACCCCTATGGAGGCGCGGATATAGCCAATTGCCCTAAGACGTGTACCATTCCGATTAGTCAGATGCTTAGCAGTACCGGTTTCTTGCCTTATCCCGGGTTGACCCCCGGGCAGCTAGTCTCGGGAACGCTGTAGATGAAGACTGACGCTTGACGGTTGTCGAGCGTCCCCTACATTCCAGGAGATTAGATGGCAACGGGAACAGTTAAGTGGTTCAACTCTGAAAAGGGTTTCGGTTTTATTGCAGTTGACGGTGGCGGGCAGGACGTATTCGTTCACTACTCCGCTATCCAGGGCAACGGCTACCGCGCTCTCGAAGAAGGACAAGCAGTTGAGTTCGAGGTTGAGCAGGGTCCAAAGGGCCCACAGGCCAGCCAGGTAACAGCTCGCTAGTCCAAGCACCGCTTAGAAGATCCGGAACTCATTGAGTTCCGGATCTTCTTTCTTTTGTGATCGAATGCGATCAGACTGGCGTTGGACCAGGACGGAATTTACCGCGAATAAAAGTCAATGGCGTTGCGATGTGATCTTGGTATGACGTAACTTCGCCCACGAGGATCACATGATCACCTGCGGGGTGACGGTCCGTTGTTCGAGCGATAAAAAGAGACGCGACATCGGCCAGCAAGGGCAGACCGCCTTCGGACTCGGTGACATCAAGACCTGCGAAACGGTCTACTCCTTTTGCCATAAATCGACGCACCAAATCCTCTTGGTCCTCGCGCAGAACATGCACTGCCCATTCATCAGTTTTGACCCAATGAGGGAATGAGCCCGCACTCTGATCGATACACCAAGAAATCAGGATCGGGTCAAGCGAGACCGAAGTCAGCGAATTACACACAATTCCGAAACGCCGGCCCTCGTGGATTGTGGTGATTATGGCCACCCCGGTGATCCACCCACTCATGAGTGAGCGAAAAGATGCAGCATCGAGGTCGCGGTTAAGCACATGGAAAGTCTATGGTGGAAGGGCGATGATTTGCTCGTTGAAAGCTCGGCTGAAAAAGCGCCCCATCCTTTTGGATGGCGGCCTTGCCACCACGCTCGAAGGACGTGGACACGATTTATCTGGCGATCTATGGTCAGCGGAAATCGTAATCGAAAAACCCGACGAGATCATGGCAGTACATCGCGCATTCATTGATGCCGGATCTGAAATCATCACAACCTCCTCGTATCAAGTTTCGTTCCTCGGCTTCGCCGCCGCCGGATATTCGCATGAAGAAACAACTCAGGTGCTTAGGTCCTCCGTGCTGCTGGCGCGTGAAGCGGCAATCGCCGATGGGGTTCTCGTCGCCGCTAGTGTTGGACCATATGGTGCAGCACTCGCGAATGGTGCTGAGTTTCGCGGGCGGTACGGAATCACTCCCGATGCAATCCGCACGTTTCACCGTGAGAGATTGAAGGTGCTTGTCGAAGCAGGCGCCGATTTAGTTGCTTTCGAAACAATGCCGGATCTCGATGAAGTCGAAGTTCTCATCGAATTGATGGCAACTGACCACCCCAATGTGCCGTACTGGGTGGCATTTTCCTGCCAGGACGAAACCAACACGAATGCTGGACAAAGTTTCGCTGACGCAGTCCATGCCGTGTCAGGCAGCGACGCCTGTATCGCAGTTGGCATCAACTGTTCCTCTCCTCGCCTGATCACGCCCCTTCTCAAGTCAGCTGCACAAGCACGTGGCGATAAACCATTCATCGTTTATCCAAATGCCGGAAAGACTTGGGATGGAACCAATCGGCGTTGGCTGGACCGCGGCACTGATCGATTCGGCACAAGCGTCGTAAGAGAATGGGTGACGAATGGCGCTCGACTCATCGGTGGGTGTTGTGGCATCGACCCTTCAGGTGTCGCTGCTCTCAGGAGAGAATTATGAAAAATGTTCCAACGATTCGCTTTCTCGGAGCAGCAGGAACAGTGACTGGAAGTCGATTCCTCCTAGAAATCGACGAAACACGAATTTTAATTGACGCCGGTATGTTCCAAGGTCTAAAGGAACTGCGTCTAAAAAATTGGGATACCTTCCCAATCGAACCCGCTTCCATCGACGCTGTTGTATTAACGCACGCCCATCTTGACCACTCGGGCTACCTGCCTCGGCTTGTTCGTGAGGGCTTTGCGGGTCATGTCTACTTGACGGAATACACGGGCAAACTGGCCGAAGTTGTTCTTCGAGACAGCGCGCATCTACAGACCGAAGATGCTCAATATGCGGCACGCAAGGGATTTTCTAAGCATGCACAACCGCGCGCGCTATACGACGAAGCCGACGTCGAAACGACGCTTCGACTCTTTACTCCGACCGCCTTTCGAACACGCGTAGATATCGCACCGCAAACAGCAATCACATTTCACCCATCGGGGCATATTCTCGGCTCTGCTTTTGTGGAGGTTGAGTTTGCACGGAAGCGCCTCTTATTCACCGGTGATCTCGGACGTAGGCAACACCCATTGCTCACTCCCCCAGACGCTTTTCCGCCGGGTGACTTTGATGCCTTGATTACGGAATCGACATACGGCGATCGGGTTCATGAATCACCTACGAATGATTTTCCAGATGCCATAAACCGTACGATCGAGCGAGGTGGCACCGTAATAATTCCGGCTTTCGCGGTCGACCGCACCGAAGTGATACTTATGGAATTACGTCGTCTTTTTGAAAATCAACAAATTAAACGGGTTCCAATTTACGTTGATTCACCGATGGCACTGGCCTCGCTTGGTCACTATCGCGATGCACTTCACAAGCGATCTCCTGAAATTCGATCCGACGTTGCAAAACAGTGGAGCGAAACAGATCCCTTCGATGGAGGGACCCTGCGTGAGATGAAATCGGTAGAAGATTCCAAAACACTCAATGACTTGCATTCGCCGAGCATCATCATCTCAGCAAGTGGAATGGCGACTGGTGGACGAGTAGTCCACCATCTCGCGGGTTCGCTCCCCAATTCAAAGAACAGCGTTGTCTTAGTCGGGTACCAAGCGATCGGAACCCGGGGTCGCAGTCTCCGCGATGGAGCGAAAATGATCAAGATCCATGGCGAGCAAGTTCCAGTCAAAGCAGAAATTATCAGTATCGAATCATTCTCCGTACATGCTGATGGAGACGAACTTATCGAATGGTTCCAAGGAGCAAGCCAAGCACCGCGGGAAACATTTGTTGTGCACGGCGAACAGGGAGCAGCTGAAACGTTCGCTCGGCGTTTAACCGACGACCTACACTGGCGCTGCGAAGTTCCAAAAGATGGGCAGCAATTTCCAATCTAAACGCGAGCGACCACCGGAATTAAACGATGATCCCCGCAGTATCCTCTTCGCGGATGCCCCAGGGAGCACCGTACGCAGCAAGACGATCGAGAAATGGTTTCGCATCAAACCATTCAGGCCCGTTAACACCCTCTGGTTTCCAGATTCCTTCGTGGACCAACTCCATGGCAATTACCGGATTAAGTGCGGTCTGCCACACAACGGCTTGATCGCCGTATTCTTTCATTGACCACTGATTATCGACTACGTGATATAGGTAAACCGCTCGAGGCTTACCCTCCTTATCCAAACCTTTGACCAACGTCCCCGCACAAGTTTTCCCATGCATGCGCTCCCCGAGCGTGGCTGGATCGGGCAACGAGGCAGCAAGAAGATCACGCGGGGAAACTAAAACGCCTTGAACTTCGACACTCTCTTTGCGGTCCATCCCAAGCATGTGAATAGTTTTCAGGATCCCGATGAATTCCGCACCAAGACCATATTTAAAGTTAACTTTCTTTGCATCGACTTTTTGTGGAATTAGAACTACCTCTTCGTGCTCAACATTTACGCATTCGACTGGACCAATGCCTTCTGGGAAATCAAAAATTTCAGGTTCGCTAAATGGTTCAGTTGTAAACCAACCTCGACCATCTTCCCAAACTAACGGTGGGTTTAGGCACTCTTCGATTGTGGTCCAAATCGAAAATGAGGGCGCGAAGTCATGACCCTCGACAGTTATGTTCGATCCGTCGAGCACGGTAACCGAATCGATTCGAGTGAATAAATGATCCGAGGCGTATCGAGCAAAAACATCGCTCATGCCCGGCTCGATTCCCATCCCAACCAATGCATAGATGCCGCGTTCGGACCAATTCCAATCCCGAGCGAACTGTTCATCACCCAACTTAACACCGGTCTCGACGTAGGGGTAATGTGGATGTTTCCGGGACAACGACATCGCCATATCCATGTAGTTGGTGTCTTCGATTTCACATGCCAAAAAGATCGGCATGACATATCGTGGGTCCACCGCATTGATGACAATGTCGGGTTTTGTTTGCCGAATAATCTCGCGCACACTTTCGAGTTCGGCTGCATTTATCTCAGCGGCCGTGAAGCGTGGATCATTCAGTCGAGCAACCGCTTGTTCTGCGCGGGCCAAAGTTCGATCGGCGACAACCATCGCACTGATGAACGATTTTCTGGATGCTATGTTAGCGATCGCTCGACCGACGCCACCCGCACCAATAACCAGGGCCCTCACGGGAATACACTCCTTGTTTGTATGGGTTAGAGGCTAGCAGACGTACGAATCAAGACGAACGGAACAAAATGACCAGCGTAAATCTTTTCCGACCTCTGCAAATGCGCGGAGTCGAGTTCTCAAATCGGGCCTGGGTAAGTCCAATGTGCCAATATTCGGCAATCGATGGATTTATCGGTGAATGGCATCAGGTTCATTTGGGTGCATTTTCAACTGGTGGCGCAGGACTAGTTTTGGCGGAGGCCTCTGGGGTTACTCCTGAAGGGCGAATCAGCCCAGGATGTCCTGGCTTATGGAGCGATGAACACGTCGAAAAATTCAGATCAATCGTCAATTTTGCACATTCGATGAATACAAAAATCGGCATTCAATTGGCGCATGCTGGACGCAAGGCATCTAACAACACACCATGGAGTGGCCGCCGTGGCCCACTAACGATTGAGGCCGGCGCTTGGGAAACAATTGCGCCCTCAGCGATTCCATTCGGTGACTATCCCATCCCGCACGCCGTAACTCGTGAAGAAATCGCAGAGCTTGTGCACGCGTTCGTCGCTGCAGCCCGGCGAGTTGTTGAAGTTGGATTTGATGTTGTAGAAATACACGCCGCACATGGATATCTGTTCCACCAATTTCTTTCACCTCTTTCAAATACTCGCGACGACGAGTATGGCGGCGATCTTACTGGCCGCACCCGATTCCTCAGAGAAGTTGCAGCAGCGGTTCGCATTGCAATTCCATCGACCACGCCGCTCTTTGTACGCGTGTCTGCCACAGATTGGGTTGACGGCGGTTGGGACTTGGTGCAGACAATTGAATTAGCCAGGGAGCTGAAAGCCCTAGGTGTTGACTTAATCGATGTTTCATCGGGCGGATTAGTC
>JANXYY010000060.1 GCA_025355805.1 Actinomycetes bacterium
ACTTTCCGAACAAGATGGTGTTGCCGTTTGGAGTGGAAGACCTCCAGAAGGAGTCCCACAAGGAATAGATCCGCTTGAGGCTCTGCGAATAACAGTTGAACGCTTGCGCACTCCGCGCCTACCTGGCCAACCTCCGCTTACAGGGGGAATGGTGGGGTATTTAGGTTACGACGCAGTACGCCGACTCGAAAAATTGCCGAACACAGCCATTGACGATCTTCTTATCCCTGAATTGTCTTTCATGTTGGCTAGTGATCTCGCGGTATTTGATCACCACGATTCAAAAGTAATTTTGATCGCCAATGCAATCAATTGGGATGGGTCAGATGAACGCGTCGATGAGGCGTATGCGGACGCGGTACGCCGTCTTGACCAGATGGAAGAAGATCTGCGCGCATCTTTGCCAGGGAGCGCGAGCGCGATCACTAAAAATGTTGAACCGCAATATCGTCGTTGGACAGATGCGGAAACACATCAAGGCAATGTTGAGTTGATCAAGGAAGAAATTCGCAATGGTGAGGCTTTCCAGGTGGTGCTATCGCAGCGATTCTCGATGCCCTGTGAAGCGTCAGCACTGGACGTTTATCGGATGCTGAGAGTAAGTAACCCGAGCCCGTACATGTACCTGCTTCGTTTTGAAGATGGCATAGACATTGTCGGGTCAAGCCCAGAAGCATTAGTGAAAGTGGTGGATGGTCACGCCCTATTGCACCCGATCGCGGGAACGAGGCGAAGAGGTGTAAACGCAGAGGAAGATGCTGAATTGGCTGCCGAGTTGCTCGCTGATCCAAAGGAGCGAGCGGAGCATCTAATGCTCGTTGATCTTGGCCGCAATGATCTCGGGCGCGTATGCGCACCGGGGAGTGTCGAGGTTGTCGAATTCATGAATGTGGAGCGGTACTCACACGTTATGCATATTGTTTCAAGCGTCGTTGGGAAAGTATCTGCAGAAAAGACTTCCTTCGACGTACTAACTGCGACGTTTCCGGCCGGCACCCTTTCTGGTGCACCTAAGCCCAGAGCGATGGAGATTATTGAATCGCTTGAGCCAACCAGGCGTGGACTTTATGGCGGTGCGATCGGGTATCTAGATTTTGCGGGTGATCTGGACGCGGCGATCGCGATTCGAACGGCATTGATTCGAGACGGTGTGGCATACGTACAAGCAGGTGGCGGAATCGTCGCAGATTCTGATCCAGTCGCTGAGGACCAAGAGTGTCAAAATAAAGCTGCAGCCGTACTCTCGGCGATTGCGACCGCAAATGTTCTTACCCACGAACGGATTTCTTGATGATCCAACTAAGTCGGGGACGAGCAACCATTTTTTGGCTTGGGGTCGCGGCCATGTTATTTGCCGCGAGTGGTAGCACCTGGCGCGACCTGGTCAGTAGCCCGGCTGGAACGATTGTGCATGTCTCAGTGGCAGGTAACGATTTAGTTCCATCAATTCGCGCTTTAGCCCTCCTTGCCTTGCTCTTCGCGATGGTTTCACTCTTCGCTAATCGCCTGGTGATTTTGGTTCTGTCGAGCTTGGCGGCGATCCTGGCTCTGATCGCCTTGATCTCGACTCTGGGCAAGTTGGGGTCTGGAGCCGATCAAGTAGGGGTTGCGGCGCACTTCTTCTGGCTTCCCGAGATCGTGGGAGTTCTGGGAATTCTCAGCGCCCTGGTGCTGTCGATCGTCACATCAGTTTCGGCCAAGGGTTGGGCGGTTGCTCGCTATCGATCCGCCGAAAGAAAGCAGGAGAGGACGCCCTTAGATATGTGGCGGGCCCAAGACATTGGGGTTGATCTGACCGGGCCGAAGGATGAGTGATGGGATCCGGTGAGTTCGCGCCACCCGGTAGTCTTCGTCTATGCCTACGCACGCCGATAATCACGGAAAGAATCCAGCCGCCTGGACGATGGTTACGCTCGTCCTGATTGGTTCCTTAGTTTCAGCGATAGCCGTGGTCTTCGCACGACCGCTTTTCTTCTGGATCGGAATAGCAATAGTTGCAGCGGGCGGCATCGCCGGATTGATACTTCGCAGTGCAGGCTTTGGGCAGGAGTCGACGTCAAGGCATAGCGGCGGGCAGTAGTGACGGTCCTTGACGAGATCATTGCTGGCGTCCTTGAGGATCTTGCGGACCGACAGCGGCTCGTTTCCCTCGATCAATTAAAAGAGCAGGTTTCTAGCACTCCATCGGCGCTTGATCTCTCTCCCGCCTTCAGGGGACCAGATGTTGCGATTATCGCCGAAGTGAAACGATCATCTCCAAGCAAGGGCAAACTTTCCGACATCGCGGATCCAGCGGAGCTCGCATCGATATATTCCTCGGGTGGTGCTGCGCTGGTAAGTGTTCTCACCGAAGAGCGGAGATTCGGTGGCTCGCTAAAAGATCTAGACGACGTGCGGGCAAAAATTACGATTCCAATTTTGCGCAAAGACTTCATGGTTACTCCTTACCAAATCTGGGAGTCGCGGGCCCATGGGGCCGATGTCATTTTGCTGATTGTCGCGGCGCTAGACCAAGGTTCTCTGATCGAACTCCTTTCTTGTGCAGATTCGCTTGGGATGCAGGCCCTCGTCGAAGTCCACAATGAAGAAGAATTGGATCGAGCTCTTGGAATCGGTGCCAAAATGATTGGGATAAATTCTAGGAATTTGAAGACTCTCGAGGTTGATCGAGAAGTATTTCCGCGACTTGCGGCAAGGATTCCGCCTGGCATAATCAAGGTCGCCGAGTCCGGAGTGAGCGGGCCTTCTGAAGTCGCTGAGTATGCCAACGCTGGTGCGGACGCCGTTCTGGTGGGGGAAGCGCTGGTGACTTCGGCCAATCCGCGGCTACTCCTAGCGGAATTGCTCGCTGCTGGCCTACGAAGTGATTGATCTCGCTCTAGTCGGTGAGATCGCGGTGGCGCACGGCTGCTGGTTCGTTCTCTAGGCTGTACCCGTGGCCGTGGGTATTAGCGAACCAGATGCAGGTGGCCACTTTGGAAAATTTGGCGGACGCTTCGTTCCTGAGGCTTTGGTCGCTGCCCTAGACGAGTTGTCAGCTGCTCACCAATCTGCTCTAGGCGATCCAGCATTTCAGGCCGAATTATCTCACCTGCACACCACCTATGTTGGGCGTCCAAGCATTCTCACGGAGGCTTTGCGTTTTGGTGAGGAGTGCGGTGGAGCGCGAATTATTCTCAAGCGCGAAGATCTAAATCACACTGGCTCGCACAAGATTAATAATGTGATCGGCCAGGCGATGCTAACCAAGAGAATGGGTAAAAAACGGATCATCGCTGAGACTGGCGCTGGACAACATGGGGTGGCCTCGGCTACGGCAGCCGCGTTAATGGGTCTTGAATGCGTCGTCTATATGGGTGAAGAAGATATGCGACGTCAAGCGCTAAATGTGGCTCGCATGCGTTTGCTTGGAGCCGAAGTAATACCCGTGACGGCCGGGTCAAGGACCTTGAAAGATGCAGTAAATGAAGCCATGCGTGACTGGGTAACGAATGTAGAGACCACGCACTACCTCCTCGGCACTGTGGCAGGACCTCATCCATTCCCGGTAATGGTTCGCGACTTCCAGAAAGTGATCGGCATTGAAGCTAGAGCGCAGATCCTCGAATTAACGGGAGCGCTACCCACTGCCGTTCTTGCCTGCGTCGGCGGTGGATCAAATGCGATTGGAATTTTCCACGCCTTCATTCCAGATTCTGGCGTGCGCTTGATTGGATACGAAGCAGCTGGGGATGGCGTCGAAACTGGGCGACATGCGGCCACGATCACCGGCGGATCGCCTGGCGT
>JANXYY010000064.1 GCA_025355805.1 Actinomycetes bacterium
CTGAGCAACACTGCTCACTACACTCCCCCTAACCAACATCAAGCTAAGGCACCTGGGCGGTAAAACATTAGCCTATTGGTAAGCGTCCGTTAGCCTAGCGGTAATCTGTTCGACAACAAGTGGTCCACCCTATGGAGGCGCGTCATGAAGAATTTTTCTCGTCTGGCTTTGATAGCCATTGGAACCGCAGGTGTGATATTGGTACTCGCCTCCTGCGGAGGCGGCAAATCCGGTGGGGCCTCCGGGAATTCAACGCAATCGAGTGGGTTGGTTACGGCTCCTTCGTCCGCGCCCCAGGCAAGCGGCAATTTTGGTGCAGTGGTGAGCCTGCCGAGCCATGTTTCCTTCACCCTCAACAAGTTAGCCGTGTTTATCCCAACAAAATTTTCAGCGGGTCAGATCGACGGCCAAACCTATAATTCCTTTGACATTACGGTTAAAAACGCGACCGCGGCTCCTCTAGACCTCGGCGCCTTGATCCTAACTTCGGTGGCTGGAACTGACGGAGCATGCGTTGACATCTTCGACGGGCAAGTCGGATTGCAAGGCGCACCTTCGAATCCGGTGGCGGCTGGTGCGACTTCAATGTTCAAGTGGGCGATTTCTTGCCCGGGAAAAGCCGGCGATCGTTTAAACATCTCGCTGACTACCGATGGTGTCACTACGGTCGAGGTTAAGGGCAAGTTGGTCTAGCGCCGCTGCCGCGCATCGATCCCCAGCGAGTTCCCAAATAAGTCACTGGCCCCCCTTGGCGGACTTTGAGGCACTTTCAGGCTTGCCGTGGCTTTCTTCGGCGGACATCGCCTCTCGGGTTCCAATCGCCTCGCACGATCGTCGATACGGCACGAGGACAATTAATAATGATGTCTGCGGAGTCTGATGCAAGGCCAGGGGTGAAGATCGCGAGCGTGGCTCCAAAGCACCCGAATCGCGCTCTGCCAAGAATCCAGGCGCTCTATCTTTTAATGGATAGTGAAACACTGACGCCACTGGCATTCTTCGACGGGACCGCGTTAACAACACTGCGAACCGCGGCGGTTAGTGACAATAGTTGCGAGAACACAACCAAGTGCGCAGGTACTCTCAATATACGCATCAAGTGTCGGACTTGAGACTCGGATTCTCCAGCCGGGAGATCTAGTGAAGATAAATAGAAAAGTAGCAAAGGCCGATATAATCGTGTGTGCTACGACGAGTTCCACTCCCATCTTTAACGGGCGATATGTCTCCGAGGGAGCTCACGTATCCGCCATTGGATCTCACGAGTCAAGTTCGCGCGAAATTGACGGATTTTTGGTAGGACGTTCGACGGTGGTTGTCGAAGATCAGGGTCGACCTTCATTATTCAAAAGTTCGGGGATGGCGTGGGAAGATCTTGCCGTTGCCGAGCGCGCCTTTCGCCAAGGTCCCTGACAGGATACCGTTGCCGGGGATGGTGGTGCTCGTGGAGCAAGAAGAAATTCGGCAAGGTCGTGCGCGTTGGCAGTCTAGGTATGAGAGCGCCGCTTCGATCAAGAAAAATGTGACGACTCTTTCTGGCATTCCACTTGCGCCAATCTATGCCCCGAACGAGGCCGCCGCGAACTTCGAGTCAATTGGTTGGCCGGGCGAGTTTCCATTCACTCGGGGTATTCACACCACTGGCTATCGGGGTCGCCCCTGGACGATGCGTCAATTTGCTGGCTTTGGTGACGCGACCGCAACCAATGTTCGATATCGCGAATTGCTGGCAGCCGGTGGGGGAGGTTTGAGTGTTGCCTTCGACTTGCCCACACTGATGGGTCGTGACAGTGATGATCCGATTTCGCTCGGAGAAGTAGGCCACTGCGGTGTAGCGATTGATTCGGTAGCAGACATGGATGAATTGTTTGCCGGAATTCCACTTGATGAGGTAACGACCTCAATGACGATTAATGGTCCAGCGATTCCAATTTTTGTTTTTTATGTGGTTGCTGCCGAGAGGCAGGGCAAAGTGCCGAAGATGTTGAATGGCACTTTGCAGACCGATATTTTTAAGGAATACATCGCCCAAAAGGAGTGGCTCTTTGCTCCCGAACCGCACCTTCGACTAATCGGCGACTTAATGGAGTGGTGCAGCACCAATATCCCTAAGTACAAACCACTATCAGTATCTGGCTATCACATCCGCGAAGCTGGGTCGACCGCGGCTGAAGAGCTCGCTTTCACTCTGGCCGACGGCTTTGGGTATGTGGAACTCGGGCTCGCGCGCGGACTATCAATTGAGACGATTGCCGATCAATTGAGTTTCTTTTTTGATGCCCACATAGATTTCTTTGAAGAAATAGCCAAACTTCGGGCAGCGCGTCGAATCTGGGCACGCTGGATGCGTGATGTCTATGGTGCGACTTCGGCCAAGTCGCAGCAATTGCGTTTCCACACGCAGACGGCCGGGGTCTCTCTCACGGCTGCGCAGCCAGAAAATAATGTTGTGAGGACCGCGATTGAAGCGCTCGCTGCCGTTCTAGGTGGAACGCAATCTCTTCACACCAATGCGCTAGACGAAGTTCTGGCGCTCCCAACTGCTCACGCAGCCCAGTTGGCGCTCCGGACTCAACAAGTAATTCTTGAAGAGACCGGGGTGGCCGATGTAATTGATCCGCTGGGTGGATCATGGTTTGTGGAGGCGCTCACCGATCGCGTTGATTCTGAAGTTGAATCGATTTTGCTAAGCATCAAGGCTCTTGGCGATGGAGTGTCCATGACAAGTGGGATTCTTCGCGGAATCGAAGATGGTTGGTTTATCTCGCGGATTGCCGAATCTTCCTTTGACCAGAGCCGAGCAATCGAGAGCGGTGAACGCGCGATTATTGGAGTAACGAGGCACACCTCCTCAATCGATGCACCGCTCGAAATTCTCCGCATTTCGGCCGATGTTGAACGCGATCAGGTGGCGAAGTTGAAGGCTCGCCGCTCAGAACGCGATGAGGAAATGGTTCAAAGTGCTCTTCTGGAAATTAGAAGATGTGCTGGCACAACCGAGAATCTAATGCCTTCGCTTCTGGTTGCCGCGCGAGCAGAGGCCACCCTGGGGGAAATTTGTAATGTGCTTCGCGAACTGTGGCCGATTTGGCGCGAGCCTTCTCGATTCTGATCGCAAACTAGGGCAATCTCATTAACGTTACTCGGAATTTCTTTAGTGGAGTAAAAATCGGGGAGATTTCTGCCAATTCACCGTGATGATTTGACGAGTGTGGCCAATGACTCGCGAACTTCGGGGGATGCTTCTAATGTGGAGAGATCCACATCCGACCCGGGAGTGCCAATGAAAATGTTCAAGACCCTTCCTCCAGTACTGATCGCCACTGCACTTCTTGTGGCGGGATGCAGTTCGACCTCAACTCCAGCGCCGAATGGCGCTACGGGTGCCGTTCGAGGTGGCACTCTCTACTTCCTTGAGCACGATCCTAAATTGGCTCACCTTGACCCAAACCGAATTTACACCGGTCGTGATCTTGCGTTTATGAATTCATTCATGACTCGTACGCTCGTGGCCTACAACCCGGTTCCTGGTGCCGCTGGAACGCTCCTGGTTCCTGACTTAGCGACGGGTACTGGTACCCCAAGCAATGAAGCCAAGGACTGGGCCTTTACCCTCCGCCCCGGCACGAGTTTTGAAGATGGCAACGCGATCACTTGCGCTGATGTCAAGTACGGAACTTCTCGCTCGTTCGCGACGGACTTAATTACTGATGGTCCGACCTATGCCCTCCAGTGGTTAGACATTCCCAAGGACGCGAAGGGCGACCCAATTTACAAAGGACCTTACAAGAGCGATGCAGTAGGTCAAGCGGCTTACGACAAGGCGGTAACTTGTGACGCCACCAACCGGATTATCACGTTCCACCTAAACACTTCGGTTGGAGACTTTAACTATTTCGCAACTTATGGTGCCATTTCGCCAATCCAGAAGGTTAAGGACAACGGAGATCAATACGACATCCGTCCACAGTCGACTGGTCCATACAAAATCTTGTCCAATACCAAAGACTCATTAGTTCTTGATCGCAACAAAAATTGGACGCAGTCAAGCGATCTGGTTCGCACGCCTTACCCGGATCGAGTTGAATTGCGATTTGGGCTCGATGAGCAAGTTCGAGATCAAATAATGCTCTCCAACTCTATTCCGAGTGCCGTAAACTTCCTGAATCCAATGCCGCAGAACTTAACCAAGTTCTTCGATGCGACAACTGGTGCAGCACTTCCAGCGTTTACTGGCCGGGCCATTAACGATTCGGATCCTTATGCCCGTTACTACGCTTTCAACCTCAAGAAGATGCCGTGTCTTGAAGTTCGCGAAGCTTTGTATTATTCGCGCGACGCCAAGGCCATGCTTGATTACGCTGGTGGCCCGGCGTTTGCCGGAAGTTACGCAACTGGTGTAATCAGTCCGCTGCTAGCAACGGACTTTGCGCCAACAGGCGTGGCCGGTCCGGGAAGCCCTGACTTTGTTCCTTCGGGAAACATTCCTAAGGCCAAAGCGCTGCTCGCTCTAGCCAAGACCAAGTGTCCGGCCGAGTACAAACATGCCACAAAAGATGGCATCGTCATTGACGTTCGTCAGACGGCAGCTCTCCAAGACACGATTCCGATCAATACCACTGCTTGGGCAAAGGCTGGGATCAAGGTAACTTTTAACATTATTAAGAGTGGTTACTACCCAACCGTTCAGAATCCAACTAAGCAGAGCGATTTGAGCCTTGCTGGGTGGGGAGCTGATTGGGCCAATGCCTCAACCGTTATTCCGCAGCTGTACATCATTAACGGAGGCTTCGACCTTTCTCAAAATGCCACCGACCCGACCTACCCGGCGTTTGCAGCCAAAGTGGCTGTGGCGATTAAGACGACGAATCGGCAAGATCAAGCCAAGCTCTGGAAAGAACTTGATACGACAGCGATGTCGAACTTCTGGGTACTCCCAACCATCTTCGGCAAGGCTCAATTCGTCTGGGGCTCCAAGGTAGGTGGAGGGTTCTTCTGGGTCCCGCAAGGCAACCCGGCCTTCGGAAAAATGTGGGTTAAGAAGTAAAGACGCTTTCGCTAATAAAAATGTGCGGGCCAGTTACTGGCCCGCACATTTTTATTAAAAATTACCTCAGGCTTGCAAGGAGGCCTCAAGTTCTAGGTTGAGGGTGACGTCGTCTCCAACGAGGAAACCGCCGGCCTCAAGTGGGGCGTTCCATTCGATGCCGAAATCTTTTCGGTTGACCTTCGTGTTGGCCGAGAAGCTGGCCGTGTTGACGCCATAAGGGTTCTTAGTTACACCAAGAACCTCAAGTGCGAGGGTGATCGGCTTGGTTACACCCTTGATCGTAAGATTGCCATCAAGTGCGTAGTCGCTTCCCTGGCTCCGGAGCCCAGTTGAGGAGAATTTCCAAGTTGGGAATTCTTCTACGCCGAAGAAATCATTTGTGCGAATGTGGTTATCGCGATTTTCGTCACGAGTGTTGACGCTTGCAGCGTCAATCGTTGCTTCGACTTTAGATGAGGTGAATTCGTCGGCAACGGTGATGGTTCCAGAGAATTTTTCGAAGAAGCCACGCACCTTGCTTACAAGGAGGTGGCGAGCAGTGAAACCAACCTCTGAATGGCTGGGGTCGATGACCCAGGTACCGGCGGGGACTTTCGTTGTCATGGTTCCTCTTTAGACTAGTGGTTGAACTTTCAATTAGAAGCATAATGGAAAGTAGTCAAAGTTTCAACTTCTCCTCAAACCGGGTACCGTATAGATATGTCGAAATGGTTGACCCCCGGTGAAATGCGGGCCTGGCGAGCGTACATAATCGCCAGCCGGCGCCTTTATGAGGCGCTGGAGCGCGATTTGGCTGATCATGGCCTATCGATGGCCGACTATGAGGTCATTACACAGCTCTCCGATGCACCACAACGTCGGATGCGGATGAGTGAGTTGGCTGAGAACTCGCTCCTTTCGCGCTCACGACTGTCTCACCGGATGAAGGTTTTGGAAGTCGCCGGGCTCGTGCAGCGTGAAAATTGTAATGATGACCGTCGAGGTGCCTTTGCGGTTCTGACCGAGAAGGGCTGGCAGGCGATCGTTGCGGCCGCTCCAGATCATGTGAGCAGCGTCAGGGCGCGGTTTATCGATCTGCTTCATAGCGAGGAGCATGAGGCCCTCGCCGGCGTCTTCGAACGTGTAGGCGAAAAGCTGAAAGAAAATATTGATCGTGAGTGTTCGGCGGATTAGTCCCCAAACAGTTACCTGCAAACTAGGGCAGTGTGAGAATATCGGCGCCCTTGTCGGTCACTACCAATGTGTGCTCAAACTGGGCGGACCGTTTGCCGTCGGCCGTTACGACTGTCCAGCCATCCGCCCACGTGTGATAGTCAAAGGTTCCAAGGGTGAGCATGGGTTCGATCGTGAAAGTCATACCCACCTCCATAATTTGGTTATGCACTGCCGAGTCGTAATGCGGAATCACTAATCCGCTATGAAAAGAAGAGTTAATTCCATGACCAGTGAAATCCCGCACGACTCCGTAGCCAAAGCGGGCAGCGAATTTCTCAATGACGCGTCCAATCACGTTAATTTCTCGCCCTGGCATGACCGCTGCAATACCGCGAGTTAACGCTTCGCGAGTCCGGTCGACCAGCAATCTCGACTCTTCCTCAACATCGCCAACCAGGTAGGTAGCGTCCGTGTCGCCGTGCACGCCATCGAGAAATGCCGTGATGTCAATGTTTACGATGTCACCATCCCGAAGAATTGTTGAGTCGGGAATGCCGTGACAAATGACCTCATTGATCGACGTGCAAAGTGATTTAGGAAAACCCCGGTAGCCAAGTGTCGACGGGTATGCGCCATGATCGCATAGGAACTCGTGTCCAATGCGATCGAGTTCGTCAGTTGAAATCCCTGGAGCAATGTAGCTGGCAACTTCTTCCATTGCCTTGGCGGCCAGTCTCCCCGCCGTTCTCATCCTTGAGATCGTCTCTTCGCTTTGAATTTCCGGGCCTCGGTATGTTACTGGCGCCTTTCGGCCCACATATTCAGGGCGAGCGATTGCCGATGAAACTTCTCGGGGTGCGGAAACTATCCCTGCAATGAGAGCCATGAGAGGGAGTAAAGCAGAAAGCCCCGCCGCAATTGCGACGGGGCTTTCTGGATAGAGCTATCAGGCCGCAGGTGCAGCAGCCTTCTTGGCTGGGCGCTTCTTGGCAACCTTCTTCGCAGCAGCCTTCTTGGCTGGGCGCTTCTTGGCAACCTTCTTCGCAGCGCGCTTCTTAACTACGCGCTTCGCAGCAGCCTTTTTGGCTGGGCGTTTTTTGGCAACCTTCTTCGCAGTTGCCTTCTTGGCAGTGCGCTTCTTAGCTACCTTTTTGACAGTTGCTTTCTTGGCACCAGCCTTTTTGGCGGTGCGCTTCTTAGCTACGGTCTTACGAGCCGTGGTGCTAGCAGCCACGTGCATCTCCTGTCTGCAGGGTCCGATCCGTCATCGGACTCTTTCAATTAGTTAGTGTGTCACCCCAAAGTCGCCAAAGGCAAACATTTGGTTAATTTCGCATCGTGTCGTGTCGCAATTTATTTCTTTTTTCCGGTATTAGTAATGAATCGAATCATGGATGTTGTTGACGATTCCGAGCGGCGACTGCGAATTCATTTGTGCGATCGTCGTATCTGCGAAACTTTGGAAGCACCGTTGCAAGAATTCCAACCGCGCCGACGCAGAGCGCTCCGCCGCCCATGATCGATGCGCGCAACCCGGTCCACGAGGCCATCAGTCCAGCGCGAGTTTGTCCGCCAATGGGACCGAGCGAATAAGAAAGAAGTTCGATACCGGCTAATCTGCCGCGTAATTCATCGGGAATCGTCTGATTCCAGATCGTCGAGCGAAAAATTCCGCTGATCTGATCCGCACCTCCAGCGACCGCCAGGCCCAATAGAACAAGGGTGAGCGAGTTGGTCGCACCTGCGATGAAAATGGAAATTCCCCACAAGGTGGCCGCCATAATCACCGCTCGGCCATGGTGGTGGTATCGCGTCACCCAGCCACTCGTAACCGTCGCGATGATCGATCCCACCATTCCGGCCGAGTAAAGCAGCCCAAGCGACCACGGAGCGCCGAGTCGGTCGGCTAGAAAGGGGAAGAGCGCATTTGGCATCGCAAAAAACATCGCGGCCAAATCGATTGCATAAGTTCCCACCAGGTCTTGTCTGCTGAAGGCATATTTTAATCCAGCAGTGAGGGCTCCCAAAGTGGGAGTCGCGGTATCGGCTCGGCTCGGCATTCGAGAAAGCCGGGCTAAAAAGATCAGTGATAAAACGTAGGTTGCAACGTCGAAGGCGTAACCGCTGGAAACACCTGCTGTTGCGATGAGGACTCCGCCAAGTGCTGGCCCGAGGATCGCACCGAATTGCCAGCGGATGCTTCGTAAGGCCGACGCCGAAGCTAACTTTTCGTGTGGCACGATCCTCGGGATCATTGCTTCAAGACTTGG
>JANXYY010000154.1 GCA_025355805.1 Actinomycetes bacterium
ACTGTCCGTCTGGGTGTGCCGAAACTCCTTGCCACGGTGGCAAGTTCCTCCGAGACAAGCCCGCGAAGGTTTTTTTCGTTTTCAAGCAGCGTCGTAAGCGCACCGATTTTTTCACGGAGTTCAGTTTGTTCGGCGACAAGCTCGATGCGCGAAAACTTGGTTAGGCGACGAAGCGGCATGTCGAGTATGTACGTGGCTTGGAGGTCCGAGAGTTCGAAAATTTCGATCAGTCGAGATTTCGCGGCCGCCGCATCGTCACTTGCGCGAATCACTTCGATGACTTCATCGATATCGACGATTGCGATGAGGATTCCATCGACGAGATGCAGTCGTTCGTTCGCTTTGCGTCGTCGGTATTCGCTACGGCGTCTGGTCACTTCGATTCGGTGTTGCAGATATACGTCAAGGAGCGGTTTGAGTCCAAGAGTTTGTGGACGACCGTGAACAAGTGCGACGGCATTGATGCTAAAAGTCTCCTCCATTGGCGTAAGTCGGAAGAGATTTTCCAAGATGCCCTCAGGATGAAAACCATTCTTGATTTCGATCACCAAACGCGTGCCATTGCGGCCGTCGGATAAGTCGATCACATCTGAAATGCCTTGCAATTTCTTTGACCGAACAAGATCTGCGATCTTTTCTAGAACTTTCTCAGGACCCACCGAATAGGGCAACTCGGTTACGACAATTCCACGCTTTTTTGCGCTGACATTTTCAATGCGAGTTGTCGCACGCATCTTGAATGATCCTCGTCCGGATTCGTAGGCTTCCCGAATTCCTTCAAGTCCAATGATCTTGCCACCAGTGGGCAGATCAGGGCCTGGCACAAACTGCATGAGATCTTGCAGCGATGCATTTGGATGCACAAGCAAATGCCTGGCCGCTGCGATCACTTCGTTCAGATTATGCGGTGCCATATTCGTGGCCATGCCAACTGCAATTCCGGTTGCGCCGTTGACGAGAAGATTGGGAAAGGCGGCCGGCAGAACTGTTGGTTCGGTCAGCGCGCCGTCATAATTGGCGCCGAAATCTACGGTTTCTTCATCCGTACCCTCCACCATTGCCATCGCAGCGCTAGCGAGCCTGGCTTCTGAGTAACGCATAGCGGCCGGTCCTGAATCGAGGGAGCCAAAATTTCCATGCCCGTCAATTAGAGGCAAGCGCAATGAAAATGCTTGCGCCATGCGCACTAAAGCGTCATAGATTGCGCCATCACCATGGGGGTGAAGTTTGCCCATCACCTCGCCGACAACTCTGGCGCTCTTGACATGTCCACGGTCTGGACGTAGTCCCATTTCAGACATTTGATAGAGGATTCGACGGTGGACCGGCTTCAACCCATCGCGTGCATCGGGAAGGGCCCGTGCGTAAATGACCGAGTAGGCATACTCAAGGAAAGAGCCTTCCATCTCAGCTCTGACGTCGATATCAACGACTCTTCCGGGGTGAGATCCGGCGGCCTGCGTGGTCTGTTTTGGCATAAGGAAGATTCTTCCCTCTATGGTCGACTAACTCTTGGCGACTTGCGGGCGAGCGCCCACCGAAACAACACAATCAGCGGCGACCTTAGCGCCGACTGCAAGTGATTCATCGAGACTTTGGTTGGCTAACAGAAATCCGGCGGCAAAAGCATCCCCGGCACCGGTCGTATCAACTACCTCACGAATCGAGAGCGCAGAGACTTGCGCTCGATATGTATGCGTGAGTCCGATTGCACCTGCCGATCCCAGTTTCACGATCACGGTGTGTGCACTATTGAGCAATTGTTCAGCTGCTAGCCACGGGTCCATTTCGCCTGTTAAGGCACGAGCCTCGTCAAGATTTGCCAATAACACATCGACTTGGCCTAGCCAGCTCAGGAATTCAATGGCGCCTAACCGAAGTATCGGAGCCGCCGAGGCGGGGTCTACATAGATTTGAGCTCCTGCCTCGCGCGCGATTTTGAGAATCGCGATCGCAGCCTCTCGCGATCGAGGATTGAGCAAGAGATAGCCGGACAGATAGACGCGGTCGCTTGAAGTCAAAGGGGGGACATCGGTCACGGTAAGCAGACCATTTGCACCGGAGTCAGGCAACATCGTTCGTTCACCATTCGGTGCGACAACCACAATCACCGTTCCAGTAGCCGCTCTCGCATCTTTGACTACTCCAGATTTTACGTTACACGCTTCGATTAGCCTGATTCCTTCTTGCCCGCTTGCATCTTCCCCGACGCGAGCCACCAGAATCACATCAGCGCCGTTGACTCCGAGCCAGGACGCTACATTTGCAGCAGCCCCGCCGCCGTTATAACTGATCTTTGCTGGTGTGTCACTCCCGTAAGCGATCTCATCGCTTAAAAGAGCAACGACATCGGTCATCAGTTCACCGATGCAAATGATGCGGCTGCTCATTCAAACAGCCTAAGTTCAGCGACCGCTAGCAAATTCAACCGCGATCTCACTGGCCAGCGTCGCGTTTGCAAGGATGATTTCAATATTCGCACGTAACGATTCGCCGTTGCTTTCACGGTGGAAATACTCGAGCAAAAATGGAGTTACTTCCTTGCCGGTGATGTGTGCTGAAGCCGCGGCGGCGAGCCCGCCCGCGAGTAATTTGGCGTGGAGTTCCGCATTCATGGCTTGCCTGGGTGCAAGTGGATTTGCAATAACGAGCGCCGCACCGGCGGTGTTGAAAGTATCTTGTGCTCGCATCACTTGTGCAATTTCTTGGGCGTCCTCAACTCGGTGTTCCAGGGTGAATCCACTATCCGTTAGGTAAAAGCCTGGGAAGGAATTCGTTCGGTATCCAACTACTCCGACTCCGAGTGTTTCCAGTCGTTCCAACGTGGCACCAACGTCGAGGATCGATTTAACGCCGGCACACACGATCGCAATCGGGAGTTTGGCAAGCGCATAGAGATCTGCGGATTCATCCCAGTTATCTCGCGCATTGCGATGCACACCGCCAAGACCGCCGGTCGCAAAGACTCGAATACCAACTTGAGCTGCAATCTGAGATGTGGCAGCAACCGTGGTGCCCGCAAACGCATGTTTTGCACCGAGGATTGCCAAATCGCGTATCGATGCCTTTACGGAATCTTCACGCATGGCAATTTGCTCGAACGCAGCGGTCGTGAGCCCTACATGGATATCTCCGTCAAGCATCGCAATCGTTGCCGGAATCGCACCCTTATTTCGAACAGTTTCTTCGATCTCCAGTCCGACTTCAAGATTTTTTGGACGTGGCAAACCATGGGTAATAATGGTGGACTCCAGGGCGACAACGCTTTTTCCAGCGGTCAATGCGTCGGCCACCTCTTGGGCGATGAGGACTTTGTTCACAACGCGTGAGCCTATCGCGTGAGAGGATGTATCAATGCGAGCGTTAGGGAAGTCCCATAATTTGCCTCGCGAAGCGTATGCGATTTTATCCGGAATCACGCTCTCCGCTTTGGGGAATGGCCTGGTTTTGCCCTTCTTCGTGGTCTATTTACATCAAGCACGCGGTCTACCGGTAGCCATCGCCGGGTTGGTGCTTTCTTGGATGGGGGTTGCCTCCTTGCTTTTTGCGCCGGCCGTCGGCTGGCTTATCGATCACTTCGGCCCGAAACCAGCATTGATATTTGGTTTGGCTGTATCTGCTATCGGCTATGCATCCCTCGGCTTCGTAACCAACGTGCCACAAGCCTTCGGCGCAGCAACGTTTTGTGCGATCGGCCTCGGTACACTCTGGCCGTCTCAATCTGCATTCCTGGCGGAAGTAACAAATGAAGAACAACGAGAACGAGTATTCGCAAGCTCCTTCGCCCTTCTGAACCTTGGCATCGCGGTCGGGAGCATTATTGCTTCGCTTTCCGTAGGGACGATGCATGCTTCATCATTCACCAGGCTCTACGTCGGCGATGGATTGACCTACCTGCTCTACGTAGGGGTGGTTCTTTCAATCCGAGGCTCTGGGAGTCGCTCACGTGTTGAGCGATCTGAGCGAAGAATGAATCCCAACCCGGGTTCGTGGCGCGACGTGCTTGGCGATCGCGCATTCAGGCGTGTGTGGCTCTTTAGTTTCGTGGCGATCTTCTTTGGCTATAGCCAACTGGAAATTGGATTTGCCTCTTATGCGATCTTGATCGTTCATGCAAAACCAGCACTCCTGGCCTGGGCCTTCGCGGCAAACACCATCGCAATCGCAAGTTTCCAAATGTGGGTGCTTAAGCGGGTCAGAGGAGTGCGTCGTAGCTCAGCATTGGCCCTTGCGGCGGGCCTATGGGGCCTTTCCTGGGGTGCGGTCGGACTTAGCGGACTCACGCGCGGGCTCATATTTCTTGTGCTTGCTCAAGTCATCTTTGCGGCAGGTGAGATGGTCTGGTCTCCGGTGTTGCCGGCGGTGGTTAATGACCTGGCGCCGCCCCACTTGCGGGGCCGATACAACGCTGCCTCGGGCGCGGCGTGGCAAGTGGGACTGATTCTGGGGCCAAGCATGGCCGGCACACTCCTTGGCGCTGGGGCCGATCGGCTCTGGCTTCTTTTGACCGTCTCAGGTTGCGCTCTGGCCGCCGTTCTCGCTCTCTCATTGCGCAAGGTGTTGCCGCGAGATGGAAAGATAACCCCATGAGTATCAGCCGACTTCAGGACGAAGTTGAACTTCGTCAAGCGATCGAGGCAACGGGCTACCACCCGGCCCTAGTATCCGACGCCGTGGCTTCGGCCCTGGGCAGGGAGAGTTGCGTTGCTTACATCGTGCATCAAGAAACCACCTTCGACTCTCAAGAGGTACGGCGGCATGTAACTGTGCTAGCTCTAACCCACACTCGCTTCGTCGTTGCACATGCCGATGAACACGATGGTGCGCCAACGACTCGAGTAACTGCAACGACTGAGGCAGTTCCCTTGCATCAGATCAACTCGGTCGTCGTGTCTCGCACCATTTCAGACGCCTCCACCACCGCTGTCGATGAAGTTTTGCTCACGATCGGTTGGGGCGGCGTATCCCGAATTGAGTTGGATCCCGCCGGATGCGACGATCCAAATTGCGAATCTGATCATGGGTACGCGGGCGCGGTGTCGAGTGATGATCTTCAGATTCGCGTTGCCGCCGCCGCCGAAGGCCGCGAAGCCGTTGTTCGCCTGTTGGCCTTCGTGGATTCTCTTTCAGCGGCCACCAGTCGTTGAGATGAATTCGGCGACGATCGCTGACTTTTCGCGATCACTTTTCGCCACCATGCGCGTTCCTGGTCTCGAGAACGAGCTGGCTCTTAATGAAAATTCGTCGCGTAGGGAATGCCTTCTACTAATCGACGGATTGGGTGCGCGCCAACTTGCGCAACACCATGATTTTGCGCCGAACATTTGCCAGATGACCCTTGATCGCGAATTGAAAACAAGTTTCCCATCTACCACTGCAACAAGCCTCGCTTCATTTGGCACCGGACTTCTATCCGGAGCCCACGGAATGTTGGGATACACAGTCCGCGTGCCAAACAGTGGTACTCCTGGCCGACTTTTGAACGCTCTCAAATGGGATTTCAGGGTGGACCCGGTGATGTGGCAGCCGCAGGCGACGTTATTTGAACGCGCCACCGCTAGCGGAATTTCTGTGTATCACGTGGCCTCACCCAAATTTGCTAGGTCGGGTCTTACGGAAGCGGTTTTGCGCGGGGCAACCTACGTTGGTGCTGGGTCTCCTTCTGCGCAAATAATTGAAGCCAAGAAATCGTTAATCAAGGACAACTCTTTTGCCTACGTCTACCTGAACGATGTTGATGTGGCTGGGCATCGATTTGGCGTCGGATCTGAGCAGTGGATTGCGGCATTATCCCGAGTTGACGACCTCGTGGCTCGACTGTTTGAAAGTCTCCCCGCAGGGACACGGCTCTGGCTTACTGCCGACCACGGAATGTTAAATACCGATGAGCGATTGGTGCTCGGACTTGATAATGATCTGATGCAGGGGGTCTCACTCTTAGGAGGAGAGCCGAGGGCGCGCCACGTCTACGTCGAGGATGGGCAAGCGCGTGATGTTATTGAGCGTTGGCGTAATCATTTGGGTGCCAAGGCAAACGTTTATTTAAAAGACGAGGCAATCACCGCTGGACTTTTCGGGCCAATGGTTTCGGACGCGGCCTATGATCGGATAGGTGACGTGATAGCGATTGCCATGGATTCTTTGGTGCTAATTGACCCATCGAGAGTGGCCAAGGAGTCTGCCATAGTGGGTCATCATGGCGGAATTGACGACGCTGAAACTATTGTGCCGCTCTATGTCTCAACAATTCCTTGACTAATCTTCGCGCTTTACTCCGAACATAATGTCGTCCCAAGAAGGAACTGCGGCTCGTTTAGTCACGCCATCCTTGGTCGCTTTTGCATCAATACCATCGGTGCTTCTGACTGGCTGAAGGCGAGGTGCGTCTTTGGCTTCAAATCGACTCGAAGTTTGCATCGCAATCTTGTCTTGGGGAGCGCGCTCGTCACCAGTTAACCAACGGGCGCCATCGTCATCGGCGCTCAACGTTCGGCGGGTGGGATCCAAAATCCAACGGGCCGAACCTTCGCCATCACGGGTCGGATAGCGCAAACTCACTGCCCAACTGCCATCTTCTCGACGCCAAGAATCCCACTCGAGACTATTTTCATCCACGCCACTTTGGCTTAGCCGATCATTCACAACTTCGATGAGAGGTCGGCCTTCAGATCCTCGATCTCGTCGCACCAAGGTCCGTAAGGCTTGGAGCGCAGTATGAGAGCGTTCTCTGAGTATCGGTCCGGCAAATCGTTCGATCTTTTCGATGTCGATTTCGCGTTGTCTAGAGATTTCTTCGATGGAGTTGCCCGCACGCAGCAGCGCTTGGATTTCGCGTGGCGTCGGGGGACCTTGGGGTTCATCTTCAAAATGGGCCAATTTCAAAACCGGTGCGTTTATGGCGCTTTTTAGTGCGTCGTCGATATCCAGGAGATATTTCTCGCCGTCGGAGTCTTCCAAGTGCAGGGAGCGTCCATCTTTGCTCCGTCCCACCAAGTGGAGCGGCTCTTCATGTTGGTTCCGTTCGAACTCCATTCGCTCACCTTGCCATACCTTTGCGAAAAAGTCGGGGATGGGGGCTAGGAAGTCTTAACTTTTGGTTAGGAGTCGTCGCCAGGTCCGAAAACGCGGTGCCAGCGACATCAAGGCGAGGGCTATGAAGATCCAGGGCACTAGGAACGCCTGGTGGGCTGAGGTCAGGTCCAGAACGCGGCCGCTCACCGAAGCGGCGACTGCACTTCCAATCGGAAAACCCATGGTGACGAGGGCAATGCCTTCCGTGATTTGGCTATCTGGCACCTCCTTTTCAACGACGGTTAGCGCTGCTATCAAGAGCGGCGCAATACAAAAGCCCGAAATGAAAAGGGCTAAAGTTAACTGCCAAAGTGTCGTGGCGAAAAGTAGTGCGGTGCTCAGTACAGTCAAAGCGGCTAAGAACAAAATAAATCGCTTAGCCGGTGTTGATTTGAATTTAATAGCGCCGTTTACGATTGCAGCAAGAGCACTGGCTAAAGACCAGATCGCTAAAAGAGCACCCGAGAGCGGTCGAAAACCTCTCTCGGTACAAAAAGCGACGGTCACCAGTTCGACCGACCCGAAAAATCCTCCCATGAGAAAAAAGACGATAGTTATTGAATTGATTGCAGGAATTCGCATGACACGTTCGCGATTTGCCTGTTCTTCTGCGGTGTTGACTGGTGGTTCAGTAGTAGTTTGGCTCGTTAAGAGTACGGCGCCGCTACTGACAAAAATGATTGAGGCGAGCAATCCTGCCGTTGGCGCAACTTGCGTACAAAGAACTGTAGCGAGAACTGGACCGATGATGTAAACGACCTCGTCAAGTAGCGATTCGAACGACCATGCGGAATGCACAAGTTCACGTTGATCGCTGAGCACATGGTGCCAACGACGCCGTACGAGCGAACCTGTTTGCACGGAGAAAAGTCCGGCGATGAGTACAGCGATAAACCAGGTGAAACGAGGAGCTTTGATCGAAATCAGGATAACGATGAGCAGTAAGCCCACGACGTGCATCGGTAACCCACGCGTGATTGCAAACCGTTGCCCCTTACGATCGGCCAGGCGCGCCCAACGAGGCCCAGCGAAAGCTGCGGCAAAGGCATACGTTGCGGCAACCGCACCCGAAATTCCGTACGAGTGAGTTCGACTATATGAGAGCAGAACGATGGCTAATGGCGAAATAGCCATCGGCATTCTGGAGATTAGTCCCGATATCGAAAAGGCAAGCGCTCCCGGGATAGCGAAGAGTTGCCTATATGGGGAGAAGATTCGACGCACGCGGTTACGTTACCTTGAAGCAGTAGTTAGTGTTGAATGTAACCGTGAACGAGATGATAACTTCGCAATTGCACGAGTTAGCTGTCGAAGCAGCGACCCGAGCAGGTTCACTACTTTTGAATCGTCCGCATGATCTGGGTGTATCAAGTAAGAGCAGCCCTACGGACGTCGTCACGATTATGGATAAAAATTCTGAGCAGTTATTGCAGAATTTTCTACTGGGTGCGCGACCTGACGATGGGATTCTGGGTGAAGAAGGCGCATCGATCGCCGGATCAAGCGGAGTGATCTGGGTTGTCGATCCCTTGGATGGCACGGTTAATTATTTATATGACTTGCCAGGCTGGGCGGTTAGCGTTGCTGCACAATTTGAAGGCGTCACGATTGCCGGGTGCGTTCATGCGCCCTCCATCGGTCGCACGTGGAGTGCGGCTCGCGGACTGGGGGCCTGGCTCAACGGTGAACCAATTACTTGTAACGATCCCGTGGAGTTCGAACGTTCACTCATTGCTACCGGATTTAGTTACTCGGCCGATGAACGTTTGCTTCAAGGCGAGATTGTTCACCGGCTATTGCCTCAAGTTCGAGATATCAGGCGTAATGGTGCCGCTGCCGTCGATCTCTGTAATGTTGCTAGCGGTTCGGTCGATGGGTACTTCGAGCGTTCACTCAACCCTTGGGATATTGCGGCTGGCGAGTTGATCGTGCGTGAAGCCGGGGGAGTTGTTAGCAATCTATCTGGCGGTAACGCCAGTCACGAGATGACGATTGCCGGCGGTCCCGCGATACATGCGCGCCTCCTTGATTTTCTTCGCACCAATCCGTGAGCGGCGGGTTGCCTCATGCTGAGCGGCGAGTTGCCTCACCTTCACGCCGAGGAGAAAAACTTAACCAACTGCTCTTGGGAGTGGAACTGCTAAGAATCTTGACACTTGATCGTCATTCTGAATCTTCATCAACGCTGTAAGGATTCGGAACTTGATCACCTAGGCGCTCTATGGCACTTCGTGCGATGATTTGTTGTTGTGTAATCACTCGTTCTGCGCGACCGCTACCAACAAAACTTACGGCCCAATGTAGAAGCGTCGTTACCCGATGTTTAAAGCCGATCAGATACACGATGTGCACACCAAGCCACATTAGCCAAGCGCCTATGCCCGCAGTATGAATTTTCCCAATGCTAGCGATGGCATAAAATCGAGAGACGGTCACCATACTTCCCTTATCTCTATATTCGAAGGGTGTACGAGACTTATCTCCTTTGAGTCTTTTGATAATCTGCTTCGCAGCATGTCGCCCACCTTGAATTGCGACTTGGGCAACACCAGGAAGGTGCTTGAGAGACATCATGTCGCCGATGACAAAAATCTCTGGGTGCCCGGGTAGTGAGGAATCTAATTCGACCAGGATGCGCCCCGCCGAGTCCAATTGCGCACCTGATTGTGCTGCGATCGTTTTGGTAAGTGGATTCGCCATCACGCCAGCAGCCCAAATTTTGCATGAAGCCTCGATGCGGTGCGGCGTACTATCTGAGGAAATTATGTCTAGCCCGTTGTGGTCGATGCCAACAACTTTCGCCCCTAGACGGACTTCTACACCTAATCTCTCAAGTTGCAACTTCGCTTTCTCAGAGAGGGGCGTCCCGAAATTTCCAAGCATCGTAGAGGCGGCATCCAACAAAATCACCCGCGTCGCGCGAGTATCAATCTTTCGAAAATCTGACACTAGGGTCCTGTGAGCTAATTCGGCAATCTGCCCCGCCATTTCAACACCAGTTGGTCCTGCACCAACGATGACAAAGGTCATCAAACGATTGATTTCCGTCGCATTATCTGAAAGTTCAGCAAGTTCAAAAGAACTAAAAATCCGACCCCGCAATTCGAGTGCATCATCAATTGATTTCATTCCAGGTGCAAATTGTGCGAAGTGGTCGTTGCCAAAGTATGACTGTGAAGCACCGACAGCGATTATAAGTGAGTCATATTCGATGCTGTACTCCCCAGAAGCGACTACCGCAGTGATTGTTTTAGCGGCCAAATCAAATTCAATTACCTCGCCAAGAAGGACCAGCGCGTTCTTTTGACGACGCAAGATTTCTCTCGTTGCCGGCGCAATTTCGCCAGGTGAGAGTATCCCGGTGGCAACTTGGTAGAGAAGTGGTTGGAAAAGATGATGGGTAGTTTTGGCAATCAATGTTATGTCGACTGGCGCCTTACGCAACGCCTGCGCAGCAAAGAGGCCGCCAAACCCCGAACCGATTATGGCCACGCGGTGCCTCATCAATGCACCTTTCCACAGATATCGACAGGATC
Source organism: Actinomycetes bacterium (assembly GCA_025355805.1). Classification (GTDB taxonomy): domain Bacteria; phylum Actinomycetota; class Actinomycetes; order Nanopelagicales; family Nanopelagicaceae; genus JANXYY01. The sequence goes on from JANXYY010000154.1 coordinate 10,608, forward strand.
ATCAGTTTATGACTCGGGTAATCGACCTGACATGTGGATCTCAAGTGACGATCTCGAACTTTGGAGTACGAAACTATCCAGATCAATGGTCGTACTGAGGCAACCCGCCGCTCATGGTGAGGCAACCCGCCGCTCACGGGGCTGGGGATTGCGCAATGTCACCCGTTGGTCTTACGGTTGGTTTATTCGAACAGATGTTCGAAAGATGAGGTCCACTGCCGCGCTTTCTACCCCGTTCCGTCCGGGGGTCGGCGGTGGCCTCAGTACTCGAACTTGAGTATCTGAAGTATCTGTCAGCTCCTAGGTCGCCACCCCACGGCGAGCTAGGTCCGACGGTGCGCTCGGCCTGGGGAGGGAAAGCCCCAGCCGAGCGCACCCAAATCTCAAGGAGAGTCAAATGATCAGGCCGCCAAGCGACTTAGAGGTATTGGCCTTGGGCGGTGAGCCAGTTGAATTCACGTGGCGCGGTCGTAGGTATCGAATCCATGCAATTCTTTCGCGTTGGTGCGAAGCCGGTGGTTGGTGGCATCGGGCAAGTGATGGCCAATATCGACCAGATGATCAAGCCAGATCTTCGTGGCGGGTCGAAGCAGCACCCGAAGGTGCCCTTGTCGTATTTGAACTAGAACACGACGACTCATCAGGTAGTTGGCGGATAGTCCGCCATGTCTAGTGACTCCTTTATCCATCTACAGGTAGTTAGTGGATATTCATTCCGATACGGCACCGCCACCACTAGTTCTCTTGTCGAGCGGGCAGCAGAGATGGGGATGACTGGCCTTGCTCTTACTGATCGCGATGGACTGGCTGGGGCAATTCGGTTTGCTCAACTTTGTAAACGAAATGGAATTGCGCCGATTCTTGGCTGCCAGTTAGCAATCCGAAACCATGCCTTGCCCAAACCCAAAACACCAGCACGGGGTGGAGTGCAAGTAGATCAACGTCTACCTCGGGTCACGCTTTTAGCGCGGGGATCTACCGGTTGGAAATCTTTAGTTCGGCTCATTAGCACAGCAAATGCGAGAGCGTTTGAAAATAATGAACGCGGAAAGCCCGTAATCGATCTGGAACTAATTTCGCAATTTTCTGATGGTCTAGTTGCACTACATGGGTCATATTCTGAGATGGGGATTGCGTTATCGCGTCGACGCCCTGATCAGGCGGTGAAAATTCTGCAAGAGTGGCAAGGAGTTTTTGCTAGTGATTCTCTTGTAATCGAGGTGGTTTCGCATCGAGGGCCAACTGGAGGCAACCTCTTCACTACGGATATTGCTGCTCGCTTACTTCGATTTGCAAGGGAACAGAACACTCAGGCGGTCGTAAGTAATGCGGTGAGGATGTTGCGTCGGGAGGATGCCCCAGTCGCTGACTTGCTAGATGCTATTCGTCGTCTAGTTCCGTTAGATGATCGTCACATTGATAGACGGACTGCTGAAGGATTCTTAAAGAGTGGCGACGAAATGCGAGCAATTTCAGATGAAATCGCGGTGGCCGCGGGAGAGCGGAATGGCATTAAGTTGCTTACTGATACTCGTTCACTAGCCGAGGAGTTATTACTTGATCCAACCAAGGTTCTTGGCTTGGGCCAGATACATCTACCAGAGCCAGAAGTAGTTGGCGCTAACTCTTTCGAAGACATGTCTCGGCTATTAACTCAGAGGTGTGAGGCCGGACTTAACTGGCGGTATGGCAGAGTCAACAGCACTCGCTTGGAATTAGGGCGGGCACGGCTAAGCGAAGAACTCGAAGTAGTTAGGGCACTCGGGTACGCCTCCTACTTTCTTACCGTTGCCGATATCACCGACATGGCGCGTGATCGTGGGATTAGAGTCGCTGCCAGAGGTAGTGGCGCTGGAAGTTTCATCTGTCATCTTTTAGGTATTTCAGGGGTAGATCCGCTGGCTCATGGACTTTTGATGGAACGATTCTGTTCACCATTACGAGGGGCACTTCCCGACATCGATATTGATGTCGAATCCGCGCGTCGCCTAGAAATATATGACCAGGTCTTTGCTCGATATGCCCCACCTGGTTCTTGGCCGAATGGCAACGCTAGATGTTCTGCAGTATCAATGGTTGATACCTATCGGGCTCGCCACGCCATCCGCGACACCGGCGCTGCTTTAGGCATGCCGCCAGGAGAGGTTGGGTTAATTGCAAAATCATTTCCCCACATAAGAGCGCGGGATTTAAGCAAAGCAATGAAAGAGCTTCCAGAATTGCGCAACTCTAGTATCGCTACTTCTGATGGAATTCAGATGCTTTTATCATTAGCTCAACGACTCGATGGTTTACCTAGACATTTGGCGTTGCATCCGTGTGCGGTCGTCTTATCTGACGCTACTTTGTTGGATCGTGTTCCCACCGAAGTAAGTGCACAGGGATATCCGATGGTCCAATTTGATAAAGATGACGTAGAGAGCATTGGTCTTCTCAAGTTAGATATTCTGGGTGTTCGTATGCAATCGGCGATGGCTTATGCATTAAATGAGATCGAGCGTGTTGATCAAAAACAGATCGAACTTGATTCAATCGCACTTGACGACGAAGCCACTTTCGAACTTATTAGATCTACTCGTACTTTGGGGATTTTTCAGGTGGAGAGCCCCGGACAGCGCGAATTAGTTGGGAAATTTGGTCCAAAAACCTTTGGCGATTTGATGATTGATATCTCACTCTTTAGACCAGGACCAGTTAAGAGCGACATGATCATGCCATTTCTCCGGGCTAGACATGGGTGGAGCGAACCACAATTAATCCATCCAGATTTAGTTGATGTTTTGGCAGAAACTGAAGGAGTTGTTGTCTTCCATGAGCAAGTCATGTGGCTAATTTCGATAATTGCAGGGATCAATCTGGCCGAGGCAGATGAGTGGCGTCGAGGATTGGGAAATCGAGATGAGATCGATCAGATTCGCGCCTGGTTTTATCCACGTGCTCTTGAACGTGGGTATCCGCTCAAAGTGGTCGAGCAGATATGGGAGGTGCTCCACTCGTTTGGTTCATTCGGATTCTGCAAGGCGCATGCAGCGGCATTCGCTTTACCTACTTACCAATCAGCCTGGCTCAAAACTCATCACCCTGCGGCATTTATTGCTGGTTTATTAACGCACGATCCGGGCATGTATCCAAGACGGTTGATCCTCGACGAAGCAAGGCAGTTGGGAATCGAGATTCTTCCAATTTCGATAAACGAATCACTCAGTGGCTACTCAGTTGAAAAAGTAGATTCAGAGAGGTACGGGATTCGGTTATCTCTTAGTGATATAGATGGAATCAGCAAAAATGAAGTATCAAGAGTTGTCAGGTCTCGTCCGTTTCTTGATCTTGCTGATTTTGTGGCTCGATCCGGAGTGTCACGTCCCATAGTAGAACGATTGATCCTGATCGGTGCATTCGATTCGTTACATCAGATATTTGTTAGTCAGCGTTCGCTGATGCATCGTAGTCAAATCACAAGACGAGATTTACTTCTGCACTTAACCGATCTTGAACAGTGGGCTCAGATAGGTAGAGATCAATTATTTCTTGATGTTTTAACCCCTAAATTGATTCCAAGTGGCTTGCCTGAGATGACCCAAGCGGAACGAGTTAGAAGCGAACTTGAGATCTTGGGATTAGATGCGAGTTGCCATGTAATGAATTTCTATTCAGAGTTTCTTAATGAACTTGGAGCCGTCAAGTCAAGGGATTTGATGGGCAGAAAGTCAAGAAGTAAGGTTCTTACTGCTGGCGTCAAAGTGGCTTCACAAACACCGCCTATTCGCTCGGGACATCGAGTTATTTTTCTTACCTTAGATGATTCCACCGGATGTGTGGATGCAACATTCTTTGAAGATGCACAGGGGTCCTACGCTGGAACTCTTTTTCACTCGTGGTTGCTGCTAGTAGAGGGTGAAATTCGTCGAACTGGAGAGCGTGGTATTTCGTTACGTGCAACTGGCTGTTGGGAATTGACCGGGCTCTATCAACTCTGGAGATCTGATGGGATTGAAGCGGTGCGTAAAGCGATGAATCGAGTGGAAGCCATTGCGTTTGCACCACCACATAGAAAATTGGTCCATGTAAGTGGCTTTAAACAATCTCCATATGCGGATCTCAAGCCTCCAGGTGGAGAAGTTGCCGGTCCACCACGTAAGTTGTGGCATGCGAGCCCAGGGAGCAGTGGGAGGTGAGGCAGATGCGCGACGAAACAACGATTCTTCACGTTGATATGGACGCCTTCTACGCCTCGGTTTCCATAATTGAGCGACCAGAATTGCGGGGTAAAGCAGTCGTTGTCGGGACGGGTCCAAGATCCGTGGTGCTCTCTGCCAGTTACGAAGCTCGCGCTTTCGGGATACATGCTGCGATGCCGGTATCAATGGCTCGTCGTTTGGCCCCACAAGCTGTCTTCGTCGAGCCAGAACACGAACGTTACGCCGAAGTGTCTGATGCAGTAATGGAAATCTTTGAGTCATTCACTCCGCTCGTCGAACCACTCTCGCTCGATGAAGCCTTTCTTGATGTTGAAGGTGCTCGGAAGTTAATCGGATCTCCGATTGAAATAGCCAAACGTATTCGTGATCGAGTGGCAGACGAACAGCAGATAACGTGTTCGGTCGGTTTAGCGACTACGAAGTTCGTGGCCAAACTTGCGTCTGGACATTGCAAGCCGGACGGAATATTAGTTGTAGAGAAACTTGAGACGATCTCCTTCCTCCACCGATTGCCAGTAAGCGCATTGTGGGGAGTGGGTGGCAAGACCGAAGAAGTACTCAAACGGTTTGGCTTGCTTACGATCTCTGATCTGGCGCACACTCCAGTAGAAACTCTTGAAAGAGCACTTGGTAAGGCGCAAGGAAGGCATCTTTATGAACTTGCTTGGGGAAGAGATGATCGTAAAGTAGTTCCCAACGAGGCAGAAAAAAGTATAGGTAACGAAGAGACTTTTGCTCGTGATGTGGATGATGCCGAAGTCATTCTTCGGGAAATCCTCCGGTTATCAGAACGAACCGGTCATCGATTACGCCTTCGCGAATTGAAAGGAAGAACAATTTCCATCAAGGTTAAGTTCGCTGACTTCAGCCAGTTGACACGGTCCCGGACACTTAACGAAGCGACGAACATCACTCAAGAGATCTACGCGGTCGCTAAATCGCTCTACGAAGGACTCAACCTGGATCGAGCGCGGGTTCGTTTGGTCGGGGTGCGGATCGAAGGCCTGATAACCAAGGATGAAGTGGCCACTCAGTTAATTCTCGGCGCACCAGATCATGGCTGGTCAGAGCTGGACAGTGCGGTCGATAGAGCAAGTGCCAGGTTTGGTCGGGGTGCGTTACGTCCGGCGCGATTGGTTAAACCAACCGAGTGACTATTCGGTGACTTTCCCAGTACGGCGTGCGGACATATCCTTTGCGCGTACTCTTAGGGGTGGCACTATCTGTCCGACCACTCAGAACGGCTCAGATGCTGTCATTAAGTTCAATCAGTAGAGATGGAGGTCGAAATGCCACTTTCCGAACATGAGCAGAAAGTACTTGAGGATATGGAGCGCGCCCTGAGCGCCGAAGATCCCAAATTAGTTTCGGCCCTCACCGGTGCCCGAGGCACGAAGCCCGCCCGAGGCCGACTCGCTCTGTCCGCGTCCATGGTGGTTCTTGGTATCGCGACGCTGCTTGGCGGACTGATCGTAAAAATGACTTATATCGGTGTGATTGGGTTTGCGTTCGCTCTCGCTGGCACTTACATGGCGATAAGTCAGAGTTCCACGCGCTCAGTACCGAAACTGGCAAAGTTGAACCGAACCAAAGGTCGGCAGGGTTTCATCCAGCGCCTAGAAGAACGCTGGGATCGCCGCGAAGAGCAGTAATTCGTCTTTGGAGGATCTCTACCGCCACGTCGTCGATCGTCGAGCGGCTTCGTACACTTGAAGCACTTGTTCAGTTGTAAGTCGTTTCTCCGCGCGTAAGAAGACTTTCGGAATATCAGTTTTGTCTAAAATTAGTACATCGTCCGGCATTTTCTTGATTACCACGTTTGGGATGAAAGAACCGGTGAGGAATACCAAGATTGGTTTCACCGGTACATCCCAGCCGACCTCGGCGCTGAGTAAGCGGCTAGCGCGCTTGCCCTCAAAGCACGAGTTTCGAAGGTAGGGCTCGACGATACCGTCAACTCGTATCTGGCGAGGAGCCACCCAAATTTTCTTTCCCGGATGGTTCTTCGTGTTGATCGTAAAGACGCCGCCTTCTCCGATAACAACATGGTCGATGTCGGATCCGTTGTCGCCGACTGGAATTGAGTGCAGCACGAACCAGCCGTCTTTAGTAAGACGATTAAGCCTTGCGCCAACGGTCTCTTCTCCTTCGGCACCCTTTCGCCAGGCGCGCTCATCACTTTTAATATCGAGTGCGACTGCGACGGCAGTCCAGAAATGAGAACGTTCCCTCATTTTGTCCCGCTTCTCGGTCGCGAGCGCGCGAACGCCTTGCCCGGGTGCGTTCAAGTTCAAATCAATCCAAGTTGCGGGAATATTCACTAGGGATTCGACATTTGGTTCAATGCTGACCACAGCTTCCAGCAGCGTGTCGATCGGAAGGGCTCGTTCGGAAGATGTGCAACGTACCCATTCTTCAAGGATGGCCCGATCAGATTTCGATTCCACAGTTAGTTCGTTTGTTTTGTTGTCGACCCAACCTAATCGCTTCCCCTGGCTATCCGCCAAGTAGGTGCGGTTCTGTCCAAATTTATGCCACTCGGTGGCTTGGATTTCCATTCTCTTCCATTCGGTTCGCGTTTGATGAGTGACTTTTTTGAACGCCGCGCACTAAAGACGATAGTCCAGATCCAGAATTTGCTGGCCTCCTAGTTTGGAAAGTTTCCGACACATCGACGAGTGGATGACGCGACCAAGATATGGGGTTAGGTGGTTGACAGGGGAGCAGAGTGGAGTAAAGTGGCGCAAAATAGCCGCTGGGGTAGGTGGCTCTGGGCACGAAGTGGGGCGAGGCGATGTTTCTTGGCACCCACGAACC
>JANXYY010000161.1 GCA_025355805.1 Actinomycetes bacterium
GCTCGTGCGAGGCCAGGTCTAACTCTTCTGTTGCTTTTCTCGGTGCTCTTCTGTTGCTTTTTTCGGTGAGCGGCGAGTCCGCTCACCTCGAACGGCGAGTTGCCTCACTTTCGTCGTGACTTCCTCGCGAATCCACTCATCTCCATTTCGTTGATTCCTCTCCACATCATATTGATGGCAGGGAAGTTGAATGGGGCGATCAAGTTGCGAACGTCCGCTATAAATATTTGCTCGCACTGCTCGGAGAGTTTGAGGAGTCGCATAATCGTCCCAATTTGGAATCGAGAACTTTCAAGCGAGTCAGACAGGCAAAGCGTTATGAGCTCTGGCGAATTGCTCACCCCTACCACGCGAGTGTTGCGGTCAGGATCATTGTTTGGTTCACGTCAAACGAGAAAGCAGTGCTCGCTCTCTTCGCCTTCGACAAGGCCAAGTTGGGTGACATCTGGTACGACCGTGCTACTCGAGAGAGCGAAGCAAACCTCGATCAATGGCGACGAGAAAATCCTGAACCCACGAAGGAAATGTGAATGAGCAAACAGAAGTGGTTCAATGGAAACGAGCGACTTAGAGAGATTTTTGAAGCGGATCCCGAGTTGGCCGCGCGAGTCGAAGAAATTAGAAAGGAGATGGCTTCGGAGGATCGAGCGTACGCGATGACTTTAGCAATGATTCGACGGGCAGCTGGTCTTACGCAAGTGGCGCTGGCTGAATCGTTGAAGATGTCGCAATCAGCGGTCGCACGCACGGAACAAAGACCCGACATGTTGCTCTCCACTTTGCATTCGTATTTGGCTGCTGCCGGTGCAAAGGCGCGCATTATTGTTGAACTCGCTGACGGACGCTCTGTTGAAGTGTCATTGGAAGAAGCAAGCAAGAACGAGGCGCGCTAGTACTAGTAAACAACTCAATGAGGCAACCCGCCGTTCGCGGTGAGGCAACCCGCCGTTCGCGGTACGTATTAGGGGGTAGGGGAAGTTCCACCGGCAGGAAAGGCGGATGTTCGGCAAGCGGCGAACGCGGCCTGCACTTTTGGATCAGTGGAATTGCGCAATCCGCGAGTCCCTTTCGTCGGATCGACCTTAATTCCCTTTTTCTGCAAGCAAGCGATCAACGCTGCGGAACGATTAGCGCGAGGAATTGAAGCACCCCCAGAGGTTGATACAGAGGGTATAGGTGATTTAGAGGTTGATACAGAGGGCGTGGGTGATGCGCTCTTCTGGTTAGCGCCTCCGGTCGCTGTACCGCCGACTCCGCCCGGAAGTCCGCCCACATTGATTGACGTTGCACTCACTGTGCCATCAGCACCGTTTTGGCCTGAAACGGATACGGTATCGCCGATCTTCAATTGATCGATTGTTAGCGTCGCTGATTTACGAATTCGCGTGGTGTTATCGGTTGCGACTTTAACAACACTGCCACTCCCTGTCGTCACGTAGATGTTCGCACCATCGATTAGTTTGATTTGACCGGCGGCGACGGGAGTGCCGAGTCCGCCAAAAGCGCCGCCGCCAAAAGCGCCGCCGCCAAAAGCTGAAGTAGCTCCGGCACCTCTCGAACCTTGCCCCGCAAAAGCGTTTCGCGAAGCGCCCGCCGCAGCGCTACTCGCCGTGGCTGAAGCATTCTGCGATTGGAAGTGTGCGCCAACGATGATCCCGCCAAGAAAGAGAGCTGCCAGACCCAGGATCGCCGTAAGTCGTGTGAACAGCGGTTTCCCATCGCGGGCAACCATCTCTGAGAGATCTCGTTCATCAATCGGACCAGAGAAGATCTCGTTCAATGGATCATTTTGAATAGCTTCGCCTCCAAGTTTCTCACTCATAACGCAACGCCTCAATCGGTCTGAGCGATGCCGCTCTGTTTGCTGGGTATCCGCCAAAGAAGAGTCCGATGGCGACTGAAATACAGAAAGCGAGCACTACTGATGAGGGGACTATAACGGGGGTCACCCCGACAATCTGGAAGTGAGAACCAATGATTCCAACTACCACGCCTGCGATTCCGCCGATGAGCGATAACAAGGTTGCCTCAACTAGAAATTGTCCGAGGATGGCACCGCGTGGTGCTCCAATTGCTTTGCGAATACCAATTTCACGAGTTCTTTCCGTGACAGAGACCAACATGATGTTCGTAATCCCAATGCCACCAACTAAAAGGCTAATTGCGGCAACCGACGAGAGCAGCACGGTAAACACAGCCGAGTTCGAACTGGTCGTTGAGAGCAAGCTTGCTTGATTGAAGATTCGATAGTCGGTCTTCGCTGGATTTTTGATCTTGTGTCGCGCATTTAGGATCGCAGCTATCTCGCTTTGCGCTGTGTCTGTTGCTGGCGCCGATACTGCCTCAACGACGATGGAATTGATTGATCCATAACCGGTGATGCTCTGTTGCACTGTAGATAAGGGAGCAATGGCGATGCTGTCTGCATCCTGGAAACCGGTTGTCCCCTTCTTCTTGAGAACACCAATCACGGTATATGGCTGACCCCCGCAGGTGATTTGGGTATTGAGCGGATCGACCGTTCCGAAGAGATCATCAACGATGGTCTGCCCAATGATGATGACGTGTTTGCCCTGTACTACATCTTCATTTGAGAAATATGACCCAGCGCGAATAACATCATTCGACGCTTCGAAATAAGTTGGCCAAGTGCCTGCGAAGTTTTGAGGTGTCGAGCTTGAACCTTCATAGGCGCAAGTAACATTGGCATCCGCCACCGGTGCGACGGATTTGATTGACGGGGCCGCGTTTGGATTTGTTAACGCGATCGCATCGGCGACAGTAAGGCGTCGAGCACTGCTCTGGTTGTTACGCGAAAGTCGACCAAACCCACCGCCACCGCCCTGCTGAATGGTGAGCGAATTAGTTCCCAATCGCTGAATATTCTTCTGGATCTGTTGCGAAGATCCGTTACCCACCGCGGTAAGAATAATCACTGAAGCAACGCCAATCAGGATGCCAAGCGTTGTTAAGCCAGAGCGAAGACGGTTGGCAGCAAGCCCGGTGATCGCGAAGCGAATAATTTCAAGTAGGGTCATGCCGCGTTGGCCTCATCAGAGATAATTTTCCCATCGCGCATTGTGACTACTCGCCTAGCATGTTGAGCGACCTCATGTTCGTGTGTGATAACGATGATCGTGCGCCCTGCAGAGTTGACGCGCTCAAGCAGCCCCATGATTTCCTGGGTCGATTTGGTGTCGAGCGCTCCTGTGGGTTCATCAGCAAGCAGCAACGATGGGCGAGAGACAAGTGCTCTGGCGATTGCGACACGTTGTTGTTGGCCGCCGGACAACTCATTTGGCTCGTGGTGTGCTCGATCTGCTAACCCAACGGCGCCGAGGGCCAGCAGCGCCTTTTCTCGGCGCTCTTGCCGCTTTGCCCCTTGGTAAGCGAGTGGCATTTCAACCTGAGCTTGAGCGGAAGTCCGAGGAATCAAATTGAATGATTGGAAAACGAAACCGATTCGTCGATTACGCACGATTGACAACTGACGTTCATCAAGGCGGGCAACCTCTAACCCATCCAAAGCGTATGACCCAGCAGTTGGAGCATCTAAGCAGCCAATGATGTTCATCAGCGTAGATTTCCCTGAGCCAGACGGACCCATGATCGCGACATACTCACCTGGATAGACCGTGAGAGTGACGCCATCTAAGGCTCGCACTTCGGTGTCTCCGCTGCCATAGAACTTTTTAACGTCTCGGATGTCAACGACCGGAACCTGCGGCGCGATGGTCATCCGCCGGCCCTGGCTCCGCCGCCGCCGCCGCCGCCGCCAAGCGTGCCGGTATTTGCACCAGGGACACCGCCAGTTGGGAAGCCACCGCCTGAGCTCGCGGTGCTCGAAGGAAGAACGAGAACGTCTCCACTCTTAATTCCAGAGGTAATTTCGGTTTCCGTATCGCCCTTAAGTCCGACGGTTACCGTCACTCGACTCTGCACTCCTGCTTTCAGAACCGTGACAGTTGTGCGCCCGCCACGAGTCGTTAGCGCTGAATCGGGAACTGCGAGCACATTGCTCTTGGTCCCAACAATCAAGGTTGCATTTGCCGTCATGCCTGGCTTAAGTCTCTTGACCGGTGAATTTAAGGCGAAGGTAACCGTGTAAGTGTTAACGCTATTTGCAGTAACTGGGAGCGGTGCAATTGAGATAACCGTTCCATCTCCACTTGCATTGGGAAGAGCATCAAAGGTGAAGGTGGCTGAGGCATTAGTCGTCACGTTTGCGCTATCCGCTTCGGAGAATCCTGCTTGTACTTGCAGCGCTGAGACATCAGTCAAAATAACGAAGCCGGTGATTCCACCTGCTGTCGTCGATGACGAGACGTCTCCGTTCTTTCCCGCAACTGCGGCGACGATGCCAGCGGCCGGTGCGATCAGTCTGGTGTTCGCGAGGTTTCTCTGCGCAACAGTTACCTGAAGTTGAGCGACTTTCGAATCTGTCTCCGAAGCAGCGTTACCGCTGCCAGGCGTTAGCCCTGCATACGCCGACTTCGCCGCGGCCAATGAGGTCTGCGCGGCAGCCACTGCCGAGGCCGCAGAGGTCTGCGCGGCAGCCGCTGATGCCTCTGCGGAACTGATCGAGTTTTGGGAACTTTGTAAAGTCTGGGCGTCGCGGATGAGGTTCGCCTTATTCGTTACAACTGCACTGTCAGAAGACCTCTGGGCACTCTGCAAATTGTTGTACGCACTCATCCAACTGCCGCACCCAGTTGGCGGAGTATCAACCGAGCAGAGCGGGATGCTGAGTTGATAGTTGTTGTTCCAAAGATCAAAGTTCTGTTGTGCCGTTACGAACGCCGACTGCGCTTGATCCAACGTCAGTTGATACTGCGTTGCATTGTTAGCCAGGGTGGCTTTCGTCGAGGCCAGCGCTTGAGTTGCGTTATCTAAATTGGTCTGCGCGTTCGTGACATTCTGCTGCGCATTTAGTTTCGCACTATCTAAGTTAGTTTGCGCGGCTTGTCTTGCGTTATCTAAGTTAGTTTGCGCGGTTTGAATATTCTGTTGGGCCGAAGTAACCGATAGAAGCGACTTGCGGTATGACAATTGCGCTTGCGCAAGTGCGGTCGTTGCTGCCGTGCTATCGATTGTCGCAAGCAGCTGGCCACGCGTCACCTTTTGACCAACTTGCACTCGAACTGAGGTCAAGATTCCGTTCGTGGAAAAGACGAGCCCTATATCACCTGGAGAAGTCACCTTCCCTGAAGCGGCTACCGAAGAAGTCACGGTTCCAATCGCCGCTGTGACGGTGCGGGTTTGGGCAACCGCCGCGACTGGGTTGAGTTGCGCGTAGGCATAGTAGCCACCAACAGCAAGAATCAGAGCTAGAACTCCGTTGATCGCCAGTGTCGCTTTGCGCATGGCTGAAGTTATCGCTCACAGGATGAAGATTTGCCAAGCTCTGACTGAGAAGGTGCTGAGTCTTTGAAGGAATTGTGATTTGCCTCTCTTTCTTGCTTTACCTTTAGTTTATTACGTTGCACCGTATTACCGATTCGAGGAGCGTCAATGAAGAAATGGCTCCGGATTGCAACCGCACTTTTTGCGGGAAGTCTCTTGGTTATCGGCGCACCGGCCAGCCAGGCAGCAACTACAAAGCCAACACCAAAGCCAACGATTAGCGTCGGAGTTGCTGGGGATTCCAATAACGGCCGAGGCACCCAGTTTAAGGCCTTCCGCGACTGTCTCACTAAGCATGGCGTAGCCGTAACGACTCCTGGTAAGCCAGGAACGCGCACGCCAGGAACGCAACCGAAGTTGGATGCGAAAACGCAGAAGGCCTATACGGCGTGCGCGAGCCTAAGGCCAAAGGGTGGATTCAGCGGAGGTTTTAGGACCGGGGGCACAGAATTCACAGCGTTTGTTTCATGTATGAAGGACCACAAAGTGACAGTTCGTACTCCGAGTTTTGCTCCAAAGACAACTACAACTCCCAACGCAGGAAGCACCAGCAAAACAAAGCCGTCTCTTGCGCCATCGCCCGGTGGCCAAGAACGTGGTCGCGGAGGGATTTTGGCTTCGCTAAACCAGAAGGATCCAAAGGTGGCAGAAGCGCTAAAGATCTGTGGCGCGCTTCTTCCAGCGCAAAACTAATATCAGGTTAGTAGCAGGTGAACGCGACCACTTATTTAACAGTATGTGGTCGCGTTTATCGTTTGGCTGGAAATTGTTCCGGTAGAGCGCGAACACGGAAGTAAAGAACCAACGATCCCAGCGACCTGAACGCTGGCAACCGTCACTGCTGGTGCGGTCTGGAGATCAACTGAGCGTGTGGCAACAACCTTGATCGTCCAGTATCCCGTGGCATAGATCGTTGTGGCTTTCGGCACGATCCACGAGGAACTCCAAGTCAGCGAACCATCACCGTTTGCCTTCGAGGTCATCGGCGTGACCACCACGAGTCGTCCACTTGCGTCGTAAATCTGCTCCTCCATCCACTTGATGCCAATCTCGGCCCCAATTCGGACCTGCGACGTCACGACTTGGCCTGGCTGAATGATCACATTTGTCAGAGAAGAAGACGGCACTACCAATCCCGATGAGTCAATGCCGAAGTTGAAATTTCCGTTCTGCAAGTAGGTCGACATATCGAACGTGGGCAGCGGAGTGGTGGTGCTGCCTTTCGCTATATATGAATCGGCTGGGCGGAACGCCGGTCGGTCGGCGATTAAGACAGAGGCAACCGAATCTAGGTAGTAAGGATCGGCACCTGAATGTGCTCGGCAAATCAAATACTTATTTTTCAGCAGTGCGAGATTGTCGGAGGTGAAGGTAAAGATGCGACCGCTACTCAAGAATTGATCGCTATCACCAGTGGGACTCGATGCGACCGACCACGCGAATGAAACAACGGAGTTGTCGCCATTGGCCGTATAGCCACATGTTGCAACATTGTCGGGACGCACAGAAGCATCAATGGGAACGCCAAAAATCCTCAGACGCACTAACGGCAATTCGTGTGAGACGAAGACTGAGTTTGCAATTTGCGTAGTCACATCGTTACGCACCACCGTCGCGTGACACGTTAAAAATGAATCAAGTACTGGATTCGCATCCGTCCACGAGAGGTAGTACCTCTTATCCGTACTAACGACAGTGGCTGGCAGATCTAAAGCGCCAGGGTGTTCCACCGTCCAGGTATAGGAAATGGAATCGCCAACTTGCGTAGGTGAAACTGTGCAGGTCGCCCACTCACTCTTAGGCAGAAAGACCCGGTTGTGGTTTATCACCGCAGGAACGAAGTTGGTCTTATTCGGATCAAGCCCGGAAATGCTCACCGTTAGGGGAGAAGGAGCGGCGTTTGCGTAGGCAACGGGTAAAAATTGCACGGCAATTAGGAGCGACCCCACGAACCACTTGCTAGCGCGCACGTGGTTATTTAACTACTTCGATAGGCGCATCGACCCATGATTTACAACATCCACTGCCAGCACTCACGATATTCTCAGCGGGGTGAGGCAACTCGCCGCTCGGGGTGAGGCAACCCACCGCTCGGGGTGAGTTACTTCTGGTAAGAACGCACGAGTGGAAGAAATAAGTATGTGGTAACAATAAAGATTCCGGCCAAAATAAACCAGCCCGTTTTTTGCTTATCCACCACCAGAAACGTTACAAGCGCTGGGCCGACGATGGCGCCGAGTCCCCAACC
>JANXYY010000057.1 GCA_025355805.1 Actinomycetes bacterium
CCCAGCATCTTCTGGTCGTCCACCGTCTTCGGGTGGTGCTGGTCGCTCCTCGTACTCTGACCGTCCAGGCTCATCGGGTCGCCCAGTATCTTCTGGTCGTCCACCGTCTTCGGGTGGTGCTGGTCGCTCCTCGTACTCTGATCGCCCTTCCTCAGGTCGACCACTACAAAATCGTGGGGACGCATGGGAACGGACGCCTCTAGATCGTCCGCGACGGGCCAAGATTCACGAGCCGAATCTGCCACCTGAGATCACTGGTGAGGAGTTAGACCGAAGTATTACGCGTGAACTATCAACGCTTAGCCCAGCGAATGCAAAAATCGTGGCTCAGCATTTGGTTGCGGCGGGGCTGAATCTTGATTCGAATCCCAAGTTAGCGCTCGAACACGCGCGGGCCGCCGTGTACCACGCAGGCCGAATCGCTTCGGTTCGTGAAAGCCTTGGTATTGCTGCATATATGAGTGGCGAATTCGCAGAAGCGCTTTCCGAATTTCGAGCCGCCATGCGAATTTCCGGCGATGTTTCAAACTGGTCGATGATGGCCGACTGTGAACGTGGATTAGGACGTCCCGAAAAGGCTCTTGCAATGGCAGGCGCGCCAGAGGCGGGCCAATTGGATAAGGCAGGACAGATTGAATTACGTATAGTCGCTGCGGGTGCTCGTCGCGATTTGGATCAGACTGAAGCTGCACTGGTAACTCTGACTTGTCCTGAACTCAATACGAAGACCGCCGAATGGAGCGGAAGGCTTCGTTATGCCTATGCAGATGCACTTCTAGCGAGTGGGAGGGAAGAGGAAGCACTCGAGTGGTTTCATAAGGCCGCGGCCTCCGATCCTGAACAACTGACTGATGCAGTCGAACGAATAGATCAGTTGAACGGAATCACCTTTGAACTCGATGATGAGGACGAAGATCAAAGTGAAGATATAGCCGACGGTGGCGGCGATGAGGACATTAAAAATTAGTGCGCGGCATCCCCAAATGAATAATCGCTATTTTCAACTTTATCGAGCCAACGATTAATCCCAACTATGTTGGCTCCCGTCGAGTTTAGTTCTTCAAATCGATGCGACAATGCAGGGTCGTTGAATAGTCGCGCATATCTTTCATGCGTTTTGTCTTTGATCATTGTGATCGCATGGTCGAGATCGAGTTTTTCAGACCTAGCAGTTTGAACGAGTTCAACCCAAAGTCTTAGTTCCTCGATCGATCCATCAAGGGTTTCATCGATGTCGGATACTGGGCCGTAGTGGCTGAAGAGCAACCGCTTTGGTGCCAACGAGCGGAAAAGCTCAATGGAATTAAGGGTAATTTCAAGGTTGAAGTCTGGCGGGGGAGTTGCAGGTCGTTGCGTTTTCGTCTCTTGGATATAAACGCCAGCTGCATCTCCGACGTAGAGATCTCCCGAACTGCTATCCACTAATCCAATGTGGTGCGAAGCGTGACCAGGGGCGTAATACGTATCGAGTGAACGTCCATTTCCGAGATCGATCTTTCCGACGTCACCGAGGGATACGACGCGCTCAGCCGCAGTTGGGAGTAATTCGCCCATGACGTCATCGAGCAGAGATCCAAAGACTCTGCGCGCACTTGCCATTAGACGTGATGGGTCAATTAGATGTCTCGCGCCTTTTTCATGGGCGATGAGTTTCGCTTTGGGAAAGTGCGATGTGAGATGGCCTGCGCCACCAGCGTGGTCCAGATGAACGTGTGTTACTACGATCGTTGCGAGATCATCCTTCTCGATTCCGACTTCTTTAAGAGCTGAGATCACGGTTTCGGAACTACTCGCGGTACCGGTTTCAACGAGGCAGGGCTTCGAGCCTCTAATCAAATAACCGGCGGTGATTCCCGCATAGCCCGATTGTTCAGTATCTATCTGGAAAACCTCGTCACCGAGAGCAGTTACGGTCATATTTACCTCCTACCCACAGTTGCAAGCCGATCCAGTTCTTCCACAGCCGCGACGCGATGCCCAAGAAAAAGTCACACCGGACTGAAAGGTTAGCGCCTCTCTACATCACGCTAACGGAAGGAACGAAACCAGATGGCTGAAATTGAGTTTGAGCCGGTAAACAAAATCGAGTTGTGCGGCCGGGTAAGTAGTGAACCGAGTGAGCGAGAATTACCTAGTGGCGATGTGGTGCTCGAACTCCGCCTTGTAGTGCCAAGGACTGACCGTCCAGGAGTTGATACCCTTGATTTGGCATTTTGGAAAGCCGCGCTTCGACGCAAAGCTAAGAAGCTGGTCGTCGGCGACGTCGTGAGGGTAAGTGGCGCTCTTCGCAGACGATTTTGGCAAGGAAAAACCGGGGTTGTAAGTCGTAGTCAGGTCGAAGTCGCCGAATTATCGAAGGTCAATTAGCGATTCGGGTAGCGTGTGCTCGTGGATGAGAGGATTCGACTATGGAGCAGTCATCAGCAGAGATCGATATGACCCGTCTCGACGAAGCCAGAACGGAGCTCGCGGCGCTCTGGTCGGCTCCGACCGTCGATCACGCAGAGACCTACGAGCGAGTCCACACGCTTCTTGATGCGGCGCTTAAAACGATTGACGGGCTCTGACCCGAGTCCACTGGAATTCACCATGACTGCCAAACCCCGCCTCGACAATGAGTTAGTTCGGCGCGGGTTGGCGCATTCTAGAGAATTCGCCCGGACATTGATCGAAGATGGTCGAGTTCGCCTTAATGGCACTCGTGCTGAAAAACCGGCAACTCAAGTGACTCTCGATTCCTCGATCGTTGTGGTTTCGGAGGATGGGGCGATCGACTTCGTTTCGCGTGGCGGATACAAACTTAGCGGCGCCCTTGATGCATTCCCGTCGATCCAAATAGTGGGTCGGACAGCTCTTGATGCCGGCGCCTCGACGGGCGGATTTACCGATGTTCTTCTGCGTCGCGGAATCGGCCGAGTTATCGCGGTCGATGTTGGCTACGGGCAATTGGCATGGCCCGTCAGAACTAATCCGCGAGTTGAAATTCATGATCGCACGAATATCAGGTCGTTATCCTTGAGCGATATTGGCGAACCGGTCGACTTGGTAGTGGCCGACCTTTCTTTCATCTCACTAAAATTGGTAATTCCCGCGCTTGTCGGAGTCACCCATTCGGAAAGTGATCTTCTGCTAATGGTCAAGCCACAGTTTGAGGTTGGCCGAGAGCGTCTCGGCGCCGGTGGCGTTGTGCGCGACGCGCATCTTCGGGTTGAAGCGGTCGAGGGAGTTGTTGGTGTGGCAGGGGCTCATGGTTTGGGTGCGGTCGGAGTGATCGCGAGTCCGCTCCCGGGTCCAGCTGGGAATGTGGAATATTTCATTTGGTGTCGTCATGGTGGAGTCAAGATTGGTAAGGCAGAAATCGAATTGGCCGTAGCCGAGGGACCTGAATGACGCGTCACATTGCATTGATGGTGCATCCAAATCGAACATCAGCAATCGATGTGGTAGCCCAAGTCACGCGGGCTTTGAACGCAGATGGAATCGATGTCACTTTAATCAATTCAGACGGTGCTTCGATGGGGAATGCCAAGTATGAATTGGTAGTCGTTCTTGGTGGGGACGGAACCATTTTGCGAGCCGCCGAAAGGGCGCGCGGTAGAAGGGTCCCAATCCTTGGTGTAAATCTGGGGCATGTCGGATTTCTGGCAGAGGCCGAACATTCCGAACTAAACGAGGTCGTTACGGCGATCGCAGCTCGCGATTATTTGGTTGAAGAGAGAATGACGATCGACGTCGCGGTTTATCGCGGAGAACACGAAATAACTAAAGGGTGGGCCTTAAACGAGGTTTCGATTGAGAAGCTCGGGTCTCGCATGATCGAAGTCCTCGTCGCCGTAGATGGTCGTCCCTTATCTCGTTGGTGGTGCGACGGAGTTTTGGGTGCCACTCCTACTGGCTCGACTGCCTACGCCTTTTCAGCCGGAGGACCGATCGTTTGGCCGGAAGTAGAAGCGTTGCTCGTTCTTCCTATCGCAGCACACGCACTTTTTGCCAGACCCTTGGTTACCTCTCCGAAGTCAATCATCACGATTGATGTGCTTTCTGGAGATGCACAAATTGTCAGCGATGGGCTGCGAAATATTGAGTCTCCAGTAGGCAGTCGTATCGAGATTCGACGAGGACTGGAACCAATACAACTTGCTCGGCTTGCAGCGGCGCCGTTTACCGACCGACTCGTAGCCAAATTTCGACTTCCAGTTGAAGGCTGGCGCGGAGAGTAAGAATGCTTGAAGAGATCCGCATTCGCTCGCTAGGCGTCATAAATGATGTGGTCTTGGAGTTGTCACCAGGCTTAAATGTCTTAACCGGAGAAACCGGCGCCGGCAAGACGATGATCATCACTGCGCTTAACCTGGTTCTCGGTGGGAAGGCCGACGTTGCGCTAGTTCGCACGGGGGCCGAGCGAGCTGATGTGGCGGCGCGGATCCAGATGAAAGAGGGACATCCGGCGCGCCAAATCGCCTTCGATGCGGGAGCTGAGATCGAGGAGGAGAGCGCGATATTTGCTCGTTCCATCACCGCCCAAGGACGGACGAGAGCGCTAATTTCTGGATCTCCGGTAAATGCGGCCACCTTGGCCGCGATGGCGACCGAAGTCATCTCCATTCATGCTCAATCCGCCAGTGCACGGCTACTACGTGCAAGTGCCCAACGAGAACTCCTAGATCAATTTGGTGGTACCGAACTAAAATCTCAACTCGACGCTTACCAGAGTGCATACGGCGCATTTCGAATCGCGGAAGGCGAATTGAATCGCGTTCGAGAATCGGGCGCCCTCGCAGCGCGTGAAGTAATTGAGTACCAAGCTCTCGTTGATGATGTCGAGAAGCACGCCCCCAAAGCGGATGAACTTCGCGCCATCGCCGTAGAAATCTCGAGACTCGATCATGTCGATGAGTTACGCGAGGCAGCTCGACTCGCACACATAGGCATTTCCGGGGGCGAAAATAGTGAAGCCGGCGCCCTCTCGCTGCTTGCGAGTGCCTCTCGAGATCTGGAAAAAGTTCAATCAAAAGATTTAAAATTGGCCGACATTTATAATCGACTTGTCGATCCGATCTTTCTAATCAAAGAAATCGCAACTGAAATCGCCAGTTTTGAATCCGCATTGGATGCAGATCCCGGACGACTCGAGTCGCTCCAAGAGAGAAAATCGGTTCTTACCACTTTACTTCGGCGTTATGGAATTTCTCCCACATCGGAAGGCGATCCGCTAACAACCATCGTCGAGCGTGCAAATGAGGCCAGCAAAATATTGCAAGCTCGCGAAAATCTTGATGCCCTAATCGGACAAGCTTCTCTGGAGTTAAATTTGCGGCGCGAAGAACTAGCAACAACTGCCGTGAATTTGACTAAGTCTCGCCACCTTTATGCCGAGATGGTTTCCGAGCGCATAAGTGCGAAAATCCGTGAGTTAGCAATGCCAAATGCAATGTTCTCAATCTCAATTCGATCGCGAGTGCTCGATGGCGGCTTGGTAATCGGCGGCGAACCGCTGGCCTTCTCTAGCGAAGGTGTTGATGAGGTCGAGATGTTGCTATCGGCCCATTCGGGTGGTGCGCCGGTTCCGTTGGCCAAGGGAGCCAGCGGTGGAGAACTCTCGAGAGTTATGTTGGCGATTGAGGTTGTTCTCGCAAGTAATTCGACGGTTGATACCTTCATCTTTGACGAAGTCGACGCCGGAGTGGGCGGAAAGGCAGCGATCGAGGTTGGCCGCCAACTCGCCGAGTTGGCTATGAACGCTCAGGTGATCGTCGTGACTCACTTGGCCCAGGTAGCCGCATTCGCCGATGCCCATTACACCGTTACAAAATCCGAAGAGGGCCTGGTCAGCGAGAGCGATGTACATCGATTGACTGAAGGTGAACGGGTAGTTGAATTGGCTCGGATGCTAGCCGGTCAGGAGCAGTCACTTAGTGCCCAGATCCACGCAGAGGAACTGTTGGAAATGGCGCGCCGGGTCTAAGTACACCTTTCCGCCTGGACGCTGTTAGTCTGATAACCCGTGGACAGGTGAGTTTCCTCGCCGCACACGATCCGCGGGAGTTCTTGGTGAATAGCCCACATCTAACTCGGCATTTATTCGTAACCGGTGGAGTGGCCTCCTCGCTTGGCAAGGGGCTTACTGCGTCAAGTTTAGGTCGGTTGTTACGCGCCCGAGGCCTCCGGGTAACCATGCAGAAATTAGATCCGTATCTAAACGTTGACCCGGGAACTATGAATCCGTTTCAACATGGTGAAGTTTTTGTAACGGATGACGGTGCTGAAACCGATTTAGACATTGGACATTATGAACGTTTTCTCGACACGAATTTGAAGGGTTATGCGAACGTCACGACGGGGCAAGTGTACTCAACAGTAATTGCGAAGGAACGGCGAGGCGAATATTTAGGCGACACCGTGCAGGTCATTCCGCATATCACGAACGAGATTAAAAACCGGATCCTGCAGATGGGGGGACCCGACATCGACATCGTTATTACGGAGATCGGTGGAACGGTTGGAGATATTGAGTCCTTACCCTTTCTGGAGGCTGCTCGTCAGGTGCGCCATGATCGTGGCCGAGACAACGTCTTCTATCTGCACATCTCGCTAGTTCCTTATATTGGTCCGTCGGGAGAGTTGAAGACGAAGCCAACACAACATTCCGTGGCAGCACTTCGTAGTATCGGTATTCAACCGGATGCAATTGTTTGTCGCTCGGATCGAGCTATTCCTGATTCGGTAAAACGCAAAATATCACTTATGTGTGACGTCGATATTGAGGCAGTCGTCGCCGCTAGTGATGCGCCTTCGATTTATGACATACCCAAAGTCCTTCATTCGGAAGGTTTGGATGCTTATGTCGTCCGACGTTTGGGTTTGCCATTCCGTGATGTCGACTGGAGAGATTGGGACGAGTTACTTCGTCGAGTACATCAACCAAAACATGAAATATCCGTTGCCCTGGTCGGTAAATATATTGATCTGCCAGACGCGTATCTTTCGGTAACCGAGGCCCTGCGAGCTGGTGGCTTTGCCAATGATGCACGCGTTCGGATCAAGTGGGTAACCAGCGATGATTGTGAAACTGAAGAGGGAGCCCGTAGGCATTTGGGAGATATAGATGCGATCTGTATTCCGGGCGGCTTTGGAGTTCGTGGCATCGAAGGAAAAGTTGGCGCCCTAACTTGGGCTCGCGAAAATCGGATTCCTACCCTCGGGTTATGTCTTGGACTCCAATGCATGGTCATTGAGGCAGCGCGCAGTTTGGCTGGCATCGTCGATGCAAATTCAGCCGAGTTCGCTCCCGAAACTCAATCTCCCGTGATTGCCACCATGGCTTCTCAACTCGATGTACTTTCCGGCGAACGGGATATGGGCGGCTCGATGAGACTAGGGCTATATCCAGCCGAACTGGTGGAAGGATCGCTCGTGGCTGAGCTCTATGGAACACTGCGCATCGAGGAGCGCCATCGCCATCGGTATGAAGTAAATAACGAGTATCGAAAGGTCCTGGACGAATCAGGGCTGATCTTTTCCGGTTTGTCGCCAGATGGTTTGCTCGTCGAATTCTGTGAACTCCCGCGCGATGTCCACCCTTTCTATGTCGGGACTCAGGCTCACCCGGAATTCCGCTCTCGGCCAACCAAGCCCCATCCGCTCTTCACGGGCTTGGTTGCAGCCGCCCTTGCAGCCCGGCTGGCAAAAGGAGTAGCCGCGTAATTCGGGACAGCGGTAGCGGATAGAGTGGCTTATTGCGACGACAACGGGGTCGTCAAGTTTCACGAAGAGGTTGATTTTAAAGTGAAGATTGGCGTTCCGCGAGAGATCAAAAATCACGAATATCGGGTGGCCATAACTCCAGCCGGTGTCCACGAGTTGGTTCGCCTGGGTCACGAAGTTTTCATAGAATTCGACGCAGGTGCCGGCTCATCAATTCCTAATCTTGAATTTGAGACCGCGGGTGCAAAAATCTTGGCGACAGCGGACGAGATCTGGGCTATCGGCGATTTGATTCTTAAAGTCAAAGAGCCAATATCCGAGGAGTACGGGCGGATGCGCAAGGGGCAGACTCTCTTCACCTACCTTCATCTTGCAGCATCGCGACCATGTACTGACGCCTTGGTCAAATCCGGAATTACCGCCATTGCCTACGAAACTGTCGAATTTAATAACGGGCTTCCACTGCTTGCTCCGATGAGTGAAGTTGCTGGTCGAATGGCGCCCCAAGTTGGTGCGGCTGCATTACAACGCGCAAATGGTGGTCGTGGTGTTCTACTAGGTGGAGTGTCCGGAGTAGGCGCTGCCAAGGTCGTCGTTCTAGGAGCTGGCGTTTCGGGTTTGAACGCCGCCGCGATTGCCACAGGTATGCAAGCTGAAGTCATCTTGATGGACAAAAACGTGGCCCGACTTCGTGAAGTTGACCGGATTTACCGCGGACACATGCAAACTTTGGCTTCGAATGCCTTCGAAATTGAGCGCCAGTTGTTGGACGCCGATTTAGTGATTGGAGCCGTCCTCGTCCCCGGCGCTAAGGCTCCAACTCTGGTCACAAATGATCTGGTCAGAAGGATGAAGCCCGGCAGTGTGCTTGTTGATATTTCCATCGATCAAGGGGGTTGTTTTGAGGACTCTCGCCCAACGACCCATGCGGATCCGACCTACTTGGTTCACCAATCGGTCTTTTACTGTGTGGCCAACATGCCTGGAGCAGTTCCGCACACCAGCACATATGCCTTGACGAATGTCACTCTGCCCTACGTGGTAGAACTGGCCGAGAACGGTTGGCGCGATGCCTGTCGGGCTGATTCGGCGTTAGCTCTGGGACTCAATGTCCATGCCGGCGAAATTGTCTACGAGCCAGTCGCTCGTGCGCATGCACTACCTCATCGACCACTTACGGAACTCCTCGCCTAAATACTGGCAACGAGCCTCAGCCAGGGTAACTTCAAGACGTGGGCCTTGCTTCGGATATTGCGCAATATTTAGATCACTTGGCCATTGAGCGAGGGCTCTCCGGCAACACGCTGTCTGCTTATCGTCGGGATTTGAGTAAGTACTCCGTGTATCTGGAATCTCGGGCAATAGCCGAACTTGAGGTAGTCAATTCGGGAGTTATCGCAGATTTCCTGGCGCAATTGAGAGGGCAATTTGGACTCAGCGCCTCGTCTTCGGCTAGAACCCTGGTCGCCGTTCGTGGCTTGCATCGGTTCCTCGCGCGTGAAAAAGGCGTGGCCAACCCCGCCAAGGAAGTCGCGATTCCTAGGATTGCCCAACGCCTACCCAAGGCGATAAGCCTGGACGACATCGAACGGATCCTGGCGAATGTAGCCCCGGGGGAGCGAGCCTCCAGGGACTTGGCGCTGCTCGAGTTTCTATATGGAGTCGGAGCGCGCATCAGCGAGGCAGTTGATTTAAATTTGGCCGATCTCGACCTGTTATCGGAATTAGTGCGGCTCCGCGGCAAAGGCGGTAAAGAGCGCATAGTTCCGATTGGTTCACAGGCAATCAACGCGATCAACGCCTATCTGGTTCGCGGCCGTCCCGTGTTGGCAAAATTGCCGAGCACAGCGTTATTTCTAAACAACCGTGGCGGGCGTCTCAGTCGTCAGAGTGCCTGGAGCATTTTGAAGGCAGCGGCGCTGAAAGCCGATTTGAGCATTCTCATAACACCACACACCCTTCGTCATTCCTTCGCCACGCATCTGTTGGAAAATGGTGCCGACATTCGAGTTGTTCAGGAGTTGCTTGGCCACTCATCCATCGCCACAACTCAGATCTACACGCTCGTTACTGTTGAAAGATTACGCGAGGTCTACGCCACTACGCACCCGCGCGCCCACTAGAGAGTTGCCGGGCGAGAGGTGCAACGCCTAGAGTTCTGGACATAGATCGGCAGATCGTCAAAGCGCTAGAGAGGTATCTCGCTAAATGGCTAAATCGACAATTAAGGATGAGGTCGCCACTACGGCCCAACTGCTCAACAAGAAGCCGAAACGATGGGCTGAGCCGCCCGCTCTCACCGAACACGGTCCGGCCACGGTTTTGGCAGTCGTGAACCAGAAAGGTGGCGTTGGAAAAACAACAACCACCATCAACCTGGGAGCGGCACTGGCAGAGGTTGGCAGGCGGGTACTTTTAGTCGATTTCGATCCGCAGGGTGCACTTTCGGTGGGTCTTGGAGTGGCCACCCATGAACTCGAGGCCAGTATTTACCACTTGCTTATGGACAGTGGTCGAAGTTTGGATGAGGTACTTTTGAAGACCGGGATTGCGGGAATGGATCTCATTCCAAGCGACATCATGTTGAGCGGTGCCGAAGTGGGATTGGTAAATGAGGTCGCTCGCGAGCAGACCCTGGCCCGCGTTCTGGCACCAGCGCTTGGTGAATATGACGTTGTCCTAATCGACTGTCAACCATCTCTTGGCCTCCTAACAGTGAACGCGCTCACCGCCGCTGATGGCGTCATCGTGCCCCTCGAATGTGAGTATTTCGCTCTCCGTGGAGTAAAACTCTTAGTAGAAATTATACAAAAAGTGCAGGAACGCCTTAACCCTGAACTGAAAATTGAGGGTATTTTGGCCACAATGTATGATTCTCGAACCTTGCACTCGCGTGAAGTCCTTACCCGAATCTGTGAAGCCTTCCCGGATAAGGTCTTTGAAACTGTGATTGCCCGAACTGTGAGATTTCCCGAAACGACGGTCGCCGGCGAACCCATAACCACCTACGCCTCAAGTTCCAGCGGTGCCGCGGCGTACCGCCGATTAGCTCGTGAATTAATCGCTCTAGGAGGAGCCCGATGAGTCGACGTGCAACGCTACCTGGCGCCGAAGAACTCTTTCGTAGTACTCACGCCTCGACTCCAACGGTTTCCCCGGTTCGGGAATTTAGCGTTGAAGGAAAGACCCACGAGCCAGGCGACGAGCATCAACCCGCGAGTGGGACTGTCCGAGCAACCGCGCGCCGCCGCCTATCGAGTGCCACTCGCGGTCCGTCGGGAAGGGAGCGCCATGAGGAAAAAATTACGGTTTACGTCTCTCCTGACGAACTTTTCGACCTTGAACAAGCCCGACTCAGCCTTCGGGGCGAGCATGGCCTGGCCGTAGATCGTGGGCGAATTGTGCGCGAAGCACTGGCCGTGATTGTCGCCGATCTTGAGGCAAAAGGGGAGTCGAGCATCTTGGTTCGACGCCTACGCGGGCGATGATCACCCCGCTAGCGCTGCTAACCTGCCCACTATGTCCGCCCCTTCCCTTGCCGATCACGGCAAAGTCGCGGGCTTTGACGTTCGATTAGAGAACTTTGAAGGCCCTTTCGATCTGCTCCTTCAACTAATCAGCAAACATCGGCTGGATGTCACCGAAGTGGCACTCAGTCAAGTGACCGACGACTTCATCGCTTACATAAAGACGATGGGCGACAACTTCGACCTGGATTTGGCTACCGAATTTCTAGTGGTAGCTGCCACTCTATTAGATCTAAAAGCCGCGCGGCTCTTGCCATCAGGCGAAGTCGATGACGAAGGAGATTTGGCGTTACTCGAGGCCCGCGACATCCTCTTCGCGAGGTTGCTTCAGTATCGCGCCTATAAAGAGATTGCCGCCATTTTTGAGGCTCGAAATGCCGCAGAATCGCTCCGTTTCCCACGGGCCGTGGCCCTTGAATCCGCCTTTAGTGGGCTCTTGCCCGAGGTGCTAATCGGACTTGGTCCGGACCGGTTTGCCGCACTGGCTCAGCGCATCCTTTCGCCAAAGATCGTGCCTACGGTCTCGTTGGACCATCTCTATTCGCCCTTGGTGAGCGTCAAGGAGCAGGCTCAACTTCTTGTTGAACGACTTCGTCGAGTTAGGTCCACCACGTTCCGAGCCTTAGCAAACGACGCTCCTGACACGATGACGGTGGTTGCTAGGTTTTTAGCGATCCTCGAACTCTTTAAGGTAGGGGCAATTCATTTTGAGCAGGTGAGTGCATTGGGAGAATTAAGCGTTCAGTGGGTGGGAACTGAGTCTGGTGCTTTTGATTTAACGGATGAATTTGACAACCAAAGCGACGGCACAATGGATGGTGATGGCGAATGAACGAGGTTTCCCAGATATCGCTCTCAATGGCACTAGAGGCCATCCTGATGGTCGTCGACGAGCCCGTAACGGCGCTGACCCTCGCTCAGATTACTCAGCGTCCGACTGATGAAGTGAGTACGGTCTTGGCCGATTTGGCGCAAGGGTATATTGCAGATTCTCGCGGTTTTGAACTTCGTGAAATCGCGGGCGGCTGGCGTTTCTATACGGCGGCTGGCGCGGCTGAGTATGTCGAACGCTTTGTGCTTGACGGTCAGCAGGCGCGCCTGACCCAGGCCGCTCTGGAGACCCTGGCCGTGGTGGCTTACCGTCAACCCGTTAGCCGCGCGCGAGTTTCAGGAGTACGCGGGGTAAACGTTGACGCTGTCATGCGCACCCTGGTGAACCGCGGTTTGGTCGAAGAAGCGGGAACTGAACATGAGAGCGGTTCGATTCTTTACCGCACGACAACCTACTTTTTGGAGCGGCTTGGACTTAAGTCTTTAGAAGAACTGCCGGAATTGGCACCGTTTCTACCGGATATCGAGGGTCTTGATGATGTTCTTGACTCACTCTCAAGTTAAGATATAGCCATCATGAAGGAATTTGTCAGGTTGCAAAAGGTGCTGGCTGAAGCGGGCGTGGCGAGTCGTCGCGCTTGCGAAGAAATTATTGCCCAGGGCCGAGTTCGAGTAAACGGCAAAATAATTCGCGAAATGGGGCTAAAAGTCGACCCTGCAACAGCGAAGATCGAAGTTGACGGCGAAGAAATCCGATCGGCTCAGACCCGAACCTTGCTCGCCTTCAATAAGCCTGCAGGGGTGGTCTCCGCGATGAGTGACCCCCAGGGACGTCCGTGCCTGGGTGATTACTTCAGTGAGTGGCCTGGGCGCCTTTTCCACGTCGGCCGATTAGATTTCGAGACCGAGGGCTTGATCCTCCTCACGAATGATGGCGATCTGGCGAATCGATTGGCGCACCCTAAGCATGAAGTTGCTAAGCGCTATCTGGTCCAAATTAGGGGCGTACTACCAGGCAATCTGAGTTCGGTGCTTCGCTCCGGAGTAGAACTTGAGGACGGGTTGGTTCGGTTGTCCTCGGTGAAAATCCTGGCTCGAAGCGAAAAGTCGGCGCTCTTGGAGATCGAACTCCACGAAGGACGGAATCGCATTATCAGACGTCTTTTTGCCCAACTTGATTTGCCAGTGGAACATCTGGTTCGAATTGGCGTTGGAACCATTGATTTGGGGGAGCTGCGTCCCGGCCGCTGGAGAGCAATTAGCGAACCCGAAATGACAAAATTGCTGAGTGAAAAATAAGGCGTCATATCGATTTATCGCTAAGAGGACAAACCTGTATATTCTCTCTTTCAAATAAATAGAAAATAATTTGAAGATATATCGATATAGCACTATGTCCTGATTAAGTAATCTGACTTCTGTATATTATCGACAAATAAACTCGGATAGGCGGTCTACCTGCGATGTTCCGAACCTTAAAGTAGATAAAGTTCTATTATCCATAATACGGGTTCGAACCTGTTACCAATTAGTTAATATAATTACAAATCTATAAAAGTGTAAAATTACTTACCGTTTCTTCAGCAAGTCCTGTGTCAACGCCTCGCGCCTTCGTTAGACTCCATGAGTGAGTTCAATTCTGGCCATCCGTGGGGCGACCCAAGTCGATCGCGATGACCCCGATTTGGTGCTCCGATCTGTCGCCGAGTTGCTGACTGAAATCATGTTGGCAAACAAACTTAGCGTCGGTGATTTCATCTCCGTCCTCTTTACGGCCACGCCTGATCTGATAAGCGAATTCCCGGCGGTCGGAGCTCGTTCAATTGGCTTTGGTGCAGTGCCTTTGATCTGCGCAAGTGAAATCGCGGTTCCCGGCGCGATGCCCCGAGTGATCCGACTCTTAGCTCATGTCGAGAGTTCCCAACCGAGATCCGAGGCCAAACACATATATCTGCATGGCGCGGTGGCCCTTCGCAAAGATTTGGCGCAGTAACCGTGAAAGTCCAGATCATTGGGGCAGGGTTACTAGGGACCTCCATTGGCATGGCCCTTGCGGCTCGTGGCATCCAAGTTGGATTTAGTGATCTTTCGGTGCGAAGCCTTAAGTTGGCCGAGGGGCTAATCAATCGTGATCTGCCCACTACGGAGGATTCCAACGAGCCCGCGGACTTGCTGATAGCCGCTGTACCAACTGCCCAAGTTCCTAGCGTCATAATTGATGCATTCCGACGTAATCTCGCGTTTAACTTTACTGATGTTGCCTCGGTTAAGACTAAGTGTGTAGCCGAGATTGAAGCATTTGATGCCGCACTCGCCACTATTTATTGCGGGGGTCACCCAATGGCCGGGCGTGAGGTCTCTGGCCCCGAGTCGGCGCAATCGGATCTATTTGAAGGACGGCCGTGGATCCTGACACCGACCCACGCAACGTCGGCAGAGACCCTCAGTTTGGTAAGTGGAGTCTTAAAAGTGGTTGGTGCAACGGAGATTCGGATGTCCCCTAGCGATCATGACAGGGCAGTGGCGCTCGTTTCACATGCGCCCCAAGTTTTGGCATCGTTGATGGCGGGGGAGTTAGCCCTAAATTCGTCACAGGGAGTTCCACTGGCAGGTCAGGGCCTTCGCGATGTGACGCGAATCGCCGCCTCAGACAGCCGACTTTGGAGTGGCATTTTGAGTGCCAATGCGAATGCGCTGAACCCGATTCTTGCTTCAATGCATGGCCGACTGGGTGACTTGATTTCCGCGCTTAATGAACCAGCAGAGATGAGGAGTATCGCCGACTTCCTTGATCAGGGGGTAGCTGGGCGTGAACTTCTTCCCGGCAAACATGGTGCCCGCAGACAGTATGTTGTTTTGCCCGTCTTAATCGATGACACTCCTGGTCAGCTCAAACGGCTCTTCAATGACGCGGGGGATGCCCAAATAAATATTGAAGATGTGAGCATGGAGCACTCGCCCGGACACCCAACGGGTCTCGTTCAAATCAGCGTCGCACCCGATGCGGCACCCGATCTTGAACGGTACCTGCGCGAGCGAGGTTGGCGGATTTACCCGCCCCGTAATCCTGCTAATCTGGCCTGACACATGGTAAGTGTTTAATGCCTTTATCTACTTATTGATAAAGATTTATATCCGTTTAACCGGCGGAGGACTTTTGGGATGGTGGCGATGGAACCGGTCGTCACGATCGACGGTCCTAGTGGTGCCGGGAAATCGAGCGTCGCACGCGTTTTGGCCAAGCGTGGAGGTTGGCGTTACTTAGATACCGGTTCTCTTTATCGAGCATTGACTTTGGGGCTCCTCAGTCGCGGTCTAGCCCAAGTGAGCAATCAGCGAGCAGAGTGGATTTGCGCAAATGTGGCGGCAATCCGGGTGGGAGCGGATCTCTCGGCCCATGACCCAAAAACGTTCTGCAACGGCGCCGAAGTTGGTCATGAAATTCGTGGCGAGGCCGTAACCAGAAATGTAAGCGAGGTTAGCGCGCTGCCATGTGTCCGCTCCGGATTGCTCTTGCTACAGCGTGAGTTAATAGCCCTGGGCGGAATCGTCGTTGAAGGGCGCGATATCGGCTCGGTGGTGTGGCCCCAGGCTGCGGCGAAGTTCTACCTGACGGCCGATTTGAAGGCACGCGCCCAACGTCGCTACGCCGAGGGTTCGACGGGAATAGACATTAACTCAGTGGAAGGCTCGATTGCTGAACGAGATCAAGTCGATTCGACTCGAGTTCATTCGCCACTAACCATCGCCGAAGGTGCGATGATTGTTGATACGACCGAGTTGACGCTCGAGCAAGTTGTAGAGCGCATTTGGGACGAGATTGAAAGAAAGTTGCTGTCGTGAATACACAATCTATTGTTGCCGTCGTTGGCAGGCCAAATGTGGGAAAATCGACTTTGGTCAACCGAATTATTGGACGTCGAGAGGCCGTCGTCGAAGATACGCCCGGGGTCACGCGGGATCGTGTCTATTACGACGCGGAGTGGAACGGTAGAGCCTTCACTGTCGTCGACACGGGGGGTTGGGAATCTGACGCCGAAGGTTTGAGCGCAAAAGTTGCAATGCAAGCTGAAATCGCCATTGCCGGTGCGGACTTAGTTCTCTTCGTCGTGGATGCGGAAGTCGGATCGCTTGATGAAGATGATGCAGTCGTGAAAATTTTACGACGAACGGACAAGCCGGTTCTGCTGGTCGCCAATAAAGTCGATGGTTTGCGCGACGAATCAGATATCCACGCACTTTGGAATCTTGGCTTGGGTGAACCAATGGGCATCTCGGCACTGCACGGCCGTGGAAGCGGCGAATTGCTTGATCGAATTACCGAGTTGCTGCCTGAAGAATCGGATGTAAACGATGATGGAGTCGATCGGCCTCGACGCGTAGCGTTGGTTGGGAGGCCCAATGTAGGTAAATCAAGTTTGCTCAATGCACTCGCCGGAACCGAACGAGTCGTTGTCGATTCGATCGCTGGAACTACGAGGGATCCCGTGGACGAGATCATCGAATTAAATGGCCGACCTTGGGTTTTTATTGATACTGCGGGAATTCGGAAACGGTCACACCAGGCACAGGGCACCGAATATTACGCGACACTAAGAACCGATGCAGCAATCGAGAAGGCGGAAGTAGCAGTTGTTCTCCTTGACGCTTCTGTACCAATGACGGAACAAGACTTGCGAATCCTGTCCACGGTTGAACGACATGGACGGGCGCTAGTACTGGCATTTAACAAGTGGGATTTGGTTGATGAAGATCGACGAGCCGAAATTGAACGGGAAATAGATCGCGAACTTGTCCAGTTCCCTTGGGCTCCAAGAGTGAACTTGGCGGCTAAAACGGGTTGGCATCGGGACCGACTGCCTGGAGCAATTTCGCGGGCACTTGATGGCTGGGACACGCGCGTTCCGACGGCCAAACTCAACTCATTCTTCGGTCAACTTATTGCCGCAACGCCACCGCCGGTCCGAGGAGGAAAGCAGCCGAAGATTCTCTTTGCCACACAAGCGAGCACTTGCCCGCCTCGTTTCGTAATTTTTACAACGGGTTTCCTGGAAGCCTCATATCGAAGATTCATCGAACGCAAACTACGTGAGAATTTTGGCTTCGAAGGCACGCCAATTGAGATCT
Organism: Actinomycetes bacterium; assembly: GCA_025355805.1. Classification (GTDB taxonomy): domain Bacteria; phylum Actinomycetota; class Actinomycetes; order Nanopelagicales; family Nanopelagicaceae; genus JANXYY01. The sequence continues at coordinate 17,190 of JANXYY010000057.1, forward strand.
CAATTCGCGTGCGGGAACGTGGAGACAAATAGCGTTAGGCTCTCCCGCACGGGACGTGGCGCAGCTTGGTAGCGCACCAGACTGGGGGTCTGGGGGTCGCAGGTTCAAATCCTGTCGTCCCGACGTGAGAGAGCAGCGAATAATAACGATTCCGAATTTCTTGTCTGCCCTTCGCCTCCTCGGAGTTCCAGTCTTCTTTTGGTATGTGATTAAGGGTCAGGACACGATTGCGATCGCGTTGTTGCTCTTTGCGGGTTTATCCGATTACCTGGATGGCAAAATCGCCAGAAAGTTCAACCAGTTTTCGCGCCTTGGTACCCTGCTGGATCCGCTCGCCGACAGGTTCTACATTTTGGCAACCGTGGTGGGGTTCTCGATTCGAAATATAATTCCGTGGTGGTTCGGGGGATTGCTAATCGGTCGCGATCTTCTCTTAGCGTCAACTTTGCCGATGTTAAGACGTTCGGGATACGGACCGTTGCCAGTCTCGTTCCTTGGAAAATCAGCGACATTCAGTCTGCTCTATGCGTTTCCCGTTTTGCTCATTGGCGAAGGTTCCTCTGTCGCAGCCAGGATCGCTCACCCAATCGGTTGGGCATTTGCGATCTGGGGGGGCAGCCTTTACTTGATAACGGGTTTCCATTATTTGGTACAAGTGCAGATGTTACGAAGTAAATCGTTGGTCGAATAATGATTGAATCCGAACGGCAGATTGTCATTGGAGCGGAGTCATTTTTCCAACGCATTGCAAATAGCTCTCTTGATCCTGACTACGAAACTTACACGACACAGCACAGAGCTGACCCGGTGCGAAATCGGATCCGGTTCGTCGGAGTGCGTGCATTTGGCTTGCTACTCGTTGGTGCGCTGGTGAGTCTGTCATTTACCGCTGCTATTGCGGACAATTCGCGACGAGCCCCGAATGTGCGTGCCGCTCGGGCCAGTCTCATTGATGAAATCAATACGGCGATCAGTGAGTCCGACTCAGTAAGCCTCACGAATAGACATTTGCGCGAAACGGTCAATGTGCTCCAACAGGATGCCTTTCGACTCGGTAGCGAAGGTTCAATTTCCGGCGTCGAATTGGAACGTTTGGCTGGGCTGGTGGGTGGATCGAGGGTTAGGGGGGAGGGAATCGTAATAACACTCGTCGCGAGTGTTATCGCTAATCCGGTTTTCGATACCGATTTACAAACATTGGTCAATTTTCTCTGGTTAAGCGGTGCCGAAGCGATTGCGATCGGGGGCGAGCGACTTACCGCGCTCTCCGCTATTCGTTCAGCGGGTTCGGCAATCTTGGTGGACTATCGACCAATTAATCCACCGTATGTTATATACGCGATTGGATCCAAGGGATCGCTCTCAAACGCGCTGACAACTGGACGTGGAGAAAAGTTCGTCAGGGAACTCATCGATGGCTTCGGCATTCAAGTAAATGTACAGAAACGAAACTCAATCACTCTCCCGGCGTCGCAAACATCCATTGTCCGTCTCAACAGTAAGGTTTTCCCATGATTCCGGCGATTGGCCTTCTGGCTGGAATTGCTATTGGTATTTTCTTCAAGCCCACGGTCCCCATCTTGTTTCAGCCGTATTTGCCGATCGCCATCGTGGCGGCACTTGACGCTGTTTTCGGCGGTTTGCGCGCGGTATTGGACGGTGTGTTTCATGACAAAGTATTCGTAATCTCCTTCGTCTCCAATGTGGTCATTGCCGCGCTCATCGTCTTCATTGGCGATCAACTCGGAGTTGGTTCCCAGTTATCGACAGCCGTGGTTGTTGTTCTTGGGATCAGAATCTTCAGCAACGTCGCAGCCTTACGCCGGCACTTCTTTCACGCATGAGTACCGAGGATGGGTCGCCCAGGCTACGCAATTTGATAAGACCTCGTGGTACTCGTGGCGAGATCGCGGCTGCGATATTGCTCCTTCTACTTGGTTATGGAACCGTCGTGCAATTCAAGGCGCATGCCAATGCCGGACTGGAAAGCTTGCGCCAAACGGATCTAGTCAAAATCCTTGCCGATGTAACTGCTCGCACGAACCAGATGCAAGAGGAGAAGGTTTCGCTGGAGTCTCTCAAGTTCCAACTCACATCAGGGGCTGGATCATCAAGGGCGGCGCTTGAAACGGTCCGTGAACACATTGATGCACTGAGAATTTTGAGCGGTCAGGTAGCAGCCCATGGGCCCGGTCTTGAACTTAGCATTTTCGATATCAACTCAGGTCTGACTTCAAATATTATCGTCGGGCTCATCAATGAATTGCGCGATGCGGGGGCAGAAGTGCTCGCAATATCCGGTTCCGATGCGACCGGGGCAAAGGTGCAATCGCGCATTGTTGCTAGTACGTATTTTCAATCCGATGGAAAGTCTTTGATCGTCGGAGGAAAGAGACTTTTTGGTCCCTACATAATCGAGGCAATCGGCGATGGCGCAACAATGGCGACCGCATTGCGGATTGCAGGCGGCTCGCTTGACCAGCTTCATCAAATTCGGGCGCAAACCTTGGTTCAAGTCAAGGCCGATGTGAAAATCCTCTCCTTGGCCCCGGTGGAGCCCAACCGCTACGCTCGAAACATTACGAAGCCATAGCAATTAAGCCAAAAAATCAAAAGGTCAAAAGATGGAGTCGATATGAGTTCTGTGCCGGAAAACCTTCGCTACACGGAGGAGCATGAGTGGCTTGCAAACACGAGTGGCGTGACGAAGGTCGGAATCACGGATTTCGCTCAGGATGCACTCGGAGACATCGTGTACGTCCAGTTGCCCTCGCTTGGAGCCAAAATCAGCGCGGGAGCTGTATGCGGGGAGGTTGAGTCGACCAAGAGTGTGAGTGAAATTTATGCACCAGTGAGTGGTTCCGTCTCTGCCATCAATGAACGACTTGCAGTCGAACCGGAATTGATTAATGCAGAACCATACGAAGGCGGCTGGCTCTTCGAGGTTGAAATCGAAGGCAACCCCGAGGGTTTGCTTTCGCCAGAGGAGTACCGAAAAGCGATTGGCGCATAGTTCTCTGCCACCGGGCTTGCGTTGAGGCGGATGGAATCCATAGGCTCAGGCTCTAGTTAAGGTCTAGGGGAATTTGGGGGGCGCAGACGTGGCTCATTGTTGGTCGTGCGCAGCCGAAGTTGGGGAACTCAGTATCTGCCCAAAATGCGGGGCGGATTTGTCCTCGCAAACACGGGCCATAAATTTGACTTCGTTGCGCTCAACCCCGACTCCGGTACCTGTTGAACGCAAGGCGTCGGCGGTCGACCTAACAGCTTCCGACGGACTAGCGATTTCGGAGCTGCCAGCCAATTGCGCCTTGCTCATTGTCAAACGCGGAGCCCAAGCGGGATCGCGTTTTTTGCTGGACGCTGATCAAACTAAGGTGGGTCGCGCGAGTAATAACGAAATTTTCTTGGACGACGTCAGCGTCTCGCGCAAGCATGCGGTGTTCCAGAGAGTGCCGGGCCCCGAGGGCTCGGTTCGATTTTCGGTGAGCGACGTGGGCAGTCTGAATGGTACGTATGTAAATCGCGATCGGATTGATTCAATGGAACTATCTTCTGGCGACGAAGTGCAAATTGGTAAATTCCGGTTAATTTTCTTTCCAGGAGTAATGCGATGAGTGTTCCTGCCCGTGCCTATCTAAGCATTGGTGAAGTACTCGCCAAATTGCGTAACGATTTCCCCGACGTAACGATTTCAAAGATTCGTTTTTTGGAGTCCGAAGGTCTGATCGACCCACAGCGGACCCCGTCTGGCTACCGTAAATTCACGAACCACGACTTAGACCGACTCCGCTATGTCCTAGGCTCGCAACGCGATCACTATTTGCCGCTCAAGGTGATCAAGGACCACCTTGAGGCTCTTGACCGAGGGCTTCAGCCACCGGCCCTTCCAGGAGGCTCACCACGAGTTCCAAGAGTCGTGACCGTCGATGGGGTAGCGACCGCGGAGAGTTTCGGAAGCCAGTCCGATCTCCGGCTTTCCCGAGCAGAACTTCTTGAAGCAACAGGGCTTGTTGATAACCAATTATCAGAACTCGAATCGTACGGGCTGATAGCTCTTCGCGGTCGTCATTACGAAAGCGATGCACTCGATGTGGGTCGATCCGTTGCGGGCTTGGCTGCGTTCGGAATTGAGCCTCGCCACCTGCGCGCGTTCAAAAGCGCAGCTGACCGCGAGGTTGGTTTGATCGAACAGGTGATTACGCCATTGTTGCGTCAACGGAACTCTGAAGCCCGCGAGCGAGCCGACGAAGTTCAGAAGGAACTGGCATCTCTGTCCGTTTCGCTCCACGCAGCGCTGGTACGTACCGGTTTACGACGGATGCGCTGACTCGATCGCGTCAGCAGCCCATCTCGCATCTTTCGGCGTAGGCTCTTTGGTGTGAAGCGATTAGAAGTAGTTGGGGTAAGGGTTGAAGTTCCATCCAATCAACCGATCGTTCTCCTCAGGGAACAAGGTGGCGAACGATTCTTGCCGATCTGGATCGGTGCAGTTGAGGCAACCGCCATCGCATTTGCCTCTGGGGGAGTGCAACCGCCCCGCCCGCTTACGCACGATTTATTTAGAGATGTCATTATTGGCCTAGGGGCGACTCTCACAGCTGTGGAGCTGACTGAGATCAAGGAAGGCGTTTTCTACGCAGAACTCCTCCTAACCTCGCCAAACGGCGAACGCCGAATCTCGGCGCGTCCCTCTGATGCCATCGCGTTGGCTGTTCGAACAGAATCGCCGATCTTTGCCAGCGACGAACTTCTAGCTGAAGCTGGCATTGAGATTGCCGAGCAGGCCGAAGATGAGGTCGAAAAGTTTCGCGAATTCCTCGACCAAGTTAGTCCAGACGATTTTCTTGGCTGATTGATGGTAAATGTCTCAACCTGTACTTTAGGTTTATCAGCGTGTCGCTCCTGGAGTGGACGGGTCAAGAGCCTTAGATTCAAGTAGCTTCAAAGCGTCGGAATCGATTCACTCGAACCGTTCTGATACTTCCCCAGCAAAAGAGGATGGCCATGAACGTTGAAATCGCCGAACAAGGTGCGTTGTTCACTCCCGAGCGATCGATTCCACTGGACGCTGGGTACCGTGGCCAAACTGCCTGTGCCGCGGCCGGCATCTCCTATCGGCAACTCGATTACTGGGCACGCACGGGACTCGTCGGTCCTACGATCCGCCCAGCTGCAGGTTCGGGCAGCCAGCGACTCTACGGTTTTCGCGACATCCTCGTGCTAAAAATTGTCAAACGCCTTTTAGACGCTGGGGTCTCGTTGCAGAACATCCGCGCGGCGATTGCCCACTTGCGCGATCGGGGAGTGGATCATCTGGCGCAGCTCACCTTGATGAGTGATGGCGCATCGATTTATGAGTGCACCAACAACGACGAAATCATTGACCTTCTGGCCGGCGGTCAGGGCGTTTTTGGCATCGCGATTGGCAGAGTTGTGGTTGAAGTCGAGGGGTCGTTGGCAGCACTACCGCTTGAGTCCGAGGAAACTCAGTTATCGGTTTCCACGGATGAATTTTCACTACGCCGGCGAGCCAAGGGTGCCTGAAATACTAAAGTGGCTTAGACTCTTTCCTGCTGCTTAAACCGCGCGGGAGAGCCTCAAGACCACCAGTTTCGAGGCGCCGAAGGAGCAACCTCCCCGGAACCTCTCAGGCGCTAGGACCGTGCGGATCAGGCAACTCTGGAAAGGCGAGCCGTAGCTCACGCCGACGGGGAAAACCACCGAAGTCGGTGGCGACGCTCTCAGGCACTTCTGTGTTGTTGAGCAGAGGTAGGACAGAGGGGGAACGCAATTTTGCGACCCTACTCACCTTGGAGAGCGCTACGTGAAACACCCAATTCTTGAAGAAGAGCAATTCTTGAATCGCCACATTGGCCCCAATTCAAATGAACAAGCGTTGATGCTGCAAGCCGTTGGCTACAGCGATCTTGAAGCATTTGTCAGTGACGTTGTACCAGAGTCGATTCGAATGCGATCGGAGCTCGCCTTTGGTTCAGGTCGGAGCGAGACTGCGGTCATCGCCGAATTGCACGAACTTGCCAATCAGAATCAGGTTCTAACATCCATGATTGGCTGTGGTTACTACGGCACTCATACGCCGGCAGTAATTTTGCGGAATGTTCTGGAAAATCCGGCTTGGTACACCGCCTACACGCCGTACCAGCCAGAGATCAGCCAAGGGCGTTTGGAAACACTTCTAACTTTTCAGACCATGATCGAAGATCTCACGGGCTTACCAATCGCCAATGCTTCGATGCTTGATGAGGCTACTGCGGGCGCCGAAGCGATGGCGATCGCTCATCGCGTATGGCAGGGGAGTGGGGATGCCATATTTATTGTTGACGCGGATGCGCATCCACAGACCTTGGCCGTTATTCAGGTCAGAGCTCGGGCGATTGGCATCGTCGTTGAGAGTCTTGATCTCAATGACGAATTGCCAAATAACTTTGGCGCACTTATTCAATATCCTGGAACCTCGGGGCGCGTGAGAGACCTGGCGCCAATAATTGAAAAAATTCATGCAGGTGGCGGCTTAGCATTAGTTGCGGCCGATCCGCTTGCACTCATTTTACTTCGATCACCAGGCAGTCAGGGAGCGGATGTCGCCGTAGGTAGTGCTCAGCGTTATGGAGTGCCCATGGGATTTGGTGGGCCGCACGCGGGCTATTTGGCCGTTCGTAGTGGTTTAGAGCGCAATATGCCAGGACGGCTAGTGGGAGTGAGTGTTGATACTCATGGGACTCCTGCTTACCGGCTGGCGTTGCAAACGCGCGAGCAACATATTCGACGTGAGAAAGCGACCAGCAATATCTGCACGGCGCAGGTGTTACTGGCGAACATGTCTGCTCTATTTGCGGTGTGGCATGGACCCGAGGGTTTACGTCGGATCGCCTTGCGTACGAATCTGTTCACTAGAATTTTTGCGCAGTTAGCAAGGGATGCTGGAATGAGCGTCGCCGAAGGAGACTTCTTCGACACCCTGACTCTCAGCGGCGCTGACGCTGACGCACAAACACTCGTCGATGCTGCCCTCAAAGCTGGTATTAACATTCGAGGTATTGATGTTCGACGAGTGAGTCTTTCGTTCGACGAAACCACGACTCAAGAAGTACTTGTGCAACTTGGTACGGCGTTTGGGTTCCCAGGTGTTGACGAAGAACGTATCGAGGCAGTGGCTTCGCAAGTTGGCTTCGAACTATCGTCGGGACTTTTGCGTAACGATGAAATCCTCACTCATCCAGTTTTTCATGAGCATCGAAATGAAACGGCCATGTTGCGTTACTTGAGGTCTTTGGCGGATCGTGACCTGGCCCTGGATCGAAGCATGATTCCGTTGGGGTCTTGCACGATGAAATTGAATGCTACGACTGAGATGGAGCCAATTACTTGGAACGAATTTGCGAACCTGCATCCGTTCGCGCCCGCGGATCAAACTCGGGGCACGCGTGAATTGATCAAGCAATTATCTGATTGGCTAATCGACGTCACGGGCTATGACGCCATCTCACTTCAGCCCAATGCTGGTAGCCAAGGTGAATTTGCGGGGCTCCTCGCTATCCGTTCGTACCACGCCTCACGCGGCGATGTGCATCGCACGGTTTGTTTAATTCCATCAAGCGCGCATGGCACAAATGCGGCGAGCGCGGCCATGGCAGGTATGAAAGTCGTCGTCGTTAGATGCGATGAAGCAGGCAATGTCGATTTGGTAGACCTGAAAGAGAAAATCAACACAAATCACGAAACGCTTGCTGCATTAATGATCACCTATCCTTCGACGCACGGAGTATTTGAGGAAGCGATCCGAGACATTTGTTCCAGTGTGCACGAGGCTGGGGGACAGGTTTACGTTGATGGCGCGAATCTCAACGCGCTGGTCGGAATTGCGCAACCTGGTAAATTCGGGGCGGACGTATCGCATTTAAATCTGCACAAGACCTTCTGCATTCCACACGGTGGTGGCGGACCGGGCGTTGGGCCGGTAGCGGCGAGAGCGCACCTGGCGCCTTTCTTGCCTAACCATCCACTTGATGCCGATTGTGGTCCAGCAACTGGGCCTGGACCGATCAGCGCAGCACCCTTTGGCTCTGCAGGGGTTCTTCCGATCTCATGGGCATATCTACGTTTGATGGGTGGGGAAGGCGTCACTACAGCCAGTGCCATTGCGATGCTCTCGGCCAATTACATTGCTACTCGGCTGAATGAGCACTACCCGGTGCTCTACACCGGCAGTAGCAGGCGGGTAGCCCATGAATGCATTCTCGATGTTCGTGGAATCACAAAATCAAGTGGTGTAACCGTAGATGACATAGCTAAGCGGTTGATGGATTATGGATTTCACGCTCCGACGATGTCGTTCCCAGTCTCTGGAACTTTGATGGTGGAGCCAACGGAGAGTGAAGATTTGCGAGAAATCGATCGTTTCATCGACGCAATGATTAGCATCAGGCAAGAAATTCGACAGATTGAGAGCGGAGAAATCAAACACTTTGATTCGCCCCTCCACAACGCGCCGCATACTGTGGGCGAGATCGCAGGGGAGTGGAATCACCCTTACTCACGCGAAACCGCCGCCTTCCCGACGGGTTTGACAACCATGTCTTTTGCTTCAAGAGGCAAGTACTGGCCACTTGTTGGTCGGATCGATGGCGTGTTCGGCGACCGAAATTTGGTTTGCGCATGCCCGCCAATAAGTAGCTACGAGTAGCTATGGAGTTGACCAAACTCATCAATCAGAATTCTCGAGCGACAATCCCACTGGTCGCGACTTTGGGGATTGTCATCGAAGAGGTGACATTGGATCCGATCAGGGCGGTTGCCTTCCTACCTGATCGACCAGAGCAGCGAAACCACGTTGGCGGACCGCATGCCGGAGCGATCTTCACCATGGCCGAGACGGCCAGCGGCGCCGTCGTCCAGGCACTCTTTTCAGATCTGTTTACCGTCGCGACACCGCTCATCATGAACGGCGAGATTACCTACCGCGCTTTGGCCCTTGGAGATATGCGCGGCATTGCCTCATTACGCGGCGGCACAAGCGCCCTCGAGAGGGTTCGCAGAGAAGTGGCTGAAGGATTCAGGCCGGAGTTCTTCATAGACGTTGAGATCGCAAGCGTTACAGGGATCACGGGTGCGCTCCTCACGCACTGGACTCTCAAACCCAGAGGCTGACCCAGGAGGAGGGAGGCGACTCGCCGCTCGAGGTGAGGCAACCCGCCGCTCACCGAGGAGAATCTGATTTAGTTAACATAATGTATATTATCGGCGTTGGGCGGTAGTTCTGCCGAGCCCCCATTTGGTGATTTGCCAGATTGCTTCAAGGACGATCCCCTTAGACATTTTAGATACCCCTGAGGTGCGTTCAACGAAGGTGATAGGCACTTGAGCAACGCGTAGTTTTCGTTGCCAAGCTCGCCAAGCCAGATCAATCTGGAAACAGTAACCACTGGAATCGACGGTAGCTAAATCGAGAGTTTCTAGGGCAGTTCGTTTGAATGCTCGATAGCCCGCGGTTGAATCTCTCAGCGAAAACCCGAGGCAGAATCTGGCGTAACTGTTTCCAGCTCGGGACAGGCTCTGTCGTAGGAAACTCCAATTGTCGACTTTTCCACCCGGGACCCAACGTGAGCCGATGACCAGGTCAGCCCCATCTGTAATGGCCGCGAGCAAGCGATCCAACTGTTCGGGAAGATGAGAGCCATCTCCATCCATCTCCACGATCACTTCGTAACGCCTATCTAGAGCCCAGGCAAAGCCAGCGAGGTAAGCCTGGCCAAGGCCGCCTTTTTTCGACCTCTGCAATAGATGCACCCGAGAGCCAGTCAGTGTCTTCACGATCGCTCCGGTGCCGTCAGGTGACCCGTCGTCGATTACCAAGACTTCAATCGCGTGCCCCACGATTTCGAGTCGCAGAACTCGAGCCACGACATCTCCAATACTGGCGGCTTCGTTGTAGGTCGGAATGACCACCAAAGTTTCCGTCATCGTTCGACTCCCCTAGCGATTAGCAGTCGACGGAGAAATGCCAAAACTGTGAAGATCACGATAAATATTTCTGGCCAACCACCAAGTCGGTCAGAAATCGTAAGGCGATTGGAAAGTGGCAAGTCTGCTTGCAATATTGCCTGACTAAAAAATTCGCTCTTCTGACGAATTGAACCATCAGGAAGGATTAGAGCGCTTTTGCCTGACGTCGAGACTGAAACGATGCTCCGTCCATGCTCGATAGCGCGTTCCCGGCTCACGGCTAGTTGTTGATCCGATTCAGGTGATCTACCGAAGGTGGCGCTATTGGTCTGTACCGCTACTAGATTTGCTTGACCGCCGACGATCGCCTTTCGTACTAATCCATCTTCGATTATTTCAAAACAGATGATGTCCCCCAGTCGGATTGCACCGATCCGATGAGTAACGGTGCGTTGACCTGGTTTCATATCAACAATTTTCTTTGCGGCAGGCACCAGAGCTTCAGCGATCTTTCGCATCGGAAGGAATTCACCGAATGGAGCCAGATGTTGTTTTATATAAATAGAGGTTGGGCCAATTTGTGGGACCCAAAGAACCGAAATATTTTGAACGTTTGGGCTTTCAGTCACCCCTCCAACCAGAATCGGAACACCTATCGCATCAGTAATCTGAGTTATCAATTGAGCGGCATTCTGGTCGTGTAGTGGATCGACGTCGGAAGCATTTTCCGGCCAGATGACCAGAGATGGTCGTTTCACCGCTCCCCCGCTAATTTTCTCGATAAAAGTCTTTGTTGCATTAAGATGATTCTGAAGGACTGCCTCACGCTGAGCGTTGAAATCAAGACCAAGGCGGGGAACATTTCCCTGCACAGCGGCAACGTTTGCTACCTCCGACGAGTGATTAGTCGGGATTGCCAATGGCGAAATCATCAACCCGATTCCCGAGAGAATGAGAACTGGCGATCTTGGTTTCGACACCAATTGGGCGAGTAGCGCAGCCAGCACAGCCAACGAGAAAGTGAGCAATGGCGCTCCACCCAAAGTGGCGATTTTAGTAAAATAACTAGGCTCGACGAAGGCGACACGGGCCCAACCAAATCCACCCCAAGGGAATCTTGATCTAATCGCTTCGTCAAGAACAAACATTCCACCGATCAGTAGTGGCAACCATCGACTATTCCGGAAGATCCGAATTCCAACTCCAACTGGGGCCAGAAATAGTGCCTCAAAGAGTGACAGAAGTACCCACGGAAACCAGCCGACGTAAGTGGAAGTCCAATGTAAGACGATCAGAAAAAAGCAGGCCGAAGTTACGAGCGAGCCAAGGATGACCGTTCGGAAATCGTCACTTCGTTGTATATTGCGGATCCATAAGGCAATACCGATAGGAAGCGCCCACCAAATCGAAAAGGGCGCAAAGGCGAAACTAATTAGCACGCCGGCTAAAAGAGACTGCGCCAATTTTAAAAAAGAAAAATTGAGAACATTCATGGCCGTAGCGCGGCCAGAAGTCGTTCCACACTCGTTCCTAACATGTATTCTTCCTGAAGCGCTCGGACCTCCGACAGGTTACGAATCTCCGTCGGAATTCCCAATGAAATTCTGGTTAGCGGCACGTCTAACGCGCAATTCACCAAGGTGGGAGCGATGGCCAAATACTCCAATGAATCCTCGATTTTCCTCTTCAACGAAGGTGATAAGTTACTAAGTGGGTCCAACGCAGCCGCGATCAGATGTTCGAGTAACTCAAATTGATTGACAAGATTTGCGGCGCCCTTCTCGCCTATCCCACGGACTCCCGGCAGTCCATCTGATGGGTCTCCTCGAAGAGTCGCGAAAAACGAATAAGACCTACTCGGGATTCCATACTTTTTTGTTATCCAAGCCTCATTGACAAGTTCGTGCTGAGAGACACCTCGGGCGATATAGGCAACCTGGGTTTCACGCCTATCGCTGACTAACTGAAATAGATCACGATCACCGGTCACGATTGTGGTGGGTCCAACTTCACTATGCGTCAGGGTGGCGATCACATCATCAGCTTCATAATCATCGGCTCCATGCATCGCGATGCCGAACGCTTCAAAGGCCTTGAGCAGAATCGGAATTTGTGGGGCTAGGGTGTCGGGCACCTCTTCGCTTTGATCGTCTTTCAATCGATTTGCCTTGTAGCCTGGGAAGAGGGCGACTCTCCACGAAGGGCGCCAATCGCAATCCAAGCAAGCCACAATTCGATCGGGGTGATATTGGGTGATCAAGCGCGCGGTCATGTCGAGAACTCCACGCACCGCGTTGACCGGTTGGCCATTTCTGGAAACCAGGGTTTCTGGCAGTCCATAGAACGCGCGATACCAAAGC
>JANXYY010000068.1 GCA_025355805.1 Actinomycetes bacterium
CGTTGGGAAATGGCATCAATCATTAGAGAGCCAGTTCCAGCTATTGCAAAAACTCGTTCGATGATAACCGTAGAACCAACAAGGTAGGCGATATTTAGACCTAACACTGTCACCGAAGCGATGACCGCGTTTCGCAGGACGTGAACAACCGTAATGCGGGTTTGGCTGATGCCCTTTACCCGAGCGGTCAGAATGTAATCAGCATCAAGGATTTCCAACATGCTCGCCCGCAAACTTCGAATCAAGATTGGCGAAAGACCGATTGCAATAGTTAATGCCGGTAAAATAATAGACTTCACGTGAGCGGGAAAAGTGTCCCCGAATCCGCCTACTGGAAAAAATCTGAAGTGCAGGCCAAAGAGCAGAATCAACATAATTCCGGTCCAAACTTGCGGCATTCCAAGACCCACGACCGGGACGCCACGAACGAACTGGTCTCTGATGCCATCTCGTTTCGATGCAGCGAGGACTGCTAGTGGAACGCTGATCAGCAAAGAGAAAAAAATTCCGCCCGTCAATAGCATCACGGTCACCAGAAGGCGGCCATTGATAAGGCTCGTTACCGGAACTTTATTGTAGAAACTTATTCCAAGTGATCCGTGCAATGTGCGAGTTAGGAAAGAAAAGTATTGGACCCAGAGTGGGCGATCTAAACCGAGTCTGTGATTAACCACCTTCACCATCGCAGGGGTGGCATGTTGCCCGAGAAGTACGTCAGCAGGTTCGCCAGGAATTAAGTGAACCATCACAAATACAACCAGAGAAATACCAAAGAGGACGGGTAGCAACTGAAGGAGTCGCTTACCGATATACGGTAAGAAATTCACTCGTTGCCCACCCGTCCTCTCTGTGTATTTTGTTACTCGTTAGCTCTTCTTTACATCTTCCATGTGGTAGCTGAAGGTAGGTGTTACCTGGAAGCCGGTGATGTTTGTGCGCCATGCATAAATGTATGGAGCATTGAACAAGTAGCCCATCACTGCATCGTCAGCGGTCTTCTTCTGGACGAATGAGTAGGCTGCTTGGCGAACCTTGGGATCAACATTTACTTGACCCTTCTTGACTGCGGCCTTGACTGCAGCATTGTCATAGTTCGTGTAGAAGGCAAAGGAACCGCCCTCCTTGGCGTTCAGAGCGAAAGTTAAAAGCTCATCAGGATCTGAAATATCCATCGTCCAAGCAGTGCTTGTGAGTTGGTATGTCATTGCCTTCTGCATTGCACGCTTAACTTTTGGATCTACCGACTTAATAACCAATTTCACGCCGAGCTTCTTCAATGAGGCTTGAAGAATCGAACTGATTGCATTGTCTTGAGCGCTTCCGCCTGTTGCCAGGTACTCAAGCTTCAGTCCCTTTTTGTACTGCGACTTCGCCAACTCAGCCGCAGCCGCCTTCATGTTGTACTGAAGACCTGGGGTCTTTGGATCATAGAAGCCAACGTTCGGCGCCATGATTGAATTGGAGGCAAAACCAACGCCTGCTAGAACGACCTTGATAATTGCTTTCCGGTCAATGGCGTAAGAAATTGCGCGACGTACATGCACATCAGATAGCGCAGGCACCTTGTGATTGATTCCCAAGTACGCAGACTGGGCTGCCGGGAATAGACCAACCTTGAGGCCGGCAGACTTCATCTCAGCGACGGCAGTGGCAGGTGGCGATTCGTTGATATCGGCCTGACCACCCTTAAGCATCAATTCACGAGTGTTGTCGTCGGCTACGTATTTCCAGGTGACTGAGTTCAAGTATGGCTTTCCTGGCTGCCAGTAAGTCTTGTTGGCCACCAGTTTGACTTCAGTGCCCGGAGTCCAGTGATCCAACGTGAATGGACCGGTACCGATTGGGTTCTTGAAGAATTCGTCCGCAGTCTTGCCTGCGTAGTTGTTAGGGACGATTGCGTTCGAGAAACATGCAAGATCAGAAAGCAGTGGCGCCCATGGGAACTTGGTCTTGATCACCACGGTGTCATCAGCTGGAGTAGTTATTGCATCAATTGCAGTGTTTAGGAATTCCCAGCCACCTTTTGCATTCGTGGCCTTGTCGAGGGAGAACTTGACATCTGCAGAGTTCATTGTCTGACCATTGCTGAATTTGATGTCGGTACGGAGCTTAATTGTCCATGTCACTTTGTCGGCAGCGACAGCGGCGCTCTTGGCAAGCCATGGCCCGACATTGCGACCATTTTGATTGATCATAAACAGCGGTTCATAAACTTGTTGCTGGATGAAGATCGAATCATTCTGGGGGAACGAGGGGTCAAACGTTGCAAAATCTTGGTTACGAACCAAAATCAAGTCACCCTTGGGTGCCGAGTTCGCAGCCTGAGCAGTTGCTAGCGGCGCAACCGTGGAAACGACCACGGCGAATGCCGCGATTAAGCCAGCAATACTTTTCTTTCTAGCTTGCATTCAGATCTCTCCTAAACAATGAGTATCACGTGGGGTAGCCGGGTATTAAGTTTTCCTTGGAGCAAATATTTGTGCTGCAAAACTCGCAAAGCTGGGGCTCGACAGAGTTCCATCTACGCGGTTATGCGAAAGACTAGGGCATCAAATTGTGAACCGTTCATCAATACCTACCAACTGATCGGTTTTGGTCAGGCGAGGATTGCTGGGAGCATAACCGCATGCAATTGACCATCATCGGGGCCGGGGCAATTGGCGCAACGATCGGCGCGCACATGATCAGAGCAGGTCACGACGTACTTTTCTGTGACGTCGACCCGTTACAGGTGGACGCAATCAATCTGAACGGGCTCGCCATCGAGGGTCCCGTGGAGAACTTCACTGTTACCGCCCGCGCCGTATTGCCTGCGGACTTGCCGGATTCTTTGGATCGCGTGGCGATAGCCGTCAAAAGTCATCACACCCGCCCTGCGGCGGAGTTATTGCGCGGGCGCTTGGCTGCAGATGGCTTTGTGGTCAGTTTTCAGAATGGTCTGACTGCGGAAACCCTTTCATCCGTGGTGGGCGCAGAACGCCTCCTTGTCAGTTTTGTGAACTTTGGTGCTGATGTGCTCGCGCCTGGTCGGATCATGCAGGGCAACATCGGGACCTTCCGGGTCGGGGAATTTACCGGCAACGAGATCACGCCGAGGGTTCGCGAACTTGTAGAGGCTCTCCCCTACGCCGAGGCCACCGACAACATCATGGGATTCCTCTGGGGTAAAGAGGCATACGGCGCCATGCTCTACGCCGGCGCAGTCTCGGACCTTTCGATCGCGGATTCCCTGGAGGCAGCGAAGTGGCGTCCTCTGATGCTTGGAATCGCACGGGAGGTACTTGCTCAAGCGCCGGTGAAAGTGGAGTGCTTTGATGGTTTTGACCCTGACGATCTTGCGGGATCGTTGGATCGTCTAGTGGCCTTCAATCGTGCAAGCGGCAAGACCCACAGCGGCATCTACCGCGACCTTATGGTGCGCAAACGTAAAACCGAGGTCGACGATCTACTGCGCGACCTTAAGGGCCCCTTAACGACATATGCGGGCGAGTTGATCCGAGCGATCGAACGTGGCGAACGTACCTGCGAGGTCGCCAACCTAGAGTTACTTGCAACCTATGAAAGGTCCGAAAGGCTGGGCCGTCCGCTCAACGCGATCGTCGAACTTTTTCAGGCACCTTTGCGCTCACCTGTGGGGCCGCTCCACGGAGTTCAAATCGCAGTCAAAGACATAATCGACATCGCCGGGCACCCTCGTGGGTCTGGGAACCCGCACGCCATGCACTCTGCTCCAGCGAAAAAAGATGCACCGGTGATCACGGCGTTGCGGGCGGCGGGAGCGGACGTCTTTGCAGCTACTTCGTTGCTCGAGTACGCCGCTGGTGCCACCCACCCCGATGTGCCCGAGGCAATGAATCCTTACAATCCTCACCGGACGGCTGGCGGTTCTAGCGGAGGTTCGGCGGCTCTCGTCGGAGTCGGAGCCTGCACGGTTGCCCTGGGTACCGACACGGGCGGTTCAATTCGGATCCCGGCGCACTATTGCGCCACCGTCGGATTCAAACCAAGTTATGGCGTCCTCTCACTCAAGGGCGTTCAAGCCCTCTCGCCGACCCTGGATGCCGTGGGTTTGATTGCACGAGACGTGACCACCACGATCAAAGTGTTCGCCGCGCTAACCGGTAGTTCAACCCAGAGTTCGGCACTGCGCACGGTGACTGCTGTTCATGGACCTCTCCGGATCGGCGTGATTATCGGTCAACTGGAACTGCCTGAAATCCAACTCGAAGTTAGTTCGGTCCTGCGAAGGGCAATCGACGTGCTCAAAAACGCCGGCTGTTCCATTGTGCCCGTAGATGGCACCGCTTTTGATGAACTTGACGAATCCATGTCGGACATCGTGCTCTTTGAGGCGTGGCAGACACATGGTGCAAAAGTGAGCTCTGACCCCAATCATTTTGGCCCAGAAACACTCCGGTTGCTGCGCGCAAGTGAGAAAGTGAACCATCGCGATTATCAGAAAGCGCTGGCCAGGAGGGCTGAATTCCTCCCTGCCGCATCCAAGGTTTATGAATGCGCAGATATTCTGCTCAGCCCAGCCGCACCGTTCGTGGCACCAGCCACCACTCCACCGGTCGATACTCCACAGGGCAGCGCCGAGGGGATGTTTACCGTAATCCACAACTTAACCGGCGCCCCAGCAGTGGTATTGCCGTGCGGTTGGAGCAGCAACGGACTTCCAATCGGAGTTCAACTCTCGTCAGCGGTTGGTACTGACATGGCCTTGCTCGCCGCCGCTCGATATGTAGAGGCCACTCTTGACGTCGAAATTCGCACGCCCGCAATTCACTAGGGAGCCGATAATCCGGTCATGGAGTCCCACTCTTCAAATAGCCGAATTGAGGCTTGAGGCGCTAACGAAAAATTGTGGATCGCCTGCGAGAGTGGGCAATGTCCGGGATTTGGACAACCGTGCCCTAGTCTTCGCTCATGGTAAATCTGACGCACTTATACCCCGCTTCGGCCCAGAGGGCGAGTCGTAGATTCTCCGTGGTGCTAGTCCTGGTGGCCGCCATGGCCATCCCGGTTAATTCGATTTTCGACACCGCGGCCTTCGCGGCGAAGTCGGGACAGAGTTGCACAAAAACTGGAATGAAAACTGGCTCCTTCATTTGCGCCGTGGTCAAGGGAAAACGAATCTGGAGACCTGTTGGCCGAACAGCCCCCGCGCCCGTTCCTTCGACGACTTCTAACCTGCGGGTTACGAGCGATCAAACTGACACCGTCTCCGGATTCCAAATAAAGCCCATTTATGTGGTCCCTTCCGATGGCGTTGATCATTCATACGATAAGAATGGGTATATCTCGTCAATGCTTGATGAAGGCAATCTATTTTTAAACGCACAACTCGGGCTAACGATCCCGATCGACAAAAATGCAACGGGATATGACATTCAATATTTGAAATCGAAATATTCCACGGCATTCATTCAAAGTGCATTCCCTGCGGATGGCGAAGGCATCACGGAGAAGTTATTAGCCGAAATTAACCCCTTTCTTAACCCGGGTTTGAACCGCAAAGACTTCATCTTCTTCGTTGACGTCAACGGTTTGAATAATGGAACTGCCTGCGGCACTGGGCAAACTCCAGGACTGGCCGCTGTGGTTTCAATCGGAAAGGGATTTGATGCCACAGGGCAAACCTGCACCGGACAGAGTCACAACCTTAGCAATTTCGCTACCCATACTTGGATCCACGAACTTTTCCATAATTTTGGTGTGAACCACACCCTCAATGATCCTTGCGATTTAATGGTGGGTGCCGAGACTCCCGGAACCTGCGCCTCGAGTGCCAAAATCACGATTGATAAAGAACACTCTCGATACGCAAAGAGTTCTGTGCAAGGTGCAGATGTACTTCAAGCCAGAGTCTGGACCGGCCAAACGGATAATCTAGCTCTGGCGGCTAATTGTTCCATCGATCCGGTCCCCACGGCTGATGGGACGCATTACGCTTACTGCCCCATTGGCACGCAAACAATAGGTGCGTTCATTTATTGCTTTAATTCTTTCCCGTTGGTCACGCTGGAAGAATCGGTAGATGGCGTTTGGAAACCTTTGGGCGCCGGAATTAGTTCTGCGTCACCTTGGGGGCCGAGGATAGATTTCACTTGCGCTGCAGGTTCCCAGGGCCCTCAGATTCAACTCACAAACGCCACACCAGGGTCCAGGCTTTACCGTTGGACGTCCATCGGACAACCAGTGTCCGATCCATTCAAAATAATCTGGGTCCGCTAACGCAGTAGTGGAGTAGCAAGCCGACCTTAGCTACTCAGCGCTTAGTGGCTCGGCCTGTCTTGCTTTCGCTAATTGGTGTTCCTTGGCCGCTTGGTTTTCGCGTGCTAAAAATGCACCGAGTTCGTCGATCGTGCTCATCAGCGGTGCTGGGAAGACGATCGTGGTGTTCTTGTCCACGCCCAGTTCCACCAGAGTCTGCAGATTGCGAAGTTGCAATGCAAGTGGATGCGCCATCATCGTGTCGGAGGCTTCGCCAAGGGCAGTGGCAGCGATCGCTTCGCCTTCGGCGGCAATAATCTTTGCCCGTTTTTCACGCTCCGCCTCAGCTTGGCGAGCCATCGCCCGCTTCATCCCTTCGGGAAGTTGAATGTCTTTCAACTCCACCAAGGTAACTTCGATGCCCCAATCCAGAGTGGACACATCAAGAATTTCTCGAATATCAATATTGATGCGGGCCGTTTCAGAAAGCGTTTGGTCAAGTGAATGTTGGCCTACAACTTTGCGAAGTGTCGTTTGCGCAATCTGGTTGATTGCTGCCGCAACATTTTCGATTGCGACCACAGATTTAGCCGAGTCAACGACCCGATAATACGCAACGGCGGAGACATCGACACTCACGTTGTCTTGGGTGATTATCCCCTGAGACTGAATGGGCATAGTGATGATCCGAAGACTTACCAGGTGCAACCGATCTATGACCGGGATGATGAAGCGCAGACCCGGCATTCTGACACCAATGACGCGACCGAGTCGGAACAGCACACCCTGTTCATATTGCTTAACGACTCGAATCGACATTCCAAGCAATATGAAAACCAGTATTAAGATCACAACAATGATAACCGTCAAGGTGATAGCAAAGTTCATGCTGTCCGTCCCTTCATTTCGCCGTGTTGGCGGACCCAGAGGGTGAGCATGCGACGAAGTCCTAACCTCACGATACTCGCCGACAACTAAATACCGGCGTTATACGCCTGCATCAATTCAGCGATTTCAATTTTCTGCATTTGAAGCATCGCGTCCAGGACTCGCTTAGCCTTAGCTGGGTCTTCATCCGATAACAACTCCCCGAGAATATTGGGGACTACCTGCCAGGTGACTCCGTATTTGTCTTTTAGCCATGCGCATCTTTGTTTTTCGCCGCCATCAGCAGACAAGCTCTCCCAGTAATAATCAACTTCTTCCTGGGTCTCGCATTTAACCAAGAATGACGTCGCTGCTGAGAAGGAGAAAAGCGGGCCGCCGTTAAAGGCGATAAAATCCTGACCATCTAGTTCAAAGGAGATCGACGTCGGGGATTCGTCGCCTGTAGGACTTCCACTCGTTATCTTCGAATTCTTAAAGATGGAGACATAGAAGTTCGCTGCTTCTTCGGCCCTGTCTTCAAACCACAAAAACGTTGCAAGTTTTGACATATCAACTCCTAGGGTCACGCTCAAGGTCTTTCAGATAGTTGCGGATCAAGGGAGGATACGCGACACCTGCTGCGATAAACAAGGCTCCCAGAATTATCCAGCCAGGTCGTCCAAATGTGAGCACAGTGGATGCAACCAAAATTGGACCAAAAATGTTCGCAATCCCGTAACTCATCGAGTAGACACCTTGGTATTGGCCTTGCAATCCTTCGATCGCCATACCGAAACTAATCGCCCAACCTGCTGCAGACGCGAGCAATTCGCCGACGACGTCCACTAATGCGCCGACGACCAGAATTACACCCGCAAGGGTGGCATTGACACCTTGTGCAGAGGAATAGATCAAGCAGGCCGCTGCAATAAAAAAACCAGATCTTCTATAGGTTTTAGCTGCGAATTGGAGGTCTCCAGTCCCTCGGGTGAACCGCACTTGAAGCAGAACTACGGAAGCGGTATTTACCAGCATCACAATTGCAACCCACCAGCGAGGCGCCTGGGTGTACTGGACGATCCAGAGTGGAAGGCCTATGCCTTGAATCGCGAATTGAATTGACATACATCCACTAAGGGCTGTGACCATAAGAAAACGTCGATCTCGAAGCGCTACCAACCGCGGATGGCTGATGGCGCTGACCGTAGGCACTATGTTCGGCATCTCTGGAAACTTCATGACAAAGAATGCAGAACCGAGGAAGGCAACGGCATTGCCGAGCACCATGGCAACGTAGGCTTCTCTTGTGTCGATCGCGAGGGCCACGGCCGCAATCGCCATGCCAAGGCCCATACCGAAATTGGTGACCGCGTGTTGATAGGCGCGGATTCGTACTCGTTCCTCGCCTTCGCCCAGGCGTGACATGAGTGCCATCGTCGCGGTGCCGCTCACGCTGCGGAAAAGTGAACTTGCGATTGCAACTGCCAGAAAACCTGAAAATGAATGAACGAGTACAAAAGCGGCCATCGCCGCCCCTTGGAAAATTAAAAATAACGCGATTAATTTTCGAGGTTCACGATTGTCTGCCAAATGGCCAGCAGGAATGTTTGCTAGGAGCCCGACAACAGCGCCCGCGCCCATGCCGAGTGCAACTTGGTGGTTGGTAAGCCCAACCGAACGGGTGAAAAAGATTGCCTCGATAGCCGCGAAGAGCCCGTTCCCGATGGTGCTGGTCAAGGTGGCTTGAGCCAAGGATCGAATTGGGCCAGGATCCGGGATTGTGGCTCGCTTGATACGTTCTCGACGCGAAGCTGATGGTTTATTCGCGGGCATGAAGGCCAGCCTACCTGTGGCGCTAGGCACGCCATTTACATTTATTTAACGTCGCAATGCAATAATCTTCTTGTTGTCGTAGGGAGGGTTTGAAATGCTGCGCGAGGTTTACGAGTCCGACATTGCGGTGCTTTTCGAACACCAGTTGGATCCG
>JANXYY010000080.1 GCA_025355805.1 Actinomycetes bacterium
AGGATCATGCCGCCTCGCGGGCCCCGCAAAACTTTGTGCGTCGTAAATGAAACAACGTCGGCGTACGGGACCGGTGATGGGATGGCCTTGCCAGCAACGAGACCAATGAAATGCGCTGCATCCACCCACATGATTGCACCAACTTCGTCGCAAATTGACCGCACCTTTTCGAAGTCGATTAATCGAGGGTAAGCGGTAGCGCCGGTACAAATCATTTTCGGCTTGCTCGCAATTGCACTATCTCGGAGTTGGTCATAGTCGATTAGATCATCTGACTGTCGCACACCATATGAGACGATGTTGAACCATTTTCCAGAAAAGTTCACCTTGGACCCGTGTGTTAGGTGTCCCCCGTGCGGCAATGACATCGCAAGGACGGTATCGCCAGGTTTAGTAAAAGCGGCGTAGACGGCAATGTTTGCACTAGCGCCCGAGTGGGGTTGGAGATTTGCGTGGTCCGCGCCGAAGAGTGCCTTCGCTCGCTCAATCCCGAGATTCTCCGCTTTATCAACTTCCGAGCAACCGCCGTAGTAACGTCGACCCGGATATCCCTCCGCGTATTTATTCGACAACGTAGATCCAAGCGCTGCGAGAACTGCAGGCGAAGTAAAATTTTCGCTGGCGATGAGTTGGAGCCCGGAGCGCTGGCGAGAAAGTTCGGCGAGTATTACCTCGGCAATCTCCGGGTCCTCGGACTGCAATGCGCTGAAATCCGGGCCCCAGAATGGAACGCTGCTCATCTGCTCTCCTACTCAATCGATGTGCGGACGGAAGATCACCGCTTAAGAGTCTGTCTTCATGACTCACCCTAAGACTAGGTCAGGGGCAATCACTCTCAACGCATCGCGCGTGTAGGCGCCTTCACGCAACAACTCAGGTGGATCTGTTGCGAGATCAATAATCGTAGAAGCCGGGCCAGCGGGGAGGACGCCAACGTCAAGGATCAGTTCGGCGGCTTCAAAAATCTCGGAGGCGAGCGACCCGACCCCTAGTGGTGCCGGAGCTCCCGCTAAGGCTGCCGAAGTCACCGCCAGTGGCCCGAAGGCCCGAATTATTTCGAGCGCGAGAGGATGCAGCGGCATCCGGACTGCGACCTTGCCGAGCCACCCACCATCGCCAAGATCCCAGGCCAGGCCAAAGGAAGTTGGCAAGATCACGGTCAAGAGCCCCGGCCAGAGAGCGGCTATCAGGAGTTCAGCCTCGGGTGAGATCTCTCGCGCGATACCACTTAGAGTGCGTGGAGAGCCCACCATGACAGCAAGGGCGGTTCCACCCGGCGCCCCACGAAGAGTGTTTAATTTCGCCACCGCTTCCGTATCGAAGGCATCGACGGCAATTGCGTATGAATGTTCGGTTGGAAAAATAACTTGACCCCCGCGCTTCAAGATGCCAACGGTTCGAGCGACAATTTCTTCTCGCTGATCAATTCGCTCTGGCACTTGAACGACACTCGTCATGGTCTGGCCAGCCGGCGTCCCGACGTCCATCTTGGACGATCGTTTAGATCGTGATGGAGAGTAACTTGGCGAAAATATTCTTTCATTAAATCGAAAATTTGTGGCGCATGGGTATCGCTGTGTTCGCAAATCAGCCAACCATCGGTACGCAGCAAACGCGCAGCAGCAGCGATGAACAGAGCAGGCACACTTGTGCCATCTTCGTTGCCGCCCCAAATAGCTACCCCTGGCTCGAAATCAGCAATCTCGGATGGCAACCTAGAAATCAATGGTACATACGGTGGATTTGCCACCACGATATCGACTGCGCCGTTTAATTCATGAAGCGCTTCTGCAACATCTGCGTTCACGATCTGAACCTGAGGCGAAAGCGCTGAAACGTTTCGCGCGAGCCAAACGAAAGCGTCTTTCTCCAATTCAACGGCATATACCTTCGAGGCAGGGGCTTCAAGTGCGACACTGATCGCAATTGCCCCAGAACCCGCTCCAAGATCCACGACGGTCGATGGAGTTTCACGCGCCAACTCGATCGCCTGCTGTGCCACCGATTCTGTTTCGGGGCGCGGGATCAGAACTCCTGGACCCACCTTTAATAGAATGTGCCTAAACGGGGCGGTTCCCAACAGATATTGGAGCGGGACGCCCGTGGCTCGCGCCGCCACGAGTGAATCAAATATCTCCGTCTGTCCTGTCGAGAAATGGTCGTAAGTTGAGACCCCACCGCGCGAAGTATCGAGAACATGTGCAGCAATTAGTTCAGCGTCGACTCTTGGCGATTGCAGCCCGGCGTCCGTAAGCAATCGTGATGCCAACGCTAACTGTTCGCGAATGCCGGCGCTCATGGTTTGGAGAACTTAGTTCTCGTTGACCGCTGCGAGTTTGTTCGAAGTGTCTGCGTCAACCAATGATTGAATGACGGCATCCAATTCGCCATTGAGTACGGCGCTTAGGTTATATGCCTTAAAATTTACGCGGTGATCGCTGATACGATTTTCCGGATAATTATACGTGCGGATGCGTTCACTGCGATCAACCGTACGCACTTGTGATCGTCGCTCCGCTGAGGCTGCGGCGTTCGCCGCTTCATTTGCAGCCGCCAAGAGTCGAGCGCGCATGATGCGAAGTGCCGACTCCTTATTTTGCAACTGACTCTTCTCATTCTGGCAGGACACCACAATGCCAGTCGGGATATGCGTGAGGCGCACCGCTGAGTCGGTGGTGTTTACACTCTGTCCGCCTGGACCACTCGAACGAAATACGTCAATCCGTAAATCGTTCATATCTAGTGAGACATCAATTTCTTCTGCTTCTGGTAGCACTAATACGCCTGCCGCTGAAGTGTGAATACGTCCCTGTGATTCCGTTTCAGGGACACGTTGTACGCGATGAACTCCGCCTTCATATTTAAGGCGTGCCCAGGGCGCTTGCCCCGCTTGGGGAATCCCGCGCGATTTCACAGCGACGGAAATATCTTTATAGCCACCTAAGTCGCTCTCGGTGGCGCCAAGGACTTCCGTCTTCCAGCCTCTTAGCTCGGCGTAACGCAAATACATTCGAAGCAGATCTCCCGCAAAGATTGCGGATTCATCTCCGCCTTCACCTGCCTTGATTTCCATAATGACATCTCGATCATCGTCGGGGTCACGCGGCAACATTAGATGTTGCAAATGGGATGCAGCCGCTGTACAGACCGTCGCGAGTTGAGGGATTTCTAATTTAAACGACTCATCTTCGACGGCTAGCTCCTCAGCCGCACGCAAATCGTCCAACGCAATTCGCCAAGCGCGGTAGCCGGCCACGATCGGACCAAGTTGGGCATATCGCCTACCCAACTGACGTGACTTCACGGGGTCGGAATGAATTTCTGGAGAGGCCAATTCGCTCTCGATTTGCGCATACTCGTCGATCATGGCGAGCGCGGCACCAAATTCCTCGCTGCTCATTTGACTCCTGATAACCGAGTTGCGGAATTACCTAAATAAAAAAGCCGCGCCCTCCGCGCCATTGCGGAGGGTCACGGCGTAAAAGTCGCTACTTTTTGCCGAAGCGCTGTTCGAACTTGGCAACCCGACCACCAGTGTCCAGAATTTTCTGCTTTCCCGTGTAGAACGGATGGCAAGCTGAACAAACTTCAGTATGGATTGACCCGCTCTTGGCGGTTGAGTGAGTTGTGAAGGTTTCGCCACAGTTGCAGGTGACCTTCGTTTCGGTGTAACCGGGGTGGATCTCGGGTTTCATCTGTTCGCTCCTGATAGTTGAGCGCCGGGTCGCACTCCGTTGTGAAGTGTGCTGAAGGGTCTTGAACTGCGTGAACCGGCGGCTTCGGAATTGTACCGCGACGGGGTCCGATCGACGAAAACCAACAGGGGTCCTAGGCGTCTTGCGAGAACCCGGTGGTGGTTTTCTGGATCTGGAGGAGGAACTCGACGTTGGTTTTTGTCCCCTTCATTTTGTCCAGCAGAAGTTCAAGGGCCGCCTGGGAGTCGAGAGCGTGGAGCACGCGTCGTAGTTTCCAGACGATATTGAGTTCTTCGGCGCCCATGAGGATCTCTTCCTTACGGGTACCGGAGGCATCCACGTCAACGGCTGGGAAGATTCGCTTGTCGGCCAGTCGTCGATCGAGTTTAAGTTCCATATTTCCGGTGCCTTTGAACTCCTCGAAAATGACCTCGTCCATCCGCGAGCCCGTCTCAACGAGTGCCGTCGCCAAAATTGTCAGTGAGCCACCGTTTTCGATATTTCGCGCGGCACCAAAAAACTTCTTGGGCGGGTAGAGCGCGGCTGAATCCACACCTCCGGAAAGGATGCGACCACTAGCTGGTGCGGCCAAGTTGTAGGCACGGCCAAGTCGAGTGATTGAGTCCAGAAGAACTACTACATCGTGTCCGAGTTCAACGAGGCGTTTTGCGCGCTCGATCGCCAACTCCGCCACGATCGTGTGGTCCTCAGCCGGACGATCGAAGGTAGATGCAATAACCTCTCCCTTGACAGAGCGCTGCATATCCGTAACTTCTTCAGGCCGCTCATCGACGAGCACGACCATCAAATGACATTCAGGATTGTTCGTCGTGATTGCATTTGCAATCGCTTGAAGAACCATTGTTTTGCCTGCCTTTGGCGGCGAGACAATTAGTCCGCGCTGTCCCTTACCAATCGGGCTAATCAAATCGATAATTCGAGTCGTAAGAATCTGCGATTCCGTTTCAAGTCGCAGCCGAGATTGAGGATACAGCGGAGTCAAGTTTGAAAAATCGACGCGATTACGCATCGTTTCTGGATCCATCCCGTTCGTCGTATCCAAGCGCATAAGTGCGTTGAATTTCTCCCGACGATCACCCTCGCGAGGTTGGCGAACGGCACCCGTAACCACATCGCCCTTACGTAAGCCATAGCGGCGAACCTGTTGCAAAGAAATGTAAACGTCGTTATGTGACGGCAAGTAACCAGCGGTGCGGATGAATGCATAACTATCAAGAATGTCGACTATGCCGCCCACCGGGATCAGTACGTCGTCTTCTCCCATGACCGGCTCGCTGCTTTCGATACGAGGGCGGCTGCGATCACGATCTCGGTTTCGATTGCGGTTGCGACTGGATCGAACACGCCGATCATCATCTGGGCCAGCCTGTCCGCCCTGTCCGCCCTGGTTGCCAGATGAGTTGTCGTAGCCTTGATTGCTTCCCGAGTCGTCGCTACTACGCGAGCTCTGTGGTAAATCGCCCTCGCCCTGGTCGTCGTGAGAACCCGCCGTCGTGGCCTTGGCTTCGTCATTTCTCTTCTGTTTAGGCGCCCGCGCTGGTCGCTCCGACTTCGCGGCGCGATTCGCAGCCTGCTTCTCTTCGATCGCGGTGACGAGTGCACTTTTGCGTAACTTGGCCGCGCCGGGAATCTCTAATCTGGCGGCAACCTCTTGGAGTTCTGGAAGAAGCATGGTGGCGAGAGTTTCGCCCTTCTTCTTGGCAGTAATTGTTTCGCTCACAAATCCTCTTACTAATTTCGTTGGAAGACCGCCCTAACGAACGGACTATTTTTTTGCATATCCCTATAATCCAGAGGAGAAGGGATGTTGCTTAACCGGGGTAGACCACTCGGCTAACAGGACTCTAGCACCCAGGACGCATTGAAATGCAAATGCCCGTTTCCTTCACATCGCGGTCTAGACGACTTCAACTCCCGTCCGGGCAATCGATAGGTGGACAATCTGGAAGGAACTCCCAGCCAATTCCATGAACGCCTCGTTCGCACCGCTGGTATGAAGCAGCAGGACCGTTGGTCCGGCTCCTGAGACGAAGGCAGCGAAGCCGGCCGCTCGTAATTTGGTCACTAACGACAGCGATCGTGGCATTGCCTCACGACGATATTGCTGGTGCAATGAGTCTTCGGTGGCATCAAAAAGAAATTCCGGGTGATGCTCAATTGCTTCGACGAGCAGAGCTGCCCGTCCAGCATTTCGCGCGGCATCAGCATGTGGAACCGTGTCAGGCAGAAGTCGGCGCGCCTTTGAGGTGGAGATTCCGGCATTGGGAATAAAGGCAACGGCGCTGATCTCCGGGTGAGGCGACACTCTCACTGCCCGGGCTCCTTCTTCCCCCATCCACGCAATGGTGACACCTCCATATAGAGCGGCCGCGACATTATCGGGATGGCCTTCGATATCGGTAGCGAGTTGCAACATTTTCTCGTCCGGCAGGCGCTCTTGTCCGCCAAGAACCAACGCCCGAGCCAGCGCCATTCCCCCAATAATCGCCGCAGACGAAGAGCCAAGGCCGCGTGAGTGCGGGATGGAATTTGCACAGCTAAGGCGAAGGCCGCGAGGGCGACCGCCCATGTGATCGAAAGCGGTGTTCATTGCTTTGACAACCAAATTTTTTGCATCGCGACGCAACTCTTCGGCGCCTTCGCCCGCTACATCAACTTCGAGACACTTTTCGTCAGCAACCTGCGCTGCTAACACGTCGTAAAGTTCAAGGGCTAATCCGAGTGAATCGAAGCCTGGACCTAAATTTGCACTTGACGCCGATACCCGAACTTTTGCTGGCGCAGCTCTAAATGATGGCCGTGACATGCTCACCCCAATCCAAGTTCACTAGCAGCTGCAAAACGATCAACTGGGATCACCTTGACCACGTGTTCATCCTGGCCATCAAGAGCCCACTGCACATCTTTGAGCCCATTGCCAGTCACTGTAATTACAATTTTTCGGCCTCTAGGCAAGGTGCCGCGTTCTTTTGCTTGGATTAAACCAGCAACGCCCGCGGCACTCGCCGGCTCGACAAAGACCGCCTCTTTTGCCGCAAGGATTCGATACGCAGCAAGGATTCGTTCGTCACTGACCATGTCAATGAGACCACCTGATTCATCGCGGGCCGCCACCGCTTGATGCCACGACGCCGGATTACCAATGCGAATCGCGGTGGCAATTGTCTCGGGTTTTTCAACGATCATGCCGCGCACGATCGGCGCCGCACCTTCGGCTTGATAGCCCCACATGGCCGGGCGCGATTTCGACATCCCACTGGTTTCATACTCCACATAGCCTTTCCAGTAAGCGGTGATATTGCCCGCGTTGCCTACTGGTAGCACATGAATATCTGGTGCCATACCTAAAAAATCAACGACCTCGAATGCTGCGGTTTTCTGACCTTCGATTCGAAACGGATTGACCGAATTCACTAGGGCAACTGGGTAATTGTCGGCCAGGTCTCTGGCCAGATTAAGACAGTCATCGAAGTTGCCGTCGATCTGCACAATTTTGGCCCCGTGGATAACGGCTTGTGCCATTTTGCCCATCGCGATTTTGCCTTGAGGTACGAGTACTGCGCACACCATGCCGGCCTTTGACGCATAAGCGGCCGCGCTAGCACTCGTATTTCCAGTAGATGCGCATATGACGGTTTTGGCGCCTGATTCGGCCGCTTTACTAATGGCCAGCGTCATCCCTCGATCCTTGAACGACCCCGTGGGATTGGTACCTTCCACCTTTAACCAGACGTGGTTATCAAGCAGCTCGGATAAGTAAGAGGCTGAGACGAGCGGTGTTCCGCCCTCTTGAAGGGTAATGATTGGCGTCGCTGAATTGACCGGTAACCAATCGCGATATTCATCGATGACTCCGCGCCAAAGATGTGCTCCGTGCTTGGCCGTCATTAGCGGTTACCGCCTTCCACTCTGATAACACTCGCGACGTTACGAACAATATCCATCGAACGCAATTGTGAAACCGTGGCCGCAAGCGCAGATTCGATTGCGGAGTGGGTGACAACAACCAACTCCGCCTCATTGCCGTGGCCTTCTTGGCGAACAGTTTGGATAGAAACTCCATTGTGTGCAAAGGCTTGCGCCACTGCCGCAAGGACACCAGGCAGATCCGCAACGTCTAGGCGAATGTGATATCGGGTGGTCGCTTCACCTATCGTCGCAATTTGGCGCGCAGCGTAATCAGATTCGCGCGAGCCAAGTCCGCCGAAAACACGATGGCGAGCAACTGCGACCAAATCTCCTAACACTGCGCTAGCAGTTGGAATTCCACCTGCGCCGCGACCGTAAAACATTAACTCACCAGCTGCGCGCGCTTCAACGAAAACCGCGTTGTATGCCTCGCGCACGGCGGCTAATGGGTGATTGCGCGGCAATAAAGCTGGATGGACGCGAACAGAAACCCGATCATCGGCAGTGAGTTCGGCGATCGCCAGCAACTTCACTACGTGATCCATTGCCTTGGCGCTTGCAACATCGTCGGCCGTGATGTGTGAGATGCCTTCGCGATAGACATCGAGTGCGGTGACCCTTGAGTGAAAGGCTAGGCCGGCCAAAATCGCGGCTTTTGCGGCGGCGTCGAAGCCTTCAATATCGGCAGTTGGATCCGCTTCGGCATAGCCAAGGTCTGTGGCTTCCTTAAGCGCATCGGCAAAGGAAGTTCCGGCCTCATCCATTCGAGTGAGGATGTAATTCGTCGTCCCATTAACGATTCCAAGAATGCGTTCGATCTGATCTCCAGCCATTGATTCGCGAACTGGGCGTAGGAGCGGAATCGCACCGGCCACTGAGGCTTCGTAGTAAAGATCGACGCCAAATTTTTCTGCCGCGTCGTAGAGGGCGATGCCATCCTCCGCGAGCAATGTCTTATTTGCAGTTACGACCGATTTACCGTTAGCCATCGCGGCTAGAAGCAACGAGCGAGCCGGTTCGACGCCGCCCATCACCTCGATAATGAGATCAAGATCTTCACGATTGACCAGACTCTCAAGGTCATCAGTCAGGATCGCTGGATCGACGTGTGCGCGGGCCCGTGCGAGATCGCGAACGCCAACCGCAGCCAATTCCAATCGCGCACCGACCCGCGCCGCCAAGTCGTCGGCATGCTCACTCAAAAGCTGAGCAACACCGGAGCCCACATTGCCGCACCCGAGCATGCCCACTTTCAGCGTGCGAATCGACATCAAGATCCGCCTTCCGGTACTTCAAGACGCATGAGATCTTCTTGCGTCTCTCTTCGAACGATCAAGCGAGCCTTGCCATTACTCACAGCAACGACTGGTGGTCTCGGCACATGGTTGTAATTGCTTGCCATGCTACGGCCATAGGCACCTGTGGCAGGTGTGGCAAGAAGGTCTCCAGGAGTGATGTCAATCGGCAATTCAACATCTCGCACCACAATATCCCCCGTCTCGCAATGCTTGCCAACAACTCGAGAAGCAGAAAGAGACTCTGTCGAAAGCCGGTTGGCTAGCACCGCGGTGTAGTCCGCGTCGTACAGCGCAGTCCTAATGTTGTCGCTCATACCTCCATCAATTGAAACATAAGAACGACTCCGCCCACCATCCAATTCCACAGTTTTCACGGTGCCTACGGTGTAGATCGTGACGGTGCTTGGTCCGGCGATCGCACGACCGGGTTCGATCGAAATATGCGGAATTTCGAGCCCGTACGAATCACATTTGACTTTCACAATTTCATAAAGTCTTTGCGCGAGCGCTTCCGGCGAAAGTGGATCGTCCTCTTCGACGTAGGCAATGCCGTAGCCGCCGCCCAAATCCAAAGACTCGAGCTCGACGCCATGTTCGTCGCGAATAGCACCGAGTAAACCAATGACGCGATGAGCAGCAATCTCGAATCCTTCAGTGTCAAAAATCTGTGAACCAATATGCGAATGAAGACCCTTGAGTTCAAGATGCGGCGAAGCTAAAGCAAGTCGTACGGCCTCGCCGGCTGCTCCGGTGTTGATTGAGAATCCAAACTTCACATCTTCATGTGCCGTGGCAATGAATTCATGCGTGTGCGCCTCAACCCCAGGAGTGACGCGGAGCAGAATCTTCTGAACCACTTCCTCAGCGAGGGCTGTCTGTGCCACTCGATCTAATTCATAAAACGAATCGACGATGATTAACCCGACTCGAGCGGCAACAGCATTTTGAATTTCAACTAGAGACTTGTTGTTTCCGTGAAAAGCGATGCGGCTCGGCTCAAAATCAGCGGAAGTGGCAATCGCGAATTCACCGCCGGTGCAAACGTCAAGGCCTAAACCTTCTTCGCTCACCCACTTTGCAACGGCGACGGAAATAAAGGCCTTGCCTGCGTAATAGACGGTGACCCCGTCTATGCCAAAGGAATCCTCAAAGGCACTGCGCCATTGGCGAGCACGCGCCCTGAAGTCGTCTTCGTCAAGCACAAAGATTGGAGTATCAAACTCTCTCACCAGATCATTGGCCGAAATTCCACCAATGCAAACAACGCCATTTCGATCGCGAAATGCGCCACGCGGCCATATCTTCTGGCTCAAATCGCCTGACATTTTCGTCACATCCGCTCCGGCGCGCTAACGCCCAAGAGCGCTAGTCCATTTTGGAGCACCTGACGCGTTGAGGCGCAAAGGACTGCCCGGGCATTGTTTAGCGGCCCGACTTCTTCATCGCCAAGTGGAAGGACTCGACATGCGTCATAAAAACGGTGATACGTACCGGCAAGTTCCTCTAGGTATCTGGCGATTCGATGTGGCTCGCGCAATTCCGCTGCACTGGCTACTACGCGCGGAAATTCTCCGAGGATGCCAAGCAGATCGCCTTCGCGCTCGTGCGTCAAAAGAGCTGGATCAAAGCCCGATAGTTCTGCCGAAACTCCAACTTCGATAGCATTGCGCAGGACGCCACTAATTCGCGCGTGTGCATATTGAACGTAAAAAACTGGATTTTCGTTTGTCCGCTTAGTGAGTAAGTCCACATCCATCGTCATTGGAGTGTCGACTGGATAGCGAATCAAGGTATATCGAGCTGCATCCACTCCAACCCGTTCGACGATGTCTTCCAAAGTAATAATAGTTCCTGCCCGCTTTGAAAGTTTAAGTTCTTCTCCACCTTCAATAATTTTTACCATTTGCCCTATTAAAACTTCTACATTTCTTTCCGGATCGTCACCTGCACATGCGGCAGTTGCCTTCAACCGCCCCACATATCCATGATGGTCCGCCCCTAGAAGATAGATACAGATGTCGAAGCCGCGGGAACGTTTATCGACGTAATAGGCAGTATCCGAAGCGAAATACGTGAGTTCCCCATCGGCTTTTCGCAAAACGCGATCTTTATCGTCGCCAAAATCAGTTGTGCGTAGCCAAGTTGCGCCGTCAGCCTCGTAGACATGCCCCTGCTCGCGTAATTTAGCAAAGGCCGCGTCTACTGCAGTTGATGAGTGCAGACTTCGTTCTGAAAACCAGACATCAAAATGTGTGCCAAATTCATCGAGAACTCGTTGTTGATGAGCCAGTTGTCGTACATATCCCTCTTCGCGAAACGCGACAGCCTGTTCGCTCTCCGGTAGTTGCAACAATTCAGGTTTTAATTCAACAATCTCGTGGGCCAATTCAGTGATGTACGCGCCGTGATATCCATCCGCCGGCGCAGGTAATCCGTGTGCGGCAGCCATAATCGATTCGCCAAAGCGATCCATCTGCACGCCACGATCATTGATATAGAACTCACGACTTACCTGCGCGCCAACAGCGGTGAGCACGCGACCCAGTGCATCACCGACGGCAGCCCAGCGAGTGTGACCCAAATGGAGGGGGCCGGTTGGGTTGGCGCTGATGAATTCGAGGTTGACCCGAGTGCCAGCCAATCGATCGCCTGTGCCGTAGCCGCCAAGTTCAGAAAGAATCGTGCGACACAGCGCCCCTGCGGCTGCGGCTGCAATCGAAATGTTTAGAAAGCCAGGCCCAGCGACCTCGACTTTGGCAATATCAGCGGATTCGCTAAGTGCCTTGACCAACAATTCAGCGATAACTCGTGGTGCAACACCCGCGGGCTTGGCCAACACTAAGGCGATATTGGTCGAATAATCGCCGTGATCACGATTTTTGGGCCGATCTATCACGACTTCGGCCGGAATTTGATCAGCGCCGAGGTCGCCTAATTTGCCCTCAACCGCGGCAGCACGCAAAGCCACGACGATAAGCGCAGATAGCGTGGTCGGAGTCACTAGCTAAGGCTACCCGCGCCAGACAAATCTCGGAGCCGTGCTTAAGTGCCGGGTCAAACGCTGATAATCTCGCTAAGCATTCATGAGCCCCCGTAGCTCAGGGGATAGAGCACCGCCCTCCGAAGGCGGTGGCGCAGGTTCGAATCCTGCCGGGGGCACACATTTTTCCACTTCCAGCGTGAGCGGCGAGTCCGCTCACCTCGAGCGGCGAGTTGCCTCAAAACTAATTCGGAAAACTCTGAGTCGCGTCGACGGATCCTGGCTTTGAATACCGGAGGCAGTGAGGACCTTGGACGTCTGAGTTCAATCCTCATTCACCAATGCCTCCCGTGACGGGACTCGCCGCTCACCGGAAAGCAGAGTGAGGCAACTCGCCGCTCGAGGTGAGGCAACTCGCCGCTCGAGGTGAGGCAACTCGCCGCTCGAGGTGAGCGGACTCGCCGCTCACGC
>JANXYY010000135.1 GCA_025355805.1 Actinomycetes bacterium
CCTCGAGAATCGTCGCAAATATACGGGTAAAGCGTTAGCTCTGAAAAAGAGATTAGTTCTGCCCCTTCAACTACCGCCTTGGTCGCAGCCGAAGTAAGCGCCTCCATCTGATCGCTTTGAGAGCCGAGCCACTTTTCCTGAACTAGCGCCGCCGTAACAACTTTACGGGAGGACGCCAGCTTTCTTGCGGGAGACTCCAAGCGCTCAGCACGCACCAAATGCATACTCTTTCCCTACCTCCAAAGATTAAGGCGATCGATTGTGAGAGAGATTATCCCCTCGGTGAGCAAGTAGGTAGCCGGCTCGATAGCCTTGGGGTATGGGTCGGTTACCGGCAATTACTGGACAGAATCTCCTTGGAGAAGCCAAGCGACTTCCGACTGATTTGCCCGTCGAGCGAGTCGTTATTGTGGCTGCCTTCCTACGAAGACATCAAGCCGCCGTGGATCGCTGGATCACCGCACTCGCGAAAGAAGGAATTTGTGATTCACCACTGTATTTGAAACCAGAGACTCAGAGAATCGTTCTCGAATTTCCCGTGATGGACCCACGTGCCCGGTTTTTCCGTAAATTCATCGACGGCGGGATGGCCGCGTCTATCAAGAAGGCTCAAGTTCTCACCAGAACTTGGACCTTCTATACGCCAGTAGATAATTTTTGCGATAGCACCGGAATTGTCGATCGTAAACAAATCGCAACCATGGTCTGTGATCGCGCGGGCAATGTTTTAGCCTTGACTCCTGGGGAAATAACTAGAGAGAAGTTGGACTTGATTCTGGAAGCACTCTCACGATGATCCCTCGACGAATTCTCGTCACAGGTGCGACTGGTTACGTCGGCGGCCGACTGGTAAGAGATTTACTCGCGAACGGGTTCAAGGTGCGCGTCCTTGTCCGCGATGCGAACAAACTTGCTGGAGTACCTTGGAAAGATTCCGTCGAAATTATTGCCGGGGATGCCACTAACCCTGAAGCATTGCAACGCGCCCTCAACGACGTACAGACGGCTTTTTACCTGCTGCATTCGCTCGACACTGGGAAGAACTTTGCAAAGACCGAGCAAAAGATGGCACTACTTTTCGGAGCTGTCTGCGCAAGCGCCCATGTTGAGCAAATCGTTTATCTCGGCGGAATCGCCAATGATAAGACTCAGAGCGAGCACCTGGCTTCACGAACAGAAGTTGGCGTAGCACTGGCCGACGGTGGTGTGCCCACGATGGAGTTTCGTGCTGGGATCATTATTGGTTCAGGGTCGGCGTCGTTTGAAATGCTCCGTCATTTGACCGAACGCCTACCGATAATGACTACACCAAAGTGGGTGAAGAACCGCACGCATCCAATCGCGATTCGCGATGTACTTTGGTATCTGAGCCAGGCAGCAGATTTGAAGACTCCAATTTCCGGAATCTTCGACATCGGAGGTCCTGATGTCATCACTTACGCCGAAATGATGAATCGTTATGCCAAAGTCGCCGGACTGCGACGGCGCATAATCATCCCCGTGCCGGTTCTCTCACCTCGGTTATCTGGCCTTTGGGTGAATCTAGTAACGCCAGTCCCAGCCAGTATTGCGCGGCCTTTGATCGGTTCACTCATTAACGAAGTGATTGCAGATCCCAAGAAAAGTGTCTCCGCGATAATCCCTAACCCGGCCGAAGGATTAATTGACTTTGAAAATGCGGTAAAGCTCGCGCTCGCTAGCAGCCGTGAATCTCAAGTGATAACCCGATGGTCGGATGCGACCGGAAATTCTTCGCCATGGGAGAAAGTGCAGAGCGATCCGAGTTGGGCTGGTGCTTCGTCCTATCGAGATGTTCGAGTGATTACCAGTGACAAACCACTCAGCGATATCTGGTCGGATATCGAACGAATTGGCGGAACCAATGGCTGGTATGGAGCCGACTTGGCCTGGAGCCTCCGTGGCGCCATTGATCGACTCGTCGGTGGCGTGGGACTTCGTCGAGGGAGACGGGACTCTGAACACCTGAGAGTGGGCGACAGCCTGGACTTCTGGCGGGTTGCGCTTTTGGAGAAAAACGTCAAATTGCGATTGATCGCAGAGATGAAATTGCCTGGAATTGCCTCGCTTGAATTCCAACTTTTGGAAACCGATGGTCTCACCACGCTAACCCAGACAGCAACATTCATGCCAAGGGGCCTCGGTGGTCACCTCTACTGGTGGGCAGTCGCACCTTTTCACAGATTTGTCTTCCCGACGATGGCCAAAAACATCATGAGTCCGTCTTCGAGATCTTGATGGCGGAATTGGAGACTTCTATGGATCCGAAACCACCGCTACCGCCTTTTACGGCTGAATCGGCTGTCCAAAAGGTTCGCCTGGCCGAAGATGCTTGGAATAGTCGTGATCCAGAACGTGTCTCTCAGGTATATACCGAAGATACGGTTTGGCGTAATCGCTCCGAATTTGTAAGCGGTAGAGACCAAGTTAAAACTTTTCTACAGAGGAAATGGGCTAACGAATTAGATTACAGATTGGTCAAGGAACTATGGGCGTTTACCGGCAACCATCTGGCCGTGCGCTTTGCCTACGAATGGCACGATGAGTCTGGAAGTTGGTATCGAAGTTACGGAAACGAAAATTGGGAATTTAACGATGAGGGATATATGCAGCGCCGAATCGCCAGCATCAACGACTTACCGATTAACGAAAGCGATAGAAAATTCTTTTGGCCTCTAGGTCGGCGTCCTGACGGACATGCCGACCTCAGCGAATTAGGTCTATAGAAAGCCGCGAAAACTCAAAGATTGGCCTGGGATTGACTTCGAAAAATTCTGGTGGCGGGTCAAGGATTCGAACCTTGGAAGGCGTAAGCCGGCGGATTTACAGTCCGCTCCCATTGGCCGCTCGGGCAACCCGCCTGAATTGGTCGTTCGGCACAACGGGTTGAGATTACAGCAGAGCCGAACC
>JANXYY010000115.1 GCA_025355805.1 Actinomycetes bacterium
CTTCGGTCGAGTTTCTCCATCAAGTAACGATTTCGGGGACGCGATCAGCGATACGATCGAGTCATCAGGAGGCGGGCATGGTTATGGCGCCACTCGGAGTCGATATTGAGAGCATTTACTTTGACGATTCTGCCCAAGCAAACGTTTTATCGCGTCCCGTAACCCCGACTTGCCTCGTTTGGGACTGGTATCGCTACGTTCATGTTCGAAAGGAAGTTTACTCATGCCCAAATTAAGTGATCGTCTCGTTGTAGTTGCTATAACACAACACGATGCGAGGGTCTGGCTTTCGGGGATTGACTCAGACACTTCGCCGACGAAGATCGAAGCACCCGACCCGAAGGCGCGCCATCATCATGTACGAGAGGCACAACATCACGGAGGACACGACGTGGAACACTCGGGCGCGGCCTATTTTGAAGAGATTGCAAATTCGGTAGCAAGCGCCAAGCAGATTCTCCTCGTGGGGCATGGCAAAGGGAAAGCGGATTCGGCAGCTGAGTTCATGCAATATCTCGAGCGCAAGCATCCCCAAACGGCGAGCAAAGTTTCCGGATCGCTGGAAGGCAATTTGCCGGCGATGTCCGAGCCAGAAATTCTGGCATTGGCTCGGGACTGGTTTGAGCAGCACATCAAGACGGGGCTCTGATCCGAGGCAGCGAGCGGAGCTCAATAATTCGTCTAGGGTTCGGCAAACTCTTGGTCATTTCACATGAGGCTCGGAGCCCTTCCCACATGACGAGCGGCAAAGTACGGTGGGCGTATCTGTTGGTTCAATGAGCGCCCCGCTATTTATAGGAGGATTGAAAATGGGAGAAAAGAAGAAGGCAAAAGCGAGAGAAGAAGCACTTAGTAAGGCTCTAAATAAGGCTCAGGGGCTTAAGGGGAAGGCCAAAGAGGCCGCCGGCAAAGTAATGGGCAACCCGAACATCGAGTTTGATGGAGTGGCAGACCAGGTGAAGTCCTCGGCGAAGGATGCGGGGCTTCATCTCAAGGATGCCGCGGTTCATCTCAAGGATGCCGCCTCCGTTCTTCTCGGCGGTGCTATGAAAGTCAGAGAGACTCTCAAGCGCGACGACACTTTGAAAGATGACGGGCCGCTAAAAGACGAAGAGCACCACGCTGCTGAGTGACATCGACGATAGTTGGGGTGCAGGCAATCGTCGGGGCGCATACCTACTCACAGTCTGAAATCACGGAAGCGTTTGTTGCTTTTGTTGCGCCGACGGGTGCCCAACGAGGTTTAGTCGAGCGGATTCATGCAGCCACTGGGGTGCAACAGCGGCACCTCGCGCTGCCTCTTGCGGAGTATTCGAGGCTCGATGGCTTCACTGACGCAAATGACGCGTTCATCCAGATCGGTGTCGAACTTGGCGAACAGGCCATTCGCGGTGCGTTGGCTGCGGCGCATCTAATGCCTGCCGACATCAATCTCGTCATGACTACGTCAGTAACCGGGATTGCCGCACCGTCATTGGAGGCACTTCTGGCTCCACGATTGGGTCTGCGACCAGACGTAAAACGCATCCCGATTTTCGGACTTGGCTGCGTCGCGGGTGCTTCCGGGATCGCCAGATTGCATGATTTTTTGCTCGGAAACCCCGACGGGGTGGCAGTACTTCTCTCCGTTGAACTCTGTTCGCTGACGATTCAACATGATGACGTCTCGATGCCAAACATTGTGGCAAGCGGTCTTTTTGGCGACGGTGCCGCTGCCGTCGTCATGGTTGGTTCCCAACATCCTTCAGCTGGTTCAGGTCCGAGAGTCATTGCATCTCGAAGCAGGCTTTATCCAGATACTGAGCGAACGATGGGTTGGGACATCGGCGGTAGCGGATTCCGGATCGTTCTTTCAGCAAGTGTTGCGGATGTCGTCGAGCGTTACCTCGGAAATGATGTGGACGAATTCCTTAACGGGCGCGGGCTCAATCGTTCCCATATCAATCGTTGGGTCTGTCATCCCGGAGGTCCCAAAGTTCTAGAGGCCATGGAGCGCACCCTCAACCTGCACTCCGGTGAACTCGACGTAACCTGGCGCTCGCTGGCTCGGATCGGCAATCTCTCGTCGGCCTCGGTGTTGCATGTACTCGCTGACACCATTGCAGGAAGTGTCCAGGTCCCACCACCAGAGGCAGGCACGTTAGGGCTTCTCATTGCGATGGGGCCAGGCTTCTGCGCCGAACTCGTTCTACTGGAGTGGTGATGAGATGACGGGTACTGCCGCCTTCACTGGTCTGGTCTTGTTAATCGGGCTTCAGCGAATCAGTGAGCTAATCCTTTCCCGCCGCAATCTACGTTGGTGTCAAAAACATGGAGGGGTCGAGTACGGCTCTGGTCACTATCCATTTATGGTCGTCTTGCATGGCGGGCTGCTGGCTGGTGCGCTCCTCGAAGTCCATCTAGGTCACCGCGAGATTTACCCCTGGCTGGCCTGGCCGATGCTCACACTAGTCATCGCCTCTCAAGGGCTCCGCTGGTGGAGCATCCGATCGCTTGGGCCCCGTTGGAGTACCCGAGTCATTGTGGTGCCAGGCCTACCGCTGGTGGGGGATGGCCCGTACCGCTGGTGCCGACACCCGAACTACGTCGCGGTTGTTGTAGAGGGATTCGCGCTTCCCCTCGTTGGCTCTGCTTGGATCACGGCCTCGGTTTTCACAGCATTAAATATTCCATTGCTGGCGGTCCGGATTCGCGCCGAGGAACGCGCTCTGGGCCTGATGTCCAAATATTGAGCGGGTGACCGGGATCGAACCGGCATGGCCAGCTTGGAAGGCTGGTGCTCTACCATTGAGCTACACCCGCGAGCACGCTTTGAAGTGGCTTGGAGGGGTCAATTCTTCCCCTAGACTTCGTTTTGCGCCGCGGGGCGTAGCGTAGTGGCTAGCGCGCCTGCTTTGGGAGCAGGAGACCGAGAGTTCGAGTCTCTCCGCCCCGACCAGAACGTTTTAAACCTTCAATTCGAGGAGATTTGCACTTGAAATCCGCCGTTGAGACCCTCTCGCCCACCCGCGTTCGGCTCGACATCGAGGTACCTTTCAGTGAATTTCAAAGCCACGTCGATCAGGCTTATAAGACGATTGCCACGTCGGTAAATATTCCGGGATTCCGTAAGGGCAAGGTACCTAACGCGCTAATTGATCAGCGATTTGGGCGTAGCGTCGTGCTTGAAGAAGCGATCAACAAGGCGATCCCGGCCTTCTACGCCCAGGCAGCCAGAGAGAACGAAGTTCGAGTCGTCGGTCGGCCTGATGTCGATCTAACTGAACTGAACGATGGCAAAGAGATTAAATTCAGTGTCGAAGTAGATGTTCGTCCAGACATTGTGCTGCCCGACTACGCAAAGTTTTCGATCACGGTCGATGACCTCGTCTTGACGGATGCAGAGATCGACGAACAAATCGATGGCCTGCGCGCACGATTTGGAACTCTTACGGCCCTCGATCGTGCAGCAACGAAGGGTGATTTCGTTTCACTCGATCTTGTTGCTCAAATTGATGGCAAAGAACTTGAAGATGGCGTTGCACGAAAAATTTCTTACGAGGTTGGTACAAATCGAATGATCGATGGTCTCGACGAGGCTCTCGAGGGAATGAACGTCGGCGAGTCAAAGAAATTCGTAGCGCCACTCCTGGGAGCACACGAAGGTGAAGCCTCAGAAGTTGAAGTAACAGTGCACTCGGTCAAGGAACGCATCCTGCCCGCACTTGATGATGCCTTTGCGGCTCTTGCGAGCGAATTCGATTCTCTAGTCGAACTTCGCGAAGACGTGCGCACGCGAATGTCTCGAATCAAAGCGATGGAACAGGGTGCACAGGCGCGCGATCGGCTTTTGGAAGCACTTCTAGATGCGACGGATATCCCGGTGCCTGAAAGTCTCGTTCTTGAAGAGGTCACCGAACATTTGAAGAATGAGGGCCGCCTTGAAGACGAGGCGCACCGCACCGAGGTCGATGCCGAAGTTCGTCAGTCCCTACGCTCCAGTTTTTTACTTGACGCAATCGGGGTCGCTGAGAGTGTCGACGTCAGCGAAGCCGAGATTTCGGAGTACCTAATCCGCAGTTCTGCACGTTATGGCGTAAGCCCCGAGCAATTTGCCAAGCAACTAGTCGAGGCTGGACAGATTCCTTCGGTACTTAGTGAAGTGGCGCGCGCGAAAGCCCTTGCAAGTGTTCTCGAACGCACCCCAATTGTCGATGCATCAGGTCGTGCGGTAGATCTCGCGGCCCTTAGGCCGAGTGCACCGGATCCCTCTGCGGAATCCGATGTCGACTCCAATGTCGAAGCTGATGCCGAGTCCGCTCCGGAGTAAGTTTGCTCACTTTTTGTCCGCGAGAGTGCGCCGTGAGCGAACAAACCCTTTCTTGGGAAGTAAGAGTCCTCGCCGCTTGTTAGGGTCTTCATAGTCCCAATTCGTGTCGAGTGAAGGGACGGGTCACCCCGTCTCCTAGTGGAGGAAGTCAATGCCAATTCAGTCACCGGTGGCTGCCGGTCCTGCCCTAAGTGGCGGACTCGACGATCAGGTTTACAACCGGCTCTTGCGCGAGCGAATCATTTTCTTGGGCTCTGTCGTCGAAGACAGTATGGCCAATGCGATCTGCGCCCAGATATTGCTCCTCGCGGCCGAAGATGCTGAGAAAGACATTTACCTCTACATCAATTCGCCAGGTGGATCGATCTCGGCGGGAATGGCCATCTACGACACGATGCAATATGTAAAGAACGATGTCGCCACGTTTGCGATGGGCATGGCCGCTTCGATGGGGCAGTTCTTGCTCTGTTCAGGTGCACCCGGCAAGCGTTATGCGCTTCCGCATGCTCGGATCATGATGCACCAACCCTCGGGTGGTATCGGTGGAACGGCCAGCGATATCAAGATCCAGGCCGAGCAGATGCTTTATACCAAGCGACAGATGGCTGATTTGATTGCGCTTCACACCGGCCAGACCAAGGAACAGATTGAGATAGATTCCGATCGCGATCGTTGGTTTACTGCCGAGGATGCAAAGACATACGGGTTTGTTGATCACGTCGTGCGCAGCGCGCAACAAGTTGATGGAAGTGGTGGCACAGCATGAACCAGATCACTGGACGTTACGTCCTCCCGCAGATCGAAGAGCGCACCAGTTACGGCTTTAAGCGACTTGATCCATATACAAAACTTTTTGAAGAGCGCATCATCTTTGTTGGACAGGCAATCGATGACACCGTAGCCAATGATGTGATGGCTCAGTTGCTCACTCTTGAATCGATGGATCCCGATCGCGACATCCTCATGTACATCAACTCGCCCGGTGGATCTTTCACAGCGCTAACCGCGATCTACGACACCATGCAATTTGTCCGTCCCGATATCCAGACTTTCTGTTTGGGTCAGGCTGCCTCTGCGGCTGCAGTACTCCTGGCTGGCGGTCAGAAGGGCAAACGCTACGCTCTGGCGAATTCGCGAATTCTTATTCACCAACCTTCAAGCGAGGGCGGCGGGCAAGGTTCTGATATCGAAATTCAGGCGCGCGAAATCATGCGCATGCGCGCGCTTCTCGAAGAGATGTTGGCAAAGCACTCGACTCGTGCCATTGAAGATATTCGACGTGATATTGAACGTGACAAGATTTTGACCGCAGACGAAGCCGTGGCCTACGGACTCGTCGATCAAGTACTCGCTACTCGTAAAGCCAGCGCACAGGTTTAGTCTCGGTTGTTTAGTCCTCTCAGGGCGAACAAGTTTCTGCCTTTATTGGGCGAGATTTATCGGTGGTCGGCCCTACTCTGGGGATCAACTTAAGTTCTCTAATTTGGCGGGGGATGGACGAGATGACGCGGCTTGGCGAAAGCGGAGACCTGGTTAAGTGCTCCTTCTGTGGCAAATCTCAGAAGCAGGTCAAAAAATTGATCGCAGGTCCGGGTGTCTATATATGTGATGAGTGCATCGATCTCTGTAATGAAATCAT
>JANXYY010000184.1 GCA_025355805.1 Actinomycetes bacterium
GGCAACGTCGGCCTCTAAAAGGGCGATCCGAATTTCTAGGCAAGTTTCATCGATATCGGCCTCGCTGAGCCGCCCTTTGCCGCGGAGCGAGGCGAAGGTTACCGAGAGTCGTTCGGTCAGCGCATCAAACACAGGTGAAGATTACCCGGCAGGGCTTAGGTCTTGCGCCACTTTGCAGAGCTCGAACTCCACGAGCGCTGCGACACGCTCGCCTTCTGCCAAGCTCAACGGTCCACCCCCCAACTCGGTCACATAGAAAACATCGCAGGCCTCGGCACCGAGGGTTGAGACGATCGCTGCGTGAACATCAATACCAGCGCTTGTCACGGCCATTGCCACGTCATGTAGCAAACCGGGGCGGTCATGACTTCGTATCTCGAGCACCGTGGCGTGGCTGGCCTGATCTTGCAGAACTGCAACCACAGGAGGTGAAGTGGGCATCCTCGACGGACGAGCATGATCACGGGCTCGCTCGCGCAAACGTCGGGTAACCTCAAATTCCCCGGTCAGCGAGCGCCTGAGTGAGTCAAGAATTGCTGGTGCTTCAGGTATCTGTCCGTAGGGTGCCAGAGTCACCTGCCAGCGCATCACTGCTGAGGTGTTTCGCGTGAGAGTTTTCGCGGCTTTAACATCTAATTTTGCAAGGCTCAGGACTCCGGAAACTTTCGCTAAGAGACCCGGAGAATCGGGAGCGACCACGAGAATTTCATAATGCCCTTCATCTGGCTTCACTCGCACATCAAGAGTTGAACTCGCTGCCATTAAAACTAACTCGTCATCCAACTGCGGCTCCTGCGGAAGAGGGAATCCGGCAACGGTGGACTTAATTCTTTCGACTAGTTGTTCAACAAGTTTGGCTTTCCACGGGCTCCATGCTGTACCGGAGGTGGCAAGGCCGTCGGCGATCGTTAAGGCGTGCAATAAATCCAGACTTGCAACCTGCTCGTCCAATTTTTCCAACACGTTGGAAATCGTCTGCGGATCATCTAAATCACGACGGGTTGCCGTATCTGGCAGTAATAGGTGGTGCAGAACTAATGATTCAAGAACCGCAGCATCAGCCCGAGAAAATCCCATGCGCATGGCGATGATTTGCATCAGCTTGGCGCCAACTTCACTGTGATCTCCGACCTGCCCCTTCCCGATATCGTGAAATAGCGCCGCCACCAAAAGTAAATCGGGTCGACGAACCGTTCGAAGCAGACCCTTGGCTTGGATCACCGTCTCAAGCAGATGGCGATCGACGGTGTGGCGGTGCAAGACGTTGCGCTGCGGCAAATTCCGAACCGCCTGCCACTCAGGGATGAGCCGAATGATCAATCCCGCCTGATCTAATGCTTCCCAAACCACGAGCGACGATTCGCCGGCGCCAATCAATGAAATGAAAAGGTCACGCGCTCGACCAGACCACGGCGTGGCCAAGACAGGTGCGGAGCCGGCTAAGCGCATACACGTTATCGGCGAGATGGGGTTTTCAAGTTGAGCGGCAGTGGCACCAGCCCGAAGTGTCAAGAATTCATCGCCCTCGACATTAGCTGCGAATTCCAGAGCCACCTCACCTTCAAATAGAACAAGATCCTGCGCGACTCGGGTGGACACTGCAGGACGCCGCCGACCATATCGATTGCGTTTCGATTCTTGATTTCCTTGATCCACACGTCGCCACGTCAACTCATTCGCGTAGTCAACTGCTCGACCCGCTTCGGCAACGAGTCTCAACAAATCGTCGGCATCAACCAGGCCTAGTATGTTCGCAACTTGATCTTGTTCTTGCAGTAGTAACTGATTCTTCTTTCGACCAGTAACCACATGAAGTGCCTCGCGTACGTCAAGAAGAAATTCATTCGACTCATCTATCTTCGCGTGCGGCAGGTCAGCAACCCACGATGCGGCGATAGCTCTAAGAACCGTGATGTCGCGCAAACCACCACGAGCCTCTTTTAGATCCGGCTCAATAAAATAGGCGAGTTCACCGCTGCGCTTGATGCGATCGAGTTGCATCGATCGCAGTTTCGGAAGCATGTGACCGGAATTTCCTCGCCAGGTGCGGAGCCCATCACTTGCCAGTTCAATGCCTACACTCACATCGCCAGCCACATGCCGCACGTCCAGTAGGCCAAGAGCGACTTTGACATCGGCTTTGGCAAGAGCCAATGTTTGCTCCACGGTGCGCACTGAATGATCGATTTCTTGCCCTGCATCCCATAGCGGAAACAGAACTCCGTCGACAATAGTTTTTAATTGTGAGGTAGCCATGCCTTCGTGGATAAAGAGCAGGTCTAAATCCGAACCAGGGCAGATTTCCTGAC
This sequence comes from Actinomycetes bacterium, assembly GCA_025355805.1. Classification (GTDB taxonomy): domain Bacteria; phylum Actinomycetota; class Actinomycetes; order Nanopelagicales; family Nanopelagicaceae; genus JANXYY01. The sequence continues at coordinate 2,310 of JANXYY010000184.1, forward strand.
GGCCATAGCCTCCGACTGCAAAGATTGCCAACTTTGCCCCTTGCCTAAGGACTGCAAGCAGTGAGCCCACCTGCGCATCGGCTGCGTCGCTTCTGGCGAGTCGATCAGAGCGCGTCGTGGCCGCGCTCCCCTGTACGCACACGGATCACCTGATCGATTGACGAGCTCCAAACTTTGCCATCGCCAATCGAGTTCGTACGCGCGGTTGCCACAATCGCGTCAATGACTGAATCTGCATCGGCATCTTCAACGACGATTTCGATACGCACCTTCGGAACTAAATCAATCGTGTACTCAGCTCCTCGATAAACCTCTGTGTGACCACGTTGACGGCCGTAACCACTCGCCTCGGAAACTGTCATTCCAGGAACTCCCAACGCGACCAAGGCTTCCCGCACATCTTCGAGTCGAAAGGGTTTAATAATCGCGGTAATTAGTTTCATGATTCGGCTCCTTCTCGGGCAGATCCTAGACGTGAGGCAAAACTTCCAGAGGCGAGACCGAATTCGTAACCAGTCTCTTGATGTTCGGCCAAGTCGATACCAGAAACTTCAGCTTCTTCGGTGATCCTGAACCCAATCGTATGTTTGATGATGGTACCCAACACGTAACTGATTACGAATGAGAATGCGAACACGCTAACGACCGCAAGTGCCTGTTTCCCTAAGAGCGTGAACCCTCCACCGTAAAGCAGTCCGTTAGCTCCGGCGCTGTTTACCGTTGTAGTCCCGAGGAATCCAATGGCAATGCAGCCTAAAATTCCACCGACCAAGTGCACGCCGACGACATCAAGTGAGTCATCGAACCCGAATTTGTATTTAAGGCCAACCGCTAGCGCGCATACCGCGCCTGCTGCGAAACCGATTAACACTGCACCCCATGGTGCAACGAAGGCGCACGCAGGAGTGATCGCCACCAGTCCGGCGACCGCGCCAGAGGCAGCCCCCAGAGTCGTTGGATGACCATCGCGAAACTTCTCGATGATCAGCCAGCCAAGAAGCGCAGCGGCCGTGGCCACCTGAGTATTGATTAGCGCGAGCGCAGCTAAACCATTTGCCCCGAGCGCTGAGCCTGCGTTAAAACCGAACCAACCAAACCAGAGCAATCCGGCACCGATTAAAACAAGCGGAAGGTTATGGGGTTTCATCGGCGTTCGGGCGAAACCAACGCGTTTTCCGAGCACGAGCGCGAGCGCCAAAGCCGCGGCCCCAGCGTTGATATGAACGGCGGTTCCGCCAGCAAAGTCGAGAACGCCGCGAGATGCGAGCCAACCTGCGCCGGTGATGCTGCCGTCCTTGTGCTTAGTACCAAAGTCAAAAACCCAGTGCGCAACGGGGAAGTACACAATCGTCACCCAGATGGAGACGAAGATGACCCAGGCCACCAACTTTGTGCGATCTGCGATGGCACCGCTGATTAGGGCTGGCGTAATCACCGCGAACATCAACTGAAAGGCAGAGAATGCCAACTCAGGAATCGGGTAAACGCCGCCATTATTCGGCATTGAATTTACCGCCGACGCTAAATGCGACAGGCCAATCGAGCCGTATAACCCGCTTCCAGAATCACCGAAAGCCAGGCCATATCCAAAGATCGTCCAAAGCACACTGACGATCCCGATCGTCACAAATGACATCATCATCATGTTAAGCACGCTCTTTGCGCGAACCATGCCGCCGTAGAAAAAGGCCAAGCCAGGCGTCATCAGGAGCACCATGGCGGTTGCCGCTAGCACCCATGCGGTGTCGCCACTGTTCATAGTCATAAATCGCACTCCTCCGGTCGATCGGTTGAGTGGAGAGTGCCAACCCTGCGTTTCAGTAAGGGGCGCAGATGATTACGCGAAGATCACAATGTCAGCGCTTGCGTTACAAGTATGTAAACAAAGCAGAGGAGACCTAGGTCGCTCAGAGTTTGGATGCGCCATTTTGCTGAAGCCGTGAAGGAACGTTCCGAGTCGGGTTTGAAACTCGTGTGTCACCATCAGGACTCGCAAGCTGTCTTTCAAGATCAGCAAAAGCAGAGATAATTTCTGGCGCCTCGAAGGCTCTATTCCTAGAGCTAGCCGATATTCGATGAAGTATTCCAGCTTCCGTTAACGTGGCTATGGCCTCATTAGTCTGCTTATAGGAAGTATTCGTCAGCGTCATCGCAGTGGTTACCGTCAAAACTGGCATACCTACCAATTTTTGCAAAAGGAGATCGATTGAGGAAGACCTCCGTACCCTCCCCAAGGCCGTTCGCCAATTTTTTTCAATTGAGCTAGCCCGGATTTCAAATTCCATCGCATCCTTCACTGACCTAGAACACGCCGCCGCGAATCGACCAATCCAAAGATTCATTCCGTCATGCGCATCTTTTGAATTGGGGTCTCCCAAATAACGAGTGGCCGCCAAACCCTCAACATAATCTTGCGCCCAAGTAGCCAAAATCAGGGATACCGGGGGCACGACTCTTGACGCCAATCCGCGCCGACGCAAAATCAATTGAATGAGGACTCTTCCAGTTCGTCCATTGCCATCTACAAAAGGGTGGATGGTTTCAAATTGGGCGTGGGCAATGGCCGCTTGAGCAATTGCCGGCAACGCGTCATCATTGCAAAACGTAACTAGATCCTCCATTAACTGTTCAACAATTTCCCATTTTGGTGGAACAAAATCAGCTGTGCATGGGTGGTAATCGCTGCCGCCGATCCAATTCTGTTCTTCGCGGAGTTTCCCACCCGCAGCGCTTAAGTCTGCTCCGGCAAGCAGTTGTTTATGAGTCTCCAGGATCAGCTGCAGCGTTATTGGTTTACCTAATTGAATCTGCTGGATTCCGTAATCCATCGCTTGAATGTTGGCAAGCACTTCGTTTGCCGTTAAATCCGGGCTCGAACCAACAACATCTTTTTCAACCTCAGCTCGCAAAATACGACGAGCGCCAATTCTCAAACCTTCGATTCTGGACGAGGCCACGGACTCGGCGCGGAGGAGAATACGTGCCAGTGCTTCTGTGCTTACGAGAGAGGAGGCTTCGGCGTTAAACCGCGCCACAGCGGCCTCTGCTTCTACAACATCCGCTGCCACTCCACCATCTAGCGAGAATGCCCGCTGAACCAACTGGTCTGGGATATAGATTTCATACCGACATGGTTGTCGATCTCGACGTGATCTCCCCGACGACCCTTCAGACCATATTCGTTTCTCAACCCCCGACATGATCCCTCCCTATGTTGGGTTATTGTACAACCCAACATAAGAAATGCCACTATGTTGGGTTATTCCGTAAACCAACATAAAATAGACTTGCCTTGGGTCCTTTGCAAGGGGATGGATTAACAACTTGCCAAGTTGACCCGGAGCTTTCCACCTTGGCCTCCGTGCTTCTGAAAATGGTAGAAACCAATAACCAAAAGGTATAACATGCGAATTATGGGAATGAACATTAAGAATGAAGAGGCTCACCGCCTTGCTTCCCAGGTTGCTTCGATTTACGACGAAACACTCACCGAGGCCGTAACCGTTGCATTGCGCGAGCGGTTAGTTCGCGCGCAGGCCGATGATCGCCTTGAAAGATTGCGCACCTTGGCACATGAAATTTCGATACGAATGCCAAAAGGCATGACGAGAGACTCCGTCGATTCCGTGCTTTACAACGAATCTGGCCTACCGCGATGAAGGTAGTTGTCGATAGTTCGGCAATTTTATCTATTCTCTTTGCTGAACCCGATAGCGATGAAATTCTTATCGCAATTAACAACAACGAATGTGCTATTTCTGCTGGAAATTACTTGGAGACAGCGATAGTCGTAGATTCCATAAAGGATCCAGTCGCAAGCCGTAAATTTAATGCCCTTATCAAAGCAAGTGGCCTTGAAATAATTTCAGTGGACCAACAGCAAGTTGAAGTTGCACGCGCGGCGTATCGAGACTATGGAAAAGGAACCGGGCATCGAGCAAAATTAAACTTTGGCGATGTCTTTGCATATGCACTCGCCGCTACAACAAGAAGAAAACTGCTCTGCAAAGGCGATGACTTTCGCCATACAGATATCACAATTCTTGATCTTTAGACTCTTTACGAAATCTAAGAAGAACGCCTAGTCATGAGGAGGCGATTAACCCATCGACGAAGACTTCTGGATCGAAAGTCGCAAGATCATCGATGCCCTCGCCAATGCCCACGAGTTTCACCGGAATTCCCAACTCCCGCTGCACGGCGAGCACTACTCCACCGCGTGCGGTGCCATCTAACTTCGTTAGCACTAGCCCGGTTACGTTGACGGCTTCAGCAAATATCTTGGCTTGAAGGATGCCATTTTGACCGGTTGTGGCATCGAGTACGAGCAACACTTCATCGACCTTGGCGCCCTTTTCGATGACTCTCTTAACTTTTCCAAGTTCATTCATCAGGTCGGTCTTGGTGTGCAAACGTCCGGCTGTGTCGACGATCAGCAGATCAGCCGACGCAGCCTGCGCTTCACGCAGTCCATCGAAGGCAACCGAGGCGGAATCTTGGCCATCCTGGCCACGTACCAGAGTTGCGTTGGCCCGATTAGCCCAAGTCTCTAACTGCTCGGTGGCGGCGGCGCGGAAAGTATCAGCGGCCGCTAGAAATACTTTGGCCCCCTCATCGTGAGCAAGTTTTGCCAATTTTCCGCTCGTGGTGGTCTTTCCTGTGCCGTTCACGCCAACGATCAGCAAAACTTGTGGGGTGCCATCGCTATGACGAGTGAATTCAATCTCGCGAGGCGTCTGAATTGCCAATAATGCCAATAATTCACGCTTTAATGCGGTGAGGGGATCTTCGCCATTACTGAGATCCTGACGCAACGAAGTGAGCAGTTGGGTTGACAGTTCGAGCCCAACGTCTGCACTCAACAAGATCTCTTCGAGTTCTTCCCATTGTTCAGGATCAAGCCGTCCGCTTTTGAAAATCGCGGCGAAGCGGCGACCAAAACCCTGCGAACGTTCGAGTCGTTCACGTTTAGCAAAAAGCCGATTAAACACTTGTGCTTTCGGTTTCGCGGAGGCGCTGCGAAACAACTTCAGTCACTCCATCACCGCGCATCGTCACTCCATAAAGTGCGTCCGCAATTTCCATGGTGCGCTTTTGGTGCGTGATGATGATCAACTGGGAAGCGCCACGCAACTCTTCGAGGATGTTGAGCAGGCGACCCAAGTTTGTATCATCGAGTGCCGCCTCGACCTCGTCCATGACATAGAACGGGCTTGGACGTGCTTTAAAGATTGCAATAAGCAACGCAACGGCGGTTAGCGAACGTTCACCACCGGATAACAATGAGAGTCGCTTAATTTTTTTGCCTGGAGGCCTGGCCTCTACTTCGATACCCGTGGTCAGCATGTCATCTGGATTAGTAAGAACCAACCGCCCCTCACCACCAGGGAAAAGACGCGCGAATACGAGTTCGAATTCTCTGGCCGTGTCAAGGTATGCCTCTCGGAATACCTGCTCCACGCGCTCATCTACTTCGCGAACAATTTCAAGCAAATCGCGACGAGTGTCCTTCAAGTCTTCGAGTTGCTCGCCGAGGAATTTTGCTCGCTGTTCAAGCGCCGAGTATTCCTCAAGGGCTAAGGGGTTGATCTTCCCAAGTAACGCCAGCGACCGTTCCGCAGCTCGAAGACGCTTCTCTTGGTCATCTCTTCGATAGCTAATAAGTGGCCCTTCGATCATTTCTCCACGATCGCCTTCAACCCAGGTGGGGACTGGCTGCGTCGGGTTGTATTCGCGAAGAAGGGTGTCAACATCAACACCCAATTCTTCGAGTAGCCGGGTCTCGAGGCCTTCGATTCGTAGGCGTTGTTCGGCGCGTGCAATCTCATCGCGATGGACACTTGAGGTCAATTGTTCGAGTTCGCTAGTCAATTCTCGTGCGCGCAAACGCACCGCCAAGAGTTCGCCTTCACGTTCAGTTCGTTCGGCTTCGCTCTGGGCTCGCTCTTCGGAGGCTTGGGCAATCGAAACGTCAAGTGCCGAGAGCGCCTCTTGAGCAAGCACAAAAACCGCCCGTGCGACTACCGCACCACGAGCACGCGCTTCGCGCCGAGAGACGGCGACAACCCTGGCTTGACGCTCCGCTGCAGCGTTACGTTCCAATTGTTCTGCACGTTGGGCTGCCGAATCTGCTCGCTCCTCGCCGGTGCGAAGGGCCAATCTGGCTTCTACTTCTATTTGCCGCTTGGAGGCCACCGTCGTTCGCAAAATTTCTGCGGTTTCGAGATCGGGTTCTTCTTGGTTCTCTTGACTCTCGGCGTTGACTAATCGGTTCTCTAATTCTGCGAGTCCGGCGATATCACCCTGTCGAGCAGTGACACCTTGATTTATCGCTTCTTCAAGACGCGCGGCCTCAGCACTTGCAGCTTTAACTCCTTGACCTGCGAGAGTCATTTGTTCCGCAAGGGCGGCCATTCTGGCATCGGATTCGTGCAAACGGGTGAGAGAAGCATCGACCAAGGATTGGGCCTCGCGACGCGCCTGTTCAGCAGCTACCAATTCAAAACGAAGGCGCTCGCCACTGTGTGTGGCTTCCTCAAGTTTGGTGGCCGCTTCGTCAACTGCGGCCTTGACTTCGATCAGCGAAGACGATTTCTGTGAACCACCGCGAGCGAAGTTTGATGAAATGACATCGCCATCTCGAGTCGCAATCACAAATTCGCGGTGATCTCCGAGCAATGCGCGGGCTGTCTGTAAATCGTCGACGAGAACCGTCTTGGCCAACAGGCGCTCTAAGGCAGGCATAACCGCACGATCAGCGGAAATCACATCAAGGGCGTATCGCGCATCGCCGGTTAATACGGGCCAAGAGTTACGGCTTGGATTGCCATCGTAATCATCGTTGCCATTTGTCCCCTCGGTTCCGATGATCAGGTGGGCCCGTCCACCATCGTTGCTTTTAAGGAAATTAATTGCATCACGCGCGGTGTCGGCATCGCTTACGGCAATTGCATCAGCAGCACCACCGAGTGCGGCAGCGATGGCACTTTCCCACCCAGCTTCGACGGTGACAAGAGTTGCTAACGAGCCGAGTACCCCAGATAACTGTTCTGTGGCTGCGAGAATTACACCGCTTCCGTCTTTTCGAGCAAGCCCCATCCGAAGTGCCTCAAGACGGGCCTCCCAGGCAGCGCGGTCCCGGTCTGCTGCACGTTCGCTTTCGCGAAGCGCTTCGACTTTCGCATGCGCCTGTTCAAGATGCGTTGCTGCATTTTCATATTCTGAGTCAAGGTTGATTTCGCCCTGGTCCAACCCTGCGACTTGTGCTTCAAGGGTCGAAAAATCACTCTGAGCAGCGTGCGCCCGAAGTTGGGCGGCGTCGCGTGCCGCCGTTAATCTCGCCACTTCTTCTTCGCCTGCCGCAATTCGGCTACGAATTGCATTCACTTCCCCGGCAAGTCGAACCAAACCTTCGCGGGTATCAGAGGCCGCCCGCGCCTGCTTTGCAATTCGGTCTACCTCATCTTTGAGGGCTATCTCTGCCTGCTTAAGTTCTACTTGCGCCAGTTCTAAAAGTGCTCGTTCTTCTTCAGTCTGAGTGCGAAGTTTTGCTTCAATCTCACGCAATTCGCGAGCATCTGCTTCTAGGGCTTCCGGATCGCGACCGGCAGCGCGCGCCTCGTCTGCCTCTTCGGCTAAAAAGCGTGAACGTTCTTGCGCCAAACTTGCCGTACCACGGAAGCGCTCTCTCAGGCTGGAAAGCCGGTAATAAGTCTCCTGAGCGCTCGCCAACCGAGGTGCATCAGCGGCCGCCAAAGCATCAAGTTCACTTTCCCGTCGATGCGCAATTGCGAGCGCGCCTTCCACCTCAGCCCGTCGCTCGCGCAACGCTGATTCATCCGCGATTTCGGCGTCGAATGACGCGCGCAAATTCGTGAGGTCATCTGCATAAAGTCGTAACTTTGCATCGCGGAGTTCGGCTTGAATGGTGGCCGCTTTTCGAGCCACCTCCGCTTGCTTTCCCAAGGGCTTCAATTGACGACGAAGTTCGACGGTGATGTCTTGAATCCGAGTTAAGTTTGTTTGCATTGCTTCAAGTTTGCGCAGCGCCTTCTCTTTGCGTTTGCGATGCTTAAGAACTCCTGCAGCTTCTTCGATGAAGCCCCGTCGATCTTCAGGGGTCGCCGAAAGGATCGCATCGAGTTGTCCCTG
>JANXYY010000001.1 GCA_025355805.1 Actinomycetes bacterium
TCTTAGATCAGCTGAAAGATGGTTGCAGGGTTTGGCGATCAGCAGTGCAGTGTTTGTATATGGCTTGATTATCTTTGGCAGTCATGTTCGGGTCACCGATTCGGGAATGGGTTGTCCCGATTGGCCGCTCTGCGACGGAAACATCGGGCCGATCCATGAATTCCACGCGCTCATGGAGCAGACACATCGATACTTGGCTGCGGTGGTCACGATCTTGGTTTTCGCGACAGCGCTAGTCGCGGTGCGGTTCCGCGACCGGCCTGCAGCGATTCGTCCCGCCCTCTTCACCGTCGGAGTCGTAGTCGTACAGATAGCTCTGGGTGCATTGACGGTTATCGACGGAAACGGCGCACCCACGGTGGCTGCACATCTAATCGCTGGTCTGGCATTGCTCGGTGGCGCCACGGTCACGGCAGTTTGCGCCATGACGCCTCGCCTCGAAACAAGTGGACCTCGGTTGGGATCGATTGGTTGGGTCGCTATTAGTTCTGCTGGTGTGCTTTATGTTTCTGGATCACTTGTCGTGAATGCGGAAGCCGAGAAGGCATGCGCGAGTTTTCCGCTATGTCCCACGGGGGCACCGAACACTCAAGTTGCATTGCATTTAGCACATCGAAGCATCGCATTTCTGGCGGGGATGGCTCTGCTCGCTTTCGCCCTTCGCGCTTGGCGGAATTGGTCTGGCCATCGTGGAGCGCGAGCGCTCGCGGCGACCCTGGCAAGTTTGGTGATAACGACTGCCGTTCTCGGGATTGTGAGTGCACTAATGAAAGCTCCGCCCGATTTGCAAGATCTGCACCTGGCTGGTGCCGCAGCCGTTCTCGCCACCTCGGTGGCTCTGGCAGCTCTGGGTTGGTTGAGCGGCGCGGACTCCTCAAGCCACGAACCCGTACCCGACCTGAGAATGCACGAGCAGCCAGCGACCTGAAGCATTTGCTTCCTTCGGGTGTGCTGCGCAACGTAAGCAACTTGCTCGATGAATTGGGTGACGGGACCGAGGTCGCATAACTCACGGCGCTGGCCTTGCGGCAGCGAGCGAAAATTCCCCGCACGCCGCCCCGCACCGCCAAACCGCCGAGCCCTTCCTTGACTTCCTCACCGGGCCGGTGGGACAAGCGATCTACGAGAAGTTCGGAATTAGCGCATCGTCCCAATTATCGCATCGTAGCGTCCCGTAGCACATTGTGCTACGGTCGATTCATGCCTCGAACAATCGCCCAACGTGAACTTCGCAATGACAATGCCAAAGTAATTGAAGCCGTAGCCGCTGGTGAAAGTTTCGTTGTGACTCGCAACGGCGTCCCAGTGGCTGAACTTCGCCCGATCCTTGCTCCAAGGCGAACCAGTGTTCCGAAAAGCGCCATCGCAGCATTCGTTGGAACCGGATCACACATTGACGCCAAGCGTCTACGAGCCGATCTCGACAGCCTCATCGATCAAAGCCTCTAAATGGCGACAGGTTTGCTCGATACTTCCGTGGTCATAGATTGGGACGACCCAGCAGTGCAGCGCGCCCTGCCCGAAGAGATCGCGGTCAGCGCTATCACCTTCGCTGAGTTGGCTGCGGGACCACATCTTGCGTCGACGATTGCCGAACGATCAAAACGCCAGGTCCGACTCCAACAGATAGAAGCCACGTTCGATCCGATTCCCTTCGATGCCGACGCTGCCCGCAGTTTTGGCCAAGTTGTTGCCGCCGTCGCAGGGACTGGCCGCACGCACAGATCGCGGGTTGTAGATCTACTTATCGCTGCCATCGCTCACGCCAACGGTCTGGTGCTCTACACGCGTAACGCAGATGATTTCGTTGGGCTCGATGAATTGATTCAAGTAGTGACCATTTGAAAGGTGACATGCGGTTCGACTTTTACAAATCTTGACTGTGCGGTCTGCACCGCCCAAGTCATTCAGAACCTTCGACGGTCTAACGGGACTACTCCCAGTTACCCATAACGGGCAGTTCCGATCAGAGGTGATGTGCTGTCATGTCCAGATACGTCGATGCGATCTTGGGAGGGAGTCGCTGGCGGGGCAACGCGTGCCAGTGCCAGCCATGTCGGTACCAGGCGTATGTGCCCGACTTTCTCGTCGGGCGCCAGATAACGCTCCCTGCTGGAAGTGCCGCGCCTTGCAAAAGAGCAGGCGGCGGTCGATAGCGGATTCGGATCTCGGGATGAAACCACCCGAGCCGTCTTGGGCAACATCGAGGCGATGAATCAAGCGCTCGGTCTTGCTAGCAAAGTGGGACCGATCACCGTAGACGACATTTGCAATATTCATAGGTGCCTTCTGAGTTCGTACCGCCCCCACCTGAGCAAGTTCGCCCACTCATGGAAGTTCTGTGTGCCTATATTTCGGGCGATGATCATCCACCTCTGCTTCAGGCAGCACTGACGTATGCTCAGTTTGAGACGATCCATCCATTCGCGGACGGTAATGGTCGAACGGGTTGCGCGCTCGTTCACCTCGTGCTTCGCCGGCGGGGCATAGCGCCACGTTACATCCCGCCAATCAGTCTCATCTTGGCAACGCATGCTCCGATTTATGTAGCCGGACTTACGTCATATCGCTACAGCGGACTCGCTGACTCAGCGGAGGCGCAGACAGGAATGTTGCGTTGGATAGATGTCTTCGTCTCTGACACGTTACGTGCATGTAACGATGTACGCGATTTAATGCGAAAGATGGAGGAACTCCAAAGCGGATGGCGACAGAAGATGGGCCGAGTCCGTGCTAACTCGTCAATTGATCTGTTGCTGAAGCAGTT
>JANXYY010000004.1 GCA_025355805.1 Actinomycetes bacterium
CGCGATCGCGGTCATCGGCGTCTCGACAATTGCCACCTCTGGCGCAAGCGCGCATGTAAAGCCAGTTGGAGTGCTCCTTGCCCTGGGTGCCGGACTTTCGTACGCGTTCTTCGCGGTTTCGAGTAAAGAGATTCTTCATTCAGGAATCTCAACCGAAAATGCAATGGCAAGAATCTTTGCAATCGGAGCAGTGCCGCTTTTGCCAATTCTCTTCATCGACAATACGCACTGGCTCTTCACGTCGCATGGCATCGCCTTGGCGCTCTGGCTTGGATTGGTACCTACCGCAATCGCGTACCTGGCCTACGGCTCGGGACTTCGTCACGTGCAGGCAAATGAGGCATCAACCTTGACCCTTGCCGAGCCGTTAACTGCAACGATCCTTGGAACGGTGCTTCTACACGAACATCCAGCCGCTATCGCCTGGTTGGGCGTCGCATTGATCTTCGTTGGTTTGGTCTTTCTTAGCCGTGACAGCGTTCGGCAACCGACGACAAATTAGAAGTCCAGGTGTTCGAAATCGCCTTAATCACTCTGCCAAACAAGATCCATTCAGTATTTTCCCAGTAGGTATCGTTTTGCCGCTGGCTCAGCAATAGCATCATTGCCACCTTAACAACGGAGGTTTCAATGCAGCAATATTTAATCGAACGGGAAATTCCAGGAGCAGGTGCGCCTCCAGAAGAAGAACTTAAAAAGATATCCAAGCACTCTAATGGTGTTCTAGATGCAATGAAGAGCGAAGGCAGTGAGATTGAGTGGGTGCATAGTTACGCGGCGGGCGACAAGATTTCTCCAATAGGGGGAATGTTGGACCCTGCAAAAGGACAATAGATCCCAGAACATCACCAAATTCGAGTGCCCAGTTTCATCCCTTCGGGCGCACGAGTTCTACCTACCTCGCTTTTCACTTAAGGGGTCGAACTACTTTTTGATCACTTCGTTTTAGCCTCTTTAGTGAACATGACTATTTTTAAGTTCGACACCAATGACTACCAGGTCCTTGGTGTCTGTGTTTTCAATCGTATGCCTAGGTGTTGACTCAGCAAAGAGAACTTTCGGCAGGACGAAGTCCGGGATTGCTCGGGTGTTGACCATCGTCTCGCCGTTCTCGTCGCGTCGGATGAAATGCGATCCCGAAAGCACGTACATCACAGTGGGTATGAGATGGGTGTGGAGTGGTGTTATTTCACCCGCAGCAATGGTCGTTTCAAGCACGCGAACCTCGTCATTTTCGAAGATGACCTTGTGGTTGTTAGGGGCTACAGTCACCCCATCAAGTTCGTCAAGCGTCATGCCATTCTCCTTTGGTGCATCGGTACCGAGTAGATACCTAAGCGGCAAACGCTATTAAACGATCCCGACTCTGTCGATACCTCAAAGTCTTCGACCGAGGCTTTCGAGTAGTTAGGCCAATGTGAAAAGCGATTGCCAGTACCCTGCTTCATGCTGGTCGGGTGCGCAAGTTTTAGTTCCTTAACATTCTTTCTATTGCATCACTTGCTGCTACCGGGCCCCCTGCCGTCGAAAAGGCATCCGCAATTTTGCGTGCGCCTTCCGTGCGACCCATTGCTTCATAAACTTTGGCTCGAAGCCGCTCAGGCGTTAAGCGCTTTGCCGGAAGTCTGCTACCAGCTCCGCTCACTTCGACTCGTCTGGCCACCTCAAACTGATCTCTTCCGAACGGAACTACACATACTGGAACTCCTCGGGCGAGTGCCTTTTGAGTCGCGCCCATTCCTCCGTGGGTAATCGCGCAGGCAGCGCGATTGAGTATTGCTCCGTGCGATATGAATTTCTCAACCCGTGCATTCGCAGGGACCTCAAAGTGTTTTGGATCTGTTGAAGGAACAGTGACGACAACAAATAGATCTTCGCTTTCAAGCGCCTTCAATGCAGTACGAACCAATGTCTCATCGGCTTGATACTCAGAAGAGGTCGTAACGAGAACGATTGGACGATCAACCCTGGAAAGCCATTCGGGTTCTTCCAAATCAGGGTCCCAGTCGCAGGGTCCAACGAGGGTGATATTTGGAGGCCAGTCGCTGCGGGGATACTCAAATGGTTCGGCCGTCAATACTAAGAGCAGCGGCGGCGTGAAGAATAGATCATCAGCCGTTGCCAATTCCGCAAGACCGAGTGATTTCCTTATCGAGTTGTACGGTGGCAAGGTCGTGCGCTCGATAGTCCCAACCATCAAAGGGCTTAGTAACTTGTCGCGCAAATGTCCAAGTGGCCCGCGAGCTGGAGGCAGACCAAAACCAAAGGGAGGTGCATCGTTCGAACTCAAGGGTATGGGGTATGGACAGAAACTTGCCCACGAGTTTCCCCATTTTTCTGCGACTGCCTGTGCTCCCCAGGTGTTTGTATCAACAATTAGGAAATCTGGATGCACCTCATCGATCGCTGAGCGTAAATCCGGTACTTCTATCGCTGAGCGCTTCACAAACGTTGCTACGCTGGAGGAGAGAGCTGCGCGTGGATTTGATTCTTTCCAATCAAGTAGTCCAATACTTTCGATCCGAGCGTCGATCGACTTAGCATCAAAACCTAAAGTCCTCGTGCGCATCACTTCCGTGGACAACGTTCGAATGAAGATTTGATGTCCTCGACTCTGCAACTCTTGGAGAATGGGTATTAAGGGAAATAAGTGACCTCGTGCAGGTGAGGTATATGCGAGTATGCGTGCCATTATTTCTCCTTTATGAGTGGCTTAAGCATTTCGATTAAGGCTTTTTGGGTTGCTACGCGACTGAGAGCGGAATCTCGACGTAATAATTTCCATGTGTACACGTCGCAGATAGCAACCAGTTGAGCTAGGCGGATTCTCCGCTTGGCAATTGGAAGTACATTCAATGTTGTGGCGAACGCATTTCGACACCACCGCCTATGTAGTTTTCGGCCAGAGTCGACGATTTGGGAGAGGGCTGGAAGACGATATTCTTCCGCGAGCATGCGCAGCAATCGATCGCCCATAACTTCGTAGTGAGTCACTAACTGATCCATCGCCGCTTCGACGCTATCGATATTCTCAGTATTTCGAGTGGCCTCAATCCGTCCACTTTCAAATTTTGTGGCTTCGATTAAAAGGTTATCCTTGCTTCCAAATTGGCGAAGAATTGTTTGTACTGTGACCTTTGCCCTAAGAGCAATGGCCTCTAATCGAAGATCGGGCGTTGGAGAATCCCAAAATTCATGAACTGTAGAACTCAGTATTCGATGGGTGGTTTCTGCCGCCGAAATCGCTCGATTTGTCATTTGATATGACCTCGGCACCTTATTCATGTTAGGCATATTAAAGTGAAATAGAAAGACTTGCAAGGAAGCCGACAGCCCATTCCCAGTGCCTAGGTTCATCCCTTCAGGCGCACTCTTAACTAGTGATTTTGCCTAATAAATGCCCCCCCCCCTGGGCTGGAATGCCCGATTTGTTACTCCGGGTAACTTCTATTTCTGGCACACTTCTCACACCATCAATTTGGCAGGCAAAGGGACTCGGCATACTCGTCGAGTCCCTTTGCTATTCAATTTAACAGGGACTGCATATCCACAACCGCATCCCCAAATCAGCGCTTGACGTCAGAATCAATAAATACTTCATCTGCGATGTTGGCGTGTTGTAATTGGCAGCATATCCATTTTTGCCAAATTGATGGTGCGGTCGTGATCGGGACGCCATTGTCTAGGCAAGCAACGAAAATGAGAATCAAAAACAGAACTACAGGTCGTTACCAGCGTATGACAGGTTAAAACTCTTATTTGCCAATGGGAAATCGGGGACAATGGTGCCCTTGAGAGCCACGGAAAGTGCTGGCCAATTAAAGAACGATGGATCCACCACTTTGACGCGACTCAA
>JANXYY010000013.1 GCA_025355805.1 Actinomycetes bacterium
TACGGGACCGTTGACGGCCGGACAATTTGCATATTTTCACAAGACTTCACGGTGTTCGGCGGGAGCCTCGGCGAAGTATTTGGTGAGAAGATCGTGAAGTTGATGGACTTCGCACTTAAGACCGGGGTTCCGCTGATTGGCATCAACGACTCGGGTGGTGCGCGCATTCAAGAGGGAGTAGTCGCACTCGGACTCTATGCAGAAATTTTTAAACGGAACGTTCATGCCTCTGGCGTCATTCCACAGATCTCGCTCGTGATGGGGCCATGTGCCGGTGGTGCGGTGTATTCCCCGGCCATTACTGACTTCATCGTTATGGTTGATCAGACCTCGCATATGTTCATCACCGGCCCTGAGGTTATCAAGACGGTTACCGGTGAAGACGTTGAGTTCGAAGAACTCGGTGGAGCTCGCACACACAATACGAAAAGTGGTGTCGCACACTATATGGGTTCGGATGAAACCGATGCCATCGATTACGTAAAGGCACTTCTTTCCTATCTACCAAGCAACAACCTCGATGAAGTGCCGAGTTTCCCGACGGTCAGCGATTTGGCGCAAACCGGCACTGATTTATCCCTCAACACTCTCATTCCAGATAGCGCAAACCAACCATATGAAATGAAGCGAGTCATCGAAGCAGTACTCGACGGCGGCGACTTTCTAGAGGTGCAATCACTTTTTGCACCAAACATCATCGTCGGATTCGGTCGAGTAGAAGGTCATTCGATTGGCGTCGTGGCAAATGAACCGATGCAACTTGCCGGGACACTCGATATAAACGCCAGCGAAAAAGCAGCGAGGTTCGTACGAACCTGCGATGCATTCAACATTCCAGTAATTACTTTTGTCGATGTCCCCGGTTTCTTGCCAGGCACTGATCAGGAGTGGAATGGAATTATTCGCAGAGGTGCCAAACTCCTGTACGCCTATGCCGAAGCAACCGTTCCGCTCATCACCGTCATAACTCGTAAGGCTTACGGCGGTGCTTACGACGTGATGGGATCAAAACACCTTGGTGCCGATCTAAACCTGGCCTGGCCGAGCGCACAAATCGCGGTCATGGGCGCGCCAGGCGCGGTAAACATCTTGTATCGCAAAGACTTGGCCGAAGCCGCAGATCCTGCAGCCAGGCGAGCCGAGTTCATCACTGAGTATGAAGATACCTTCGCTAATCCATACATTGCTGCCGAGCGTGGTTATCTTGATGCCGTGATCGAACCAGCTTTAACCCGCGCTCACATCACTCGCGGATTGCGAGTTTTGCGCAACAAACGTGAAACGCTGCCGCCTCGCAAGCATGGAAATATTCCGTTATAACCGTGGAAGCCATCAATTTTCAAATCGTAAAAGGAGCGCCTTCCGAGGACGAGATCGCCGCCCTGACGCTAGCCCTTGATCAGATTCGGCATAAATCTTTGAGCTCGTCCGCGGCATTAAGAGCGCCGCGATCCAAATGGGGAACTCCGAAATTACGTCAACTGAAGCGAACTCATTCAGGTTGGCGACGGATTTTGGAATGAGTCATAAAGTTATTCTCGCTTCAGCCTCACCCGCTAGATTGGCACTTCTGCGAAGCAGCGGCATCGAACCACGCGTGATTGTTAGCGGCGTTGACGAAGAGAGCCCGGAACTTGCCGATTTGCCAGCCGGCAAGATTGCCAGTGTGCTGGCAATTCGAAAAGCAGCCACGGTCGCCGAATCGTTAGGGGACCCTCGTGAAACAACGGCAATTTTAGTCATCGGCTGTGATTCGGTTCTCGATTTTCAAGGTCAAGTGCACGGTAAGCCAAAGCACGCACAAGAAGCAATCGAGCGTTGGCAGGCAATGCGCGGTCTCACCGGAGTGCTCTACACCGGGCACAGCATCATTGATCTGCCAACCGGACGCACCTTTAATGACGTCGCCGAAACAATGATCCACTTCGCAAACATTGATGATGCGGAGATTCAGGCGTATGTCGCCACTGGCGAACCGCTCAAAGTCGCTGGCGCGTTCACGATCGACGGGCTTGGCGCGCCCTTCATCGACCGTATCGACGGCGACCCATCCTGCGTCGAAGGACTGAGTTTGCCCGTTCTTCGCCGAGCCATGTACCACTTTGGCTATTCGTTCCGGGATTTTCGATGATTCAGCGCTTTCAATCTATGGTTAAGCGTTATGAGTGGACAAACCGTTCAAGGAGAGTTCGATCATCAAGACTTGGTAGGCGTGGGGCGAAAAGGAAATAGATATGCATAAAGTCTTGATTGCCAATCGCGGGGAAATAGCGGTCCGAGTGGCACGCGCCTGCAAAGACCATGGGCTGGCAAGTGTCGCGGTTTATGCAGATTCGGACCGGAACGCCCAGCATGTGCGCGCTTGTAATGAAGCCTTTGCCCTCGACGGCAATACAGCTGCTGAAACGTACTTGGCAATAGAAAAAATCATTGAAGTGGCAAAGCGCAGCGGAGCGGATGCGATACACCCTGGCTATGGATTTCTCTCCGAAAACGCAGATTTTGCGCAGGCTGTAATTGATGCTGGCTTAACTTGGATCGGACCACCTCCGTCCGCGATCCGCGCGTTAGGTGACAAAGTCGCGGCCCGTCACATTGCCCAACGCGTTGGCGCCCCACTAGTGGCAGGAACCCCTGATCCCGTTACCGGCGCCGCGGAAGTAGTCGCATTCGCTGAAGCGCACGGTCTGCCAATTGCCATCAAAGCTGCATTCGGTGGCGGCGGCCGCGGCCTAAAAGTGGCTCGAAATATGGCAGAAATCAGCGAACTTTACGACTCAGCAGTTCGCGAAGCGATTTCCGCGTTCGGGCGTGGCGAATGTTTCGTTGAACGCTATCTCGACAAACCTCGACACGTCGAAACCCAAGTACTTGCGGACCAGCACGGAAACGTAGTTGTCATTAGCACCCGTGATTGTTCGGTACAGCGACGTCATCAAAAACTCGTCGAAGAAGCACCTGCTCCATTTCTGAATCAAGCCCAGATCGATGAATTATATAAATCATCTAAAGCGATAATGCGTGAGGCAGGCTACGTCGGCGCCGGGACTTGCGAATTTTTGATCGGGCAAGATGGCACGATTTCTTTTCTCGAAGTGAATACCAGACTCCAGGTTGAGCATCCGGTCAGCGAGGAAGTTTCGGGAATCGATCTAGTGCGCGAACAATTCCGCATCGCCGATGGCGAGTTCCTCGGATACAACGACCCTGAGATGCGCGGACACAGCATCGAATTTCGAATCAACGGCGAAGACCCAGGTCGCGGATTCCTCCCGGCCCCAGGAATTATCACAAATTGGCAATCACCAAGCGGACCTGGTGTCAGATTGGATGCCGGGTTCGGCACAGGTGATGAAATCGGCGGTAATTTCGATTCACTTTTAGGAAAGTTGATTGTCACTGGAGCTAATCGACAAGAGGCTCTCGCCAGAGCGCGCCGAGCGCTGAACGAATTCGTGATCGAAGGCATGCCCACCGCACTTCCATTTCACCGCGCCATCGTGAACGATCAAGCCTTCGACTCGGCTAGCGAATTTAAGGTGCACACTAGTTGGATCGAGACTGAATTTAAGAATGAGATTCCGCCCTTTGCCGCTCTGGATATCGGCGTCTCGGCGAGTGAACCGAAGCGGGAAACAATCACAGTCGAAATTGATGGTCGACGAATCGAGGTATCTCTGCCTACCGGCTTGACGGCGCTTGGCGTACCCGCCTCAGCACCAAAGCGCTCCATGGGGGATAAGAAGCACACAGCGGTAACCGGGGCCTCGCTGGTGGCTCCGATGCAAGGGACGGTAGTAAAGATTGCAGCTGCCGACGGTGACATCGTCGGCGTAGGTTCACTTATTCTGGTTGTTGAGGCAATGAAGATGGAGCAACCACTTGTTGCGCATCGCGCCGGTCGGATTACAAACCTGACAATCCAGGTGGGCGCCACCGTTGCTAGCGGAGTAGTTCTCTGCGAAATCGTGGAATAGAGGGCAATACGCGCTAGGCGTTGCTGTTGCGCAACCGTCTTGCTGCTTCGGCAATCGAGCCCGATAGTGACGGATAGATAGTGAAGGTCTGGGCCATTTGATCAACGGTCAGTCGAGTGCTTACGGCAAGCGTGATGGGGAACACCAATTCGCTTGCGCGCGGAGCACAAATGACGCCACCTACGACGACTCCTGATGAGGCGAACAATTTGATAAATCCGTCTTCGATCTTTTCCATTTTGGCGCGAGCATTTGTTGCAAGTGGCAAATTGATGGTCGAGATCCCTTCTCCGTCTTCATTGCAATTACCAACCGTCGCGATTTCGGGTGCGGTGAAGACTGTTGAGGAAACAGTTTCGAGCACAAGCGGGGTCACGGCGTCGCCGAGCGCATGCCACATTGCAATTCGACCTTGCATGGCCGCAACCGAAGCGAGCATGAGAACCCCCGTACAATCACCCGCTGCATAAATCCCAGAGATGCTGGTTCGAGATACTCGATCGACCTCGATAAAGCCTTGTGATGTAAGGGTGATCCCGGCTTCGCCAAGCCCTATGCCATCCGTGTTTGGAATCGACCCGACCGCCATAAGTACGTGGGAACCGGAAACTTCTCTACCGTCGGAGAGGGTTACCAAAACCCCAGCACCGGTCCGACGAGCCGACCTAGCTCGGGCTCGAGGAAGCACGATCCCGCCTCTACGACGAAACACAGTTTCGATGACTTGCGCGGCATCACTGTCTTCGCCCGGCAGAACGTGATCGCGGGACGAGATGAGGGTGACCCGAGAGCCCAGAGCCAAATACGCCGAAGCAAACTCTGCCCCGGTCACTCCTGAGCCAACCACGATTAATTGCTCGGGCAACTCGGTTAGAGCGTAGAGCTGATCCCAGGTGAGAATTCGCTCTCCATCTGGAAGTGCGTCGGGCAAAACTCGTGGACGCGCCCCAGTGGCTAGCAGAACAACGTCGCCTGCTACGGCACGTTCGCCAACATAAATGGTCCGGTCTCGAGCGAGGCGAGCGAGGCCGCTAACCACCTGGATTCCTGCCCGCTCAAGACTCGCGGCGACATCGGCAGATTGAGCCGCGGCTAATTCCAGGATGCGGCGATTGACTTGCGCCAAGTCAAAGGTGGGAGTTGCGGCGTGCAAACCCAGGGCATCGACGTCGAAAGCACGTGTCATTGCCGAGGCGGTCGCGACTAATGCTTTGCTCGGAACGCAATCGGTCAACACCGCGGAGCCACCAAGCCCGCTGGACTCAATCAGCGTTACTTCTCCTCCCAACTGAGCGGCAACCAACGCAGCCTCGTATCCCCCGGGTCCGCCACCAACAATCGTTATGCGTGTCACCTAGCCCATTCTTCCTCATCGGACCTACCCTCCCAACGTGGCTCTATACGCGGCATACGGCAGCAACCTCGATCCGAGACGAATGTTTATTCGGGCTCCCTACTCCCCGCTGCGTGGAACTGGCTGGCTTGAGGGTTGGCGTCTGACCTTTGGTGGAGAGAGCGCGGAGGGCATCGTGACCATCTTGGCCACCGTCGTCGAGGAGCCGGACCGGGCAGGGAACGACGTATTTGTCGGTCTTTATGACCTGACGCCTGATGACGAACGCGCTTTAGATGAATGGGAGGGCTTAACGGTTGGCCTCTACTCCAAGCTTCGGGTTCGAGTACATACTCTCGAGGGGACCCCGTTGGCCTGGCTGTACGTTCTCAATGAATATGAGGGTGGACTGCCTAGCGCGCGATATCTCGGCATGATCGCCGAAGCAGCCGAAGCAGCCGGCGCACCAAGTGACTATGTCGCCGAATTGCGAAATCGTCCTTGCGTATCAAACGATGAGGAGCATTAGGAACGATAAGCCGTCCGGTATCGCTCCAACTCGATGGCAATCATTTCGCCACGGCTCTCGCGACCGCGCGCTCGATCGCTTCCCGACGAAGAAATCGCCCAAGCGGAGATTTTTCGTCCGTCTTCGGTTCTTATGGACAACAGAAGGGGCGCAGATATTTGAGTAATTGAAGACCATGGAATCTCATATTTCTTAAAGACATTTTGAATCGTTAAAGCGTCCACAGATACCAGAATTGCTGGTCTGATCGCCACCAACCAAGCGAAAAGCGAAATTAGAATCGCGGTCGATAACGCGACGATCGAAAAGCCGCGCTGGGTCATCGCATAGATGATCACAAGTGCCATTCCGATGAGCGCCCATCCGATAGCCAGGGTTGATCCAGAGCGGTATCGAGCAATCATGGCTACATCCTGGCAGTAGATTTCTCGTATGAGTCAAGACCAGAAGTATCTTCACGATCTCCAGGCCGACCCGATGGGTACCGCCGAGGCTGCCGCAGCAATAATTCGCGAGCGAAGTGGGGTAAACCACCAGGTCGCCCTGGTAATGGGTTCAGGATGGATCGATGCGGTTTCAGCCTTCACGGCCGGCGGCGCGGGCGAAGAACTCTCGGAGATTCCGTTAATTTCTTTGCCCGGGTTTCCGCCGCCGAAGGTCGAAGGCCACGGAGCGAGTGTTAAGTCGATCAGAATTGGCGACAAAAATGCTCTGGTATTTCTTGGCCGAACCCATATTTACGAAGGTCTAGGCATCGCAGCGGTCGTACATGGAGTTCGTACCGCGATAAAAGCTGGCGCCAAAATCATTATCCTGACCAACGCATGCGGGGGGATAAATTCCGAATACACGGTAGGACAGCCCGTTCTGATAAAAGACCACATCTCACTAACTGGCATCTCGCCATTAACGGGGGCAAACTTCGTTGACCTCACTGACCTCTATAGCGCACGGCTTCGTAAACTCGTGAAATCGATCGATCCGTCTCTGGCCGAAGGTGTCTACGCGCATTGGCGCGGTCCGGCATATGAAACACCAGCCGAAATTCGGATGATGCGAACAATCGGTGCAGATTTAGTTGGAATGTCGACGGTTCCAGAAGCGATTGCAGCACACGCGCTTGGCGCCGAAGTCCTCGGAATCTCATTGGTGACAAATGCGGCTGCTGGAATTTCGGGAGCCAAGCTTGATCACCACGAAGTCTTGGCGGCAGGCAAAGCATCGGCTGCACGCATGGGTCCGCTCCTTCGTGACGTAATTGGGACGTTCTAATGGTTGACGAAACATTGCGCGCCGAAGTTGCGGCGTGGATTCTTGATGATCCAGATCCGATCACTGTCGCGGCTCTCAACAAGGCACTTGCCGATAATGATGAAACCGAACTACGACTGGCGTTCAACGGTTTTTTACAGTTTGGTACCGCGGGATTGCGCGGCCCCATTGGGGCGGGCCCGTCGAGAATGAACCGCGCAGTGGTTGGGCGGACAGCACTTGGCTTAGCCGCTTATCTAAAAGCCCGCGGTGGCAAGCGGGTGGTGATCGGATACGACGCCAGACATGGCTCTCATCAATTCGCGATCGATTCAGCCGAACTTCTGGCCGGGGCTGGATTCGAGGCGCTCTTGATGCCAAGAGAACTACCCACCCCAGTGCTTGCATTTGCGGTTAATGAGTTATCGGCTCAGGCGGGCATCATGGTTACCGCCAGTCATAATCCCGCACAAGATAATGGTTACAAGGTTTATCTCGGAGGCACCTTCGACGGGGCGCTCTATCGTGGTTCACAAATCATTCCGCCAGCAGATCGCCAGATCGCAGATGAAATCGCGAAGGTGGTTTCGATAAAGAATTCTTCGCGGAGTTCAAATTGGACCCTCATCCCTGAATCCGTCATCGAGAAATACATTTCAATCGTTTCCGCACTTGCACCCCGCGATGGGGAAAAGACATTGCGAGTTGTCCATACCGCCTTGCACGGAGTTGGTTCAAATACTTTCCAAGCAGTGGCGGCGCGTGCGGGCTTTCTCGACGTTTTAACCGTGCCTGAGCAGGCCGAACCTGATCCGGATTTTCCAACAGTTGCTTTCCCAAATCCCGAGGAGCCGGGAGCCATTGATCTTTCCATTGATCTAGCCGTGCGAGCAGGCGCGGATCTGGTGATCGCGAACGACCCCGATGCTGATCGCTGTGCAGTCGCCGTGTTTGACCCTGAAATCTCACGCTGGCGAATGCTTCGTGGCGATGAAGTTGGAGTGCTGCTCGGCGAATCGATCGCGAAACGGCTATCTCAGGACGCAACCGGCGGCGTGCTTGCCACATCGATCGTTTCTTCATCACTACTTGGGAAGATCGCAGCGCATTACGGCATTCCATTTCACCAAACTCTCACCGGCTTCAAGTGGTTATCACGAATCGAAAACCTAGCCTTCGGTTACGAGGAGGCTCTCGGTTACTGCGTTGATCCGATTCAGGTCAACGATAAGGATGGCATCTCTGCCGCGCTCGCAATTATGACGATGGCGGCCGAATTGAAAGCCCAACATCGAACTCTTCTTGACCTGCTCGACGAGATTTCGCTGCGCCATGGGGTGCACGCCACGGATCAGATTTCGATCCGAGTCACCGATCGCGAACAACTCGCAGGTGCGGTAACGAAGATCCGACGCAATCCGCCGGCATCAGTCGGAGGCAGATCCGTGACTCAAATAGATGATCTTGCGCTAGGCAGCGACGAACTTGCGCCAACTGATGGTCTGCGAATCCATCTGGCGGGTGCTCGCATTATCGTTCGTCCGAGCGGAACCGAACCGAAGATCAAGTGTTATCTAGAGGTCATTGTGCCGATCGACACGACCCTCGCCGCGGCGAAGAGCGATGCTCACAAGGCGCTGGTCGAGATTGGAAATGCGATGAGGTCAATGTTACAAACCTGAGGCGGACGCAGCCGGTCTGGCACTCGGTAGGCTAAGCGTATGTCCGCAATTCTGACGCGCACCGCACTTCTTAGAAGCACCGATCATGACGCAATCAAGCAGTTCGTGCTGGCCTTGCCTGCGGTAGATCAGGTCGGAGCTGAAGGGCGAGCTGCAATGCTGGCGACTCGAAGCATCAAAACCAGCAGCAAGGTCTATGCCATTGACAAGGCAATCTCGATGATAGATCTGACCACCCTCGAAGGTGCGGACACTCAGGGAAAGGTCCGTGCTCTCTGCGCAAAAGCGGTTCGGCCCGACCCAACCGACTCCACGGCTCCCAGCGTCGCGGCTGTTTGTGTGTACAACGATCTGGTGGGGATTGCGCGCGAACATCTTGATTCGATCGGAGGGCAAAACGTCGCGGTCGCTGCAGTTACTACCGCATTCCCATCCGGGCGTGCCTCAATGGCGGTTAAATTGCAAGATACCCGCGATGCGATTAGCGCCGGCGCATCGGAGATCGACATGGTTATCGATCGCGGTGCCTTCCTCTCAGGCAACTACGGAAAAGTCTTTGATGAAATCAGCGCGATCAAGGAAGTATGTGGCGACGGGGAAAAGCGAGCTCACCTGAAAGTGATTTTAGAGACCGGCGAGTTAGTCACTTATGACAACGTCCGTCGGGCTTCATGGCTAGCC
Source organism: Actinomycetes bacterium (assembly GCA_025355805.1). Taxonomy (GTDB): domain Bacteria; phylum Actinomycetota; class Actinomycetes; order Nanopelagicales; family Nanopelagicaceae; genus JANXYY01. The sequence continues at coordinate 9,454 of JANXYY010000013.1, forward strand.
ATGCTTGCGGGCGCAGATTTCATAAAGACTAGTACTGGAAAAATATCTCCAGCCGCAACACCACCCGTCGTACTTGTCATGCTCGAGTCAGTTCGCGACTTCTATGCAAAAACTGGAACTCGAGTTGGAGTTAAGGCAGCTGGTGGCATTCGCACAGCAAAGGATGCAATCAAACAACTTGTCCTCGTCAATGAAACGACTGGTTCAGATTGGCTCGATCCAACACTATTCCGCATTGGCGCAAGCGCACTCCTAAACGACCTGCTCTTACAACGTCAGAAATTAAGTACTGGCCACTACTCAGGCCCCAACTACGTCACGCTCGACTGAGAGGGACCAATGTCACCCTTTGAATATGCCCCGGCGCCTGAATCGCGTGCGATCGTCGATATTGCCTCTTCGTACGGTCTGTTTATCAACGGTGAATTCATTAACGGGGCCGGAACTGCCTATAAAACAATCAATCCCGCCACCGAAGAAGTATTGAGCGAAATTGCCGAGGGCTCCTCGGCGGACATTGATCTCGCTGTCAAAGCTGCCCGTCGCGCATACGCGAAAGTTTGGTCAAAGATGCCAGCAGCCGAGCGCGGTAAGTACCTGTATCGAATCGCACGGATCATGCAGGAACGTGCTCGTGAATTTGCGGTCCTAGAAACGTTAAACAACGGCAAACCCATTCGTGAATCGCGCGACATCGATGTGCCCTTAGCTGCCGCACACTTTTTCTATCACGCTGGTTGGGCCGACAAGTTGGAACATGCCGGACTCGGTAGCGCCCCTAAACCACACGGAGTTGTCGGGCAGATTATTCCCTGGAACTTCCCATTGCTCATGTTGTCCTGGAAAGTCGCGCCTGCCCTCGCTACTGGCAATACCGTCGTTTTGAAACCGGCGGAGACCACGCCGCTTACGGCGTTGCTCTTCGCCGATGTGTGCAGACAGGCGGGACTTCCACCAGGAGTCGTAAACATCGTAACCGGCGCCGGTGCGACAGGAGCGGCACTCGTCTCACATCCAGATGTTAATAAAATCGCTTTCACTGGCTCCACCAAAGTAGGAAAAGCAATCGCTCGCGAAATTGTTGGAACTAAGAAAAGTGTGACTCTTGAACTCGGTGGCAAGGGTGCAAATATCGTCTTCGATGATGCACCAATGGATGAAACAATCGAAGGAATCGTAAACGGAATCTTTTTCAATCAAGGACACGTGTGCTGCGCTGGCTCGCGTCTGCTCATACAGGAGAACGTCCACGAAGAGGTACTCGAGCGCCTACGTCATCGCATGTCTCAACTTCGAGTTGGCGACCCGATGGATAAGAACACAGATGTTGGTGCAATCAACTCTGCCGCCCAGCTTGGCCGAATTACAGAATTGGCCACCGCTGGAGACAACGAGGGCGCTCAACGTTGGAGTACGCCTTGCGACTTGCCAACAAAGGGCTTTTGGTATGCACCAACTATTTTTACTGGGGTGACTCAAGCACATCGAATTGCCCGCGAAGAAATCTTTGGCCCGGTCCTTTCAGTGTTGACCTTCCGCACGCCCGCAGAAGCGATCGAAAAGGCAAATAACACTCCTTACGGACTATCAGCGGGGGTCTGGACCGATAAAGGTTCACGACTCCTCTGGACCGCAGCCCGCCTTCGTGCCGGAGTCGTTTGGGGAAATACTTTCAATCGCTTTGATCCCACGAGTCCCTTCGGTGGATACAAAGAATCTGGTTGGGGACGTGAAGGTGGTCGCCACGGTTTGGCGGCTTACTTAAAGCAGGGAGAGCAAGCATGAGCCGAGTCGAGATTCGAAAGACTTACAAACTCTTTATCGGAGGCGCTTTCCCGCGCAGTGAATCCGGGCGAAGCTATGAAGTCGTCGATAGCGAAGGCAACTTTGTCGCAAATCCCGCAATGGCTTCACGCAAAGATGCTCGCGATGCAGTCGTAGCCGCGCGTTCCGCCTTCCCAAATTGGAGTGCTGCTACTGCCTTTAACCGTAGCCAGATCCTTTATCGCGTCGCAGAATTAATGGAGTCACGACGCGAAGAATTTACCAATGGAGTATCCCTTGGCGACTCCATTGGTAAAGGCAGAGCTGGAAAAATCGTCGACGCCGCGATTGATCGTTGGGTTTGGTATGCAGGATGGAGTGACAAACTCGGGAGCATTCTCGGTGCCACCAACCCAGTTGCTGGCCCTTACTACAACTTCTCGATCCCTGAACCAGTGGGAGTCGTTGCGCTCATTGCTCCCCAAGACTCGTCACTCCTTGGTTTGATCGATCTACTTGGCGCCGCATTAACGACCGGCAATACCGTGGTCGTACTCGCGAATGAAACGGCGCCACTTCCCGCAATCACGTTGAGCGAAGTTCTTGCTACTAGTGATGTACCGGCCGGAGTTGTAAATATTTTGACTGGGCGTACAAAAGAGGTGGCGCCCTGGTTGGCGTCACACATGGATGTCGATGCAATCAATCTGGCCGGCGTTGCTGCCGAAGATGTACAGAAGCTAGCCGGCGAAGCCACCGACAATCTCAAACGAGTGATCGCGCCAAAATCACGCGATTGGCTACAAACTCCAACGATTGAAGCAATGACCTCATTGCTCGAAATCAAGACGGTCTGGCACCCAATCGGAATTTGATCCGCTGAATCATGCCTTGGCCAGTCGATGAAGTGGACGTCACGAACACAGGATCGGAGGCCCCGATACTCCTGGGCTAACTTTGAACTTCTCAACATGCCCGAGATCGTCTCGAAATACGGCCAGGTCGCGTGAGATCGTCAAAGTTCCGGTTTGGTAAGGGTTCCCCCAGCCTTTCGGAGGATTTCCTGAACCGTCGTCAAGAGTTCCGCCCACGTGTTGAAAGTACCTGCCGTTGACCGTCACACCGTTTATGCCGCAATGCGTGTAAAGATCCAACGCCATCGTTTTAGAGGTTTCGCTTGACCTTGGCGCCGCTCCATTCGAACCTTGCTTGCCGCACCCACTTAAGGCAACTCCAGCAACCAAAATCCCCACGATAACTAACCCGATGCGCCTGGCTGATCTAGTAGCAACCATCGCGACCTCCCGTTGCTGAAAAGCATTTATCGTATTCAGGTTATTACTTCACCTGCTACTAGTCCAAAATATTTCGATTGAGCAATACAACTGGGGAAAGAATCTGATTTGCGGGAAAGGATCATTCTGCTAATGCACGCGAGTCGCTAACATCAGGAAATGGATTTGAAGCGGGTGTTGGGGCCAATGTCCGAGCCCTCGTTTGCTCGATACTTCGTCGCGGTGATGACCACTCAGGTAGGCACTTATGCCAGTGCGATCGCGCTGAGTTTTGCAGTTTTGGCGATTAGTAGCCCTACTGCGCTCGGGCTGATTTTTCTTGCTCGTGAAATTCCGATCTTGGTGCTAGTGCTGGTTGGTGGCGTCTTAGCGGATCGATTCCCGCGTAGGTTTGTACTGGCTGGAGCGTCGTTTGTGGCAGGAGCCAGTCAACTTGCAGCCGCAGTGATACTCATCCGGGGATCGGCAAATATTTTTGCGTTGGCCACCTGTGCAGCGGTGAACGGCGCGGCCGGCGCTTTCTCACGACCGGCTAGCACGGGATTGCTGCCGCAGGTGATCAGTGCTCCACGGCTACAGGAGGCGAACGCCCTGCTCGGTCTGGCCCCAAGATTGATCGGCATCGTGGGCGCCGCTCTTGGCTCTTGGTTGATCGCTTCTATTGGAGCTGGGTACGCACTGGCGTTCGATTCAGTTACTTTCGTCGTGGCCGGCGCCCTAGTGCTCACTCTGGCGAAGGACGGATCAAGAGTAAAACGTGACACGAGTCCCCTTGCTGACCTGAGCGAGGGTTGGCGTGAGGTTCGCTCTCGCACTTGGCTTTGGACCTTGATCCTCTCCGGTGGCGCATTTCAATTCGCGTATTTCCCGGTACTCACAGTGTTAGGCCCAGACATAGCCCGCAAACATCTGGGTGGAGCACCGGCTTGGGCAACGATCATCACGGGGGAACTTATCGGTGGCATCATTGGTGGTGCGATCGCGTTCAAAATGCGATTCCCCCGCCCCATGCACGTCTACTGCCTTGCGGGTATTCCAATGGTTCTTCAACTTTTTGGTTTTGCTATGGGTTGGTCGTTAACGGCTCTAGTGGTTTTCGCAACGTTAACCGGGTTGGGTTTCGCTCTGGCCGGCACGATTTGGTTCACGGCACTTCAGATGCTCATACCTGGGGAAGCCTTGAGTCGGGTTTCTAGTTTCGATTGGTTGGGCTCACTGGCTCTAAACCCGCTTGGTTACGCCATTGTCGGGCCACTTTCGGCTGCAATTGGTGAGAGACAAACGATGGGTTATGCCGCAGCACTACTAGCGGTAGCTTCCTTCGGCCCGTTGGCTGTGCCGGCTGTTATAAATCTTCGTCTGCCAGCCG
>JANXYY010000016.1 GCA_025355805.1 Actinomycetes bacterium
GACCACGTCAAGGTTCCGCCGGCAATCGTGCCCGTACTTACCTCGACGCCGCTTGCCGGGTCATTGCGATTGAAACCGAGACCGGCATAGAAAACGTGCCCGCGGCTATCGAAGGCAACTGCTGGGTCTCCACCGCCACCATAAGGGCCGCCGGTGAGGTGCTCAACCCCTGGAATGAGGGTTCCCAAATGTTGTGGATCGCTTGAATTCGCAACCCAAGTCTGCCCGCCGTTGACGGATAAGTATGCCCCTGAGTAGCCATCTGCCAAGGCGCTACATGGTGTTCCGCTAATGGTGCATGCCCAGGTGCGAGCTACATAATCATTGGCAGATCCCACCACGATATTTGGATTGTTGGGGTCGACCGCGATAGATGTTTCATTCTGCGGCGCCGCGTTGCGGTCCTGATTCACCGTGACCGCGGGGGATAGAACGTTGGTCGGTGATCCCGCTGCGAGAGTTGCCCCATCGGATCCAAGCGCGTCTGCGGCACTGATCGCCGTCGCGTCTGCGTCGAGGAAGGCTGACATCCGAATTTGCAATCCGGCGGTGCCTTGCACGGACGCGACTTTGCCGGCCATTGTTGATGTGTCGTACGTGGGTGTTGATGCAGTCGCCGTGCTGTAAACAGCGACCACGCCGATGGGCAAAGCCAGAGCCGTCACGGTGAGCAAAGTCGTGGCGCGTTTTCGAAAGTTTTGGGGCATGAACCGGGTCCTTTCGGGATCACCTAGGGTCCGGCCATAAGTGCCGGTTATCGCGAACCTAGCAGGGTTCTTTGGACATGAAAGCAAATTTAGAGTACCTATTCTCGCTTTAGAACTCGCTCCGTGAGTAATGAGTCCTACGATCAGAGGACGTAAAATAATGTATGAGGAGATGGGGCGAAAGTTGGCGGCTGGTGGGCGTCAGGAGTTAACGACCAAGTTGCGAGTACTAGTGACTGGTGGGGCTGGTTACATTGGCTCAATCGCAGTTGAGATGTTGCGAAGAGCAGGGTTTGAAATTTCAATTCTCGATGACTGCAGCACCGGACACTCGGAAAGCATCCCTTCGGGTACACGCTTTATCAAAGGATCACTTCTCAATCCCGCCGACATCGCCGATTCTCTTGCCGGCTGCGATGCGGTTATGCACTTCGCCGGGAAGTCCTTGGTGGGTGAATCGGTGGAAAAACCGGAACTTTATTGGTCGGTCAACGTTACTGGCACTCGCAATTTGCTGGATCAGATGAGAGTCGCCCGTATTTCAAAGATTGTTTTTTCTTCCTCCGCAGCCGTATACGGCGAACCAAACGTCATCCCGATTCTTGAAACCTCATCGACGAACCCAACGAATCCATATGGCGCAACCAAACTGGCAATCGATGAAATGTTATCGGCGGAAACCCAAAGTCATGGAATAGCGGCTGCATCGCTTCGCTATTTTAATGTGGCCGGCGCACTTAAAACTGATCGTGGTTGGCTCGCGGAGCGGCATAGCCCAGAATCGCATCTGATTCCCAACGTGTTACGAAGTTCTACAACCAACCCGATCAAAGTCTTTGGCACTGATTGGCCAACCGTCGATGGAACGTGCATTCGTGACTACGTGCACGTTGTAGATCTCATTGATGCGCACATCAAAACTTTGGACTCGCTCGTATTCGATACGCATCAAATCTTTAATCTAGGAAGCGGAAAGGGATACTCGGTTCGAGAAGTTATCCAAGCAGTCAGCTTTGCACGAGGATCTGAAGTTCCAACCATCGATTCTTCTCGTCGCGCCGGTGATCCCGCCGTGTTGATCTCGGACATCTCAAAAGCTGAATCCGTGCTGGGATGGAAACCAGAGCGCGACCTCAACGTTATGGTCACCGACACACTTTCTTCCTTTGAGTTATGAAGGCTCTAAATTTTCGATATCGCTGTTCTCGACTTGATAACGCACATATCATTCTTGGCAGAATTCCACGCACTCGCGGTCGTGCACCCACGCGGCCAAGCGTCCTTTTGGCGAGCCCGAAATAGTGGCCATTGGCCTGACTGAAGAGCAGGCTGGAAGCCAATGCCTCTGTCCCCAATTGACTTTGGACTGGGCAACTCGTTGCGAATCGGTCTACGTTGGCGCAGATGGATAAGTGTTCATTCATGCTGACGATGATGAATGAGCCGTAGTTATGATCGAGTTTCGCGCGGTGTCCAAAAAGTTTCCGGACGGCACGGTCGCGGTTGAGGCCTTCAGTCTGCTCATTCCATCCCGCCAATTTACGGTTTTCGTCGGGCCATCGGGTTGCGGCAAGACCACCCTTTTGCGGATGATCAACCGGATGGTCGAACCAAGCACCGGGCAGGTGCTCATAGATGGGAATGATGTTGCGACCGGCGATGCGGTGAAACTACGTCGGAGCGCATCCCAGTTGAAGATCGCTCCTTATTTGATCGGCATTGATGGGGCAGGTGGAATCGGATCGATCACATCGTGTTGGGAGCGCGACCTCTTTTAAATTCAGCTAGCCGATCGCTATGCGAGGATGTGCAGCCGGGTTGAGCCAACGTAAGAGCGAGACGATTGTTGTAAGCGGTACGGCAATGCACCCTGCCGTTGGATGACCATTTGATACATGCAGAAAGATCCCCGCTCCGCGATATGGGACCGATGGCTGCATGTTGAAATCCACGACGATGACATATCTGTAGAGGCTTGCGTGATTGAAGAGATGCTCGCTCCCATTGACGCTGCTCTCGGGTGCCGAAGTGTCGAAGCCGCCCTGTGAATCCGATCTCATAGTGTTGTAATAGGGGCTTTTGTTGTCTTCAACCCACCAATCGTTATTCACTACGAGGTGATACGGCAAAGTGGTTCCGGGGTTGGACAAGATGCCGAACGCTTGCGTCAAAGCGTAGGTGCCACTCGGCGTAGTGTTCGTGTTTTGACGGCGAGTAGTTCCATTTGTAATTCCGCTAGATCCAATACGTCCCGAAGTAGTGGAAATAACTTCATGCCACCGATTTGAAACCTTTGCCCACGCAATAACGGTGGCGTGGGTGCCCAATGTTTTGACCGTGATGATCTGGTTTGCATTCCCAACCGTGACGGGGACCGAGAAGGGAGTTGCCGCTGCACGTAATGGACGCGAGGGAAAGCCGGTGTCAAAATGTTGATAATCGAGGGTTGAGTTGTCCTGCCAGATCCAACCCTCCGCGATGAAGATGCGCCAAGCTCCGGATCCTTTGGTGATCACGCCAGGTCCTGAACGTAATTTATTGGGGTGATCTCCATATTTAGCATCTGGGCGAAAGCATTGGCATCGCGGATCAATCCACGGATTCTCATAGGGATTCACATCAATTGCCCGACCATTGGCGTGTGGCGACGAGCCAATCGGCGCGTTCGATTGTGACGAACTACGACAATTAAAAGCTGAAGTGTTGTCTGCAGCCATGCTCGCGTTGTCGTCGCCGTGATAAGCCTCAATCGGGGACATCCGATGGATTGGGAACTTGATGTCAAAGAGTCGAGTGAAAACTCGCGCGGTACTCGACGCGACATCGGCACGTACCACCAGAGCGCCGCGATGAACTGCCCCGTCGAATCCTGTGAAGTTGACCAATACTTGACGCAATTCATCTTGGCCAACTGGACAGCCGACGCGCCAGACGCCCGCAGCGACCATGGCAGCCCATTGCGAATCCGTAACGGAATTAATGGTCGCGTCTGCCGTAACGAGTGGAGTAGTTTTTATGGTTGCGCCAATCGAAGCACTTATTGGCACGGCTGCGATTGAACCAGTCGAGAAAGTGGTCAGCAGCAACGAAGTCGTCGTTATAAATGCCGCTACAATGCGTCGGGAATAAGTCATCCGACTAGTGGCAGAGTGCCGCAACTGCGGTCCAATCACTTGTGCAGTCGAGTCCGCCACCATCATTGACCGCCTGCACGAGCGACCGCACTGCCGCTACTACCGCCGCCGGATTGTCCTGCTGTAACACGTGTCCTGAAGTCGCGATCACTTGGATGGAGTTCGTGGACAGATGCACATCGGCGCGCTGCTGTTTAATCCACTTACCAATCGCGGCGAGATTTTGCCCATATGTAGGACCACCGAGATGATCACCCTCAGGATTCGACGCACTCAAAACCAGAAGCGGGCGTTGACCGATTCTTGGACCACCACCGGTTGCAGATTGGCTCAGTGGCATGTTGACGGAGTGGCCTGCTTCGCGCCAATACTTTCCGGTGGTTCGATCCGACGGATCGACGCTTTCGGCGAGAAGTAATCCGCTCACACTGGAGAGATTCTTCTTTGTGAATGCTCGAGCAATGAGTCCGCCGAAAGAGTGGCCGAGGATTACATA
>JANXYY010000039.1 GCA_025355805.1 Actinomycetes bacterium
TACCACGGCGTGACCGTCCACGATCTCGATGACGAAGTCACGCCCGAAGTCCTTTGGCGCATCGCGGTGGAAGATTTAATCGCATTTGGCAAAGATATGTTGGCAACAATCGAAGCCGAAGTCGGCCCGCAAAATGAGGTATCAATCGGTGGCGGCTGGATTCACAATCCCTTGATTTACGCGGCTAAACGCGAGCAGTTTGGACAATTTAGACTTGCCGACGTTCCTGAACCCGGCGCAATGGGGGCGGCGGAACTGGCAGCAGTCTGTACGGGAGATATTGCGCCGCGTTGGCTTAATTAATCGGGTGCGAGCGCGCCGTTAGCCAAGTGAAAATTTGCGACCAGGGTTCATGATCGAGTTGGGATCGAAAACACTCTTTATCTGTCGCTGCAATCCAACAATCCGATCACCAAGTTCAAACTCGGCGGCAGAACATTTAATCGAGCCGATTCCATGCTCACCGCTGGCAGTACCACCTAACGAATGAGTTAAGGCGATGATCTCGCGGAAAGCCGTATTCACCTTTGCGACCGCTAATTCATCCCCACGCTCATAAACAATCGTCGGATGCATATTTCCATCGCCCGCGTGGCCAAACATTCCGATCATTACCTCGTTTGCCAGGGCAATCCTTTCGACCCCAACCACCAATTCAGCGATCTTCGATAATGGGACGCATACATCATCCAGCAGTACCGCGCCTAAACGTTCAAGGGCTGGATATGCCATTTTGCGGGCGGCTAAAAGATCCGCGGAGTCGGCCGGATCTGTTGAGGCGACTGCATCGATCGCACCATTTGCAAGGCAAGCGGTGACCGCGATCTGACTTGCAGAATCGATCTCGGTATCAAACTGTGCAATTACGAGCGCGGTGGATTGAGTGAGTCCCATCGGGTGCCAGGCCTCGACTGCGGCGAGTGTGGTTCGATCCATAATTTCAAGTACCGAAGGCGAAGTTCCGCCTGCTCTGATCGCACTCGCAGCTCGCGCAGCGTCTCCAATTGAATCAAAATTAGCGACCAAGGTTGCGCGCTCAATCCGTCGATCGGCAAGACGTACAGTTATCTCGGTTACGATCCCGAGTGTCCCCTCGGCCCCAACAAATAAGTGAAGTAGATCAAGACCAACAACGCCCTTTAAAGTTCGTGTCCCAACTCTGATGACTTCACCCGATGCAAGAGCAACACTCAACGCGAGAATGTGATCGCCGGTGACCCCATATTTTAGACAACACATGCCACCGGCATTGGTTGATACGTTTCCGCCGATCGTCGACCAGTCGCGACTGGCTGGATCAGGCAAATACGCAAGCCCATATTCGCTAACGGCTTTATCAAGATCCAGGTTGACCAGGCCAGGTTCAACTCGAGCAATTCGATCAACGGAATCAATTTCCAATATGGCGTTCATCCGTTCAAGCGAGATGATGAGCGATCCATCAATGGCGTTCGCACCCCCGGCAAGACCGCTTCCCGCACCGCGAGGCACTACGGCTACGCCTGCAGCGTTTGCAGTCTTCAACGCAATGGCAACTTCCGCTTCCGCGCGCGCGAAAAGAAGTGCAATCGGCCGGCCATTTGTTGCGGTCGGGGCCTGATCCCGCGAGTAGGAAACCAAGACTGACGGGTCAGTGATCAAAATCGCGTCGAGCCCAAGAGCCGTACTCAAGTCTGCGAGGAAATCTTGGGCTTGGTCCATATGCGCAGAGTATTCGCTACTCTGCTTGGCAAGAGCGGGAGGTCCCTTGGCGCGAGTACATGTCTTCGGCAGTCTCAACGTAGACCTGGTGGTTTACGTCGATCAGCTTCCCAAACCTGGCGAGACCCGTCATGGGACGCATTTCCTGACGACACCCGGTGGCAAGGGATTGAATCAAGCGATCGCGGCTGCTCGAGCAGGCGCCGCAGTTTCCATGATCGGCGCGGTAGGAGCCGACGATTATGGACGCTCTTTAATCGAAATCGTCAAGCATGAAGGTATTGATGGCAGTTCCATTATTGGTTGCGAAGAACTCGCGACCGGCGTGGCACTGATCAGCGTTGATGACCGCGGCGAGAACAACATCGTAATTGTCGCAGGCGCGAACTACGCAGCAGATCCCAGACTGCTCCGCGCACGGCCGGGGGATATTGTCATGGCGCAACTGGAGACGCCGATGGCCTCCGTAGTCACACTTTTTGAGATTGCGAAGGAGTCGGGCGCAACAACAATTCTCAACCCCGCCCCGGCGACTAAGTTGACGGCCGAACTCTTGGCTTTAACCGACTACTTGATTCCAAACGAACACGAAGCAGCGCAACTCACC
>JANXYY010000049.1 GCA_025355805.1 Actinomycetes bacterium
GGGCCGCCAATCTAGCGCGTTCGACGACGGGCACGATCACCCGCACCACCGCGTCCACATCCGCCTGCGTGGACGTACGCCCCAATGAAAATCGCAACGAAGATCGCGCTTCTCCTTCTGTCATACCCATAGCGAGGAGCACGTGGCTTGGTCTTGGTACACCCGCACTACAAGCAGAGCCCGTCGAACATTGAACGCCTTGAGCATCCAACAAGAGGAGGAGTGCGTTGCCCTCCGCTCCCGGAAACGTGAAATGGGCAATTCCAGGAAGTCTCCCGCTCGATTCTGAATCGCCGTTAACTATCGCATCTGGGATTAACTTCACCACTTGCGAAGCCAAATCGTCTCTTAGCGCCCGCAAGCGGATTTCTTCCTCGTGCATGTGGGTCACAGCACTTTCAGCTGCAGCAGCAAATGAGGCAATCGCTGGAGGATCTAAAGTACCGCTTCTAACATCACGCTCTTGCCCACCGCCATGTAGCACGGGGACTAAATCGACGCCGCGTTTGACGAGGAGTGCGCCTATCCCAACAGGCCCCCCGATCTTATGAGCACTCAGGGTGACGCATGAAAGACCGCTCGTCTGGAAGTCAAATGGCACCTTGCCAAAAAGTTGGACAGAATCCGAATGGACGGGAATCCCGTATTCAGCGGCAATGGCAACAACTTCATCGATCGGTTGCAGAGTGCCAACCTCATTGTTGGCGCTCATGGCAGTTATCAATGCGATTGATTCTGGATCCCGTTGCACTTCCTTGCGCAACGCCGCGATATTAATTCGCGCAATCGAATCCACTGGAATCCAAAATACTTCGGCACCCTCACTTTCCACCAACCATTGCACCGGATCCAGAACGGCATGATGTTCAACCGCCGTCGCCAGAATGCGTTTGCGTCGTGGATCCGCCTTACGGCGTGACCAGTACAGCCCTTTTATCGCGAGATTATCCGCCTCGGTGCCGCCACTCGTGAAGATCACATCATTGGGACGCGCGCCGGCTGCTAAGGCAATCGCTTCACGTCCATCTTCGACAACTTTCCTAGCTTCCCGACCTGCGGCGTGCAGACTTGAGGCATTTCCAACTCGGCTGAGTTCGCGAACCAAAGCCTCAATGGCCACCGGTGCCATCGGTGTTGTTGCGGCGTGATCCAGGTATGCGGTCAACTCAATTATCCCTTGCGAGCGTTGATCGCTGCAGTGGCTTGCGGCAACACGGCAAATAGGTCGCCCACGACTCCAAAATCAGCGATCTCAAAAATCGGCGCCTCAGGATCCTTGTTGACCGCGACGATCGTCTTACTCGTCTGCATTCCCGCTCGATGTTGAATCGCGCCCGAGATCCCACAGGCAATATATAACTGCGGGCTAACCGTTTTCCCCGTCTGGCCCACTTGCAACGTGTGCGGATACCAGCCAGCATCTACCGCGGCGCGCGATGCTCCAACGGCCGCTCCCAGCACATCCGCGAGCGCCTCAACTGCGGCAAAATCTCCGCTAGTTCCGCGGCCGCCTGAAACGACAATTGCTGCCTCACCCAACTCTGGTCGGCCACCTTTTTTTGCAGGTTCGCGCGAAGTGATCCGGGCTGAGGTTGTGGACTGGGTGAATCTCACTTCAAGATCTTCAATTATCGGCTCGGCTGGAGACGCCATAGGTTCAACTGCGTTTGGTGCCAAAGTTATGATTGGCACCCCGTGAGTGACTCGAGAATGTACAAGCGTTGAGCCGCCAAACACCGATTGGGTCGCAACCAATTCTGAAGATATTTCGATTGCGTCGGTGATAACTCCAGAGCCAATTCGCACAGCTAAACGTCCAGCAATTTCTTTACCTTTCGCACTTGATGCGATCAGGATTGCGGAGGGCGAAAGTTGAGCGACGAGCAGGGCTAGGGCATCAACGACAGGGGCAACCGGATGGACTTCGAACTCAGGAGCAGACCCACGAAATATTTTCATCACCCCAAATTCGCTCAAATGTGATTCTGCACCGGTGCCAACGACAAAGGCCACCGGTGAGCCAAGACGTTTGGAGATAGTGACCAACTCGGTTGAAGCGCGGGTGAGGCGTCCGTCGATCTGATCTACCAAAATAAGTATTTCCGCCATTTCAGACCAATTTCTTCGAGGTGAGGAAAGCAACAAGTTGCTCTCCACCAGTGCCATCGTCGGTGACCTTAATCCCTGCACCGCGGGCGGGTAGCACCTGAAAATTTGTTACCTCTGTCCAAGCGCCGACCGCTCCTACCTGACTCGGCTCAATTCCGATTTCAGACAAGGTGAGGGTTTGCACCGGCTTCTTTTTAGCAGACATGATGTTTTTGAACGATGGATATCGTGGTTCATTGATTTTTTCGTTAACGCTAACCACGCAAGGCATCGGTGCTTCCATGCTCTCGACGCCATCATCAGTAATTCGTTTAATTCGCACGATCCGCGCCGCCTCGTCCACCTCGATCGCGCCAGCAAAAGTAAGTTGTGGCCAGCCGAGACGCTCCGCGAGCATCGCCGGCACTACGGCCATCCGAGCGTCGGTTGATTCGGTTCCGCAGAGCACAAAATCCACCTGCCGGTCAGCGAGTACTTTCGCTAACACCAGCGATGTCGCTATTGCGTCGCTGCCCGC